>JAYTHI010000286.1:0-27180 GCA_043732685.1 Ferruginibacter sp. | reverse complement strand
GTGTTGAAGTTGTTATACTTGTAACTTGTTTATAAAGCGTATCTAAATCTTTTAAAGTTTGAGCAGTTAAAGATGTAGCAGTATAAACCGTAGTTTTTATGGCTCCTTTTACAGAAGTTATGGTACCAGATTGGGTTCCCACATCTCCTAAAACAAAAGTAGATTTTGTAGATGTAATATTGGTATTGTTTATATTTCCTGAACCGGTAAATATTACAAAAGAATCTAAATTACCTATCGGATAAGACTGAGCAATACTTTGCTTTGCTGATAAAATCAGTAAAAAAAAGAACACTGTTAATAGTAAAAATTTACACTTCATATAATTATTATTTGGGCGTTAAAAAGAAATTAATTTTATAAAAACTTAGTAAAAGTACATGATATAAAGCTTTCAAATCATAGTATTAATAATTGATTATCAACTATTTACAAATTTTTATAGATATATTTAAAAAAAATTATAATATTATTTTATAATGTATAGTATAAATATTATAATAATTAAATAGAAAAATATACCCAACTGTAAGTGACCGTAAAGAATAATATAATGAAGCGGTAGATTTAAAAATGATGCACCTAAAAGCGTAATAACTAAATCATTTTACTATATTTTTTAGTAAAAAATATAAATTAAATTTAAAATATATCTTAGATTTAATTTTAAATGCAATCATTTTACGCTAAAAAGGAAAATTCTAAAGAAATTATTTCGGGTAAACCATAATAACATCCCATTTCTAAAAAGATAGCAGCAGGATTGGCTGTTAATAATCAAAAGCTCATGACCATAAATTACTAAATGCTGCATCGTACAATCTTAATTTATTTGATTTATAAGTTATTGAGTATTTGGAAATTTTATAATAATGAATTGACACTTACCGCTACAAAATTTTTTATATAATAAATTCCTGCCTGCCAATACCTTAAAAAAAGAAAATATATAAAATTGCAACAACATTTTATTTCCTATAATTTCGCTTAAAAGAATAACTATGAGTAAACCTATTATGAAGCATTGTAGCATATTATGTTTTTGCTGCATATTCCTTCTTTTAACAAGCCCTCTTAAAATATTAGCTCAATCAGATAATATAACACCGGGTAGTAAGGACTATCAAACCCTTGATAGAATGGATATTTTACTTCAAAATGATTCAATACTTAATTTTAATACAGTTAAGCCTTTAAACCGACAGGAGGTTACCAAACAAATTGAACATTTGGATTCTCTGGATAAATTAGGACAATTACCCGTTCAGTTATCGGCCATCGAACGAAATACAATCTCGAGGTACTTAATGGACAATACTATTTGGACAGCTCATTATCAGGATTCATTTGTAAACAACAAGCCTTTCTTAAAACATTTTTATAAAAATCCGGGTCATTTTTATTTGGTAAAAGATAGGGTGTTGTCCATGACAGTTGACCCAGTTTTAAATTTACAGTACGGCCAGGCCAATGATGGATCAGGAAAACTATATACCAATACAAGGGGTATTTTAATAAGCGGATCCGTTAATAAAAAAATTGGTTTTTATACTTATTTATCCGACAACCAGGAACTTGATCCCGCATATGTGCGCGATTATGCTGCAATACACAGTGCTGTACCAGGTATTGGCTTTTATAAAAGTTATGGAAAGGATGGCAGGGCTTTTGATTTTTTTGATATGCGCGGTGGCATTTCCTTTAATGTGGCAAAATACATTCACATCCAATATGCCTACGATAAATTGTTTATAGGTAACGGTCTGCGGAGTTTATTCTTAAGCGATTTCAGCAATAATTATTTATTTCTTCGTTTAAATACCCGCTTGTGGAAATTTAAATACGAAATGGTACTGGCCCAAACCATACAATCTGTGCCGCAAACCGGGCGCGATATGAAGCCTAAGAATTACATGACCTTACACCATTTAAGTATTCAGGCAGCTAAATGGTTAAATGTAGGTTTGTACGAAAACATTATGGAAACAGGTAATAATGGCCTGCAATTAAGTTATGTAAACCCGGTAATTTTCTATCGGTCAACCGAATCTAATTTAGGTGCTTCCGGTAAAGCCAGTATCGGTATTGATCTTAAAGCGAATATTGCACATACATTTCAATTGTATACGCAGGTTTTAATAAATGAATTTCATATAAAGGAATTGCTGCGCTATAATGATGGTGCCTTTGTTAATAAACAGGCCATTCAGCTTGGTGCTAAATATGTAAATGCCTTGTCGATAAAAAACCTCGACTTACAAGCTGAATTTAATTTTATTCGTCCATTTACTTATACCAATTTTGATAGCTCAACAAATTTTACGCATTATAACCAGCCCTTGGCGCATCCATTGGGAGCCAGCGTAAAGGAGATAATTGTTATTGCAAACTATCATCCCTTAGCAAGGTTGTATTTAACTGCTAAAGTTATACATTTTGTGCAGGGGTTAGATTCTGCGGGGGTCAATATGGGAGGTAATATTTTTAGAAGTTATAATACCCGTACCAGGGATTATGGTTATTTTATTGGTTCGGGTATTCCTGTAAACAGCACGGCCGCCACTTTTAATTTATCGTACGAATTATTTGAGAATGCCTATTTTGATATTAGTGCAACGCATAGAACCTACAATGTATCCGGCCAACCCAACACCGCACTAACTTTTTTTAATGTAGGTTTCAGGTTAAACTTACAACGGCGTGAATTTAATTTTTAACTTAAAAAATATTTGTCAAATTTTTTATATGGCTTTTGTTTACTTCATAAAACCTATTGCTAATTTTCAACGTTATTAATAGTTTTAATTTAATTACGAGCATTTAAAATAGACCAATTAGTGTAAAAATAAGGTACCAGCGAAACTTGCTGATACCTTATTTTACCCGCCAACCATTTAACTAAAATTTTTAGAGAATAATAAAAGTTGAATCCTGATGTCAACTTAAAGTAAAAACTTCATAAAGAATGTAGAAATCGCTTACTTAACTGTAATGATGTAGGTTACAAAATAAGCTGCTGCTGAAACAATCAGCAATAATCCAAATAATCTAACTCTTAATTCCCGGGTTGAAGTACTGTAAATTTTTGTAAAGGTCCTTTCCATTTTAAATTTTTTTAATTGTGGTTGAGAAATAAAAAAAATAATAATTGGCGATACAATAGATGGCTGGATTATACTATAAATCGATATTGAAGTATCCCGAAATAATAATACTTCAATTGAGTTAAATAATTAATAGAGGAAATGGTAGTAATTTCTTGTGGTTGTTATGTAGAATGGGTGGATTTAAGGAGCGTCTGTATTAATTACGATGTAAAATTACGTAATATTATTAAACAAACAAATATATTTTAATTAATATGATAAATATTTATACTTTGTTGATTATCATAACTCAATTAAATTAATTAAAAGATAAAAGACCTTTATAGAAAAGTAATAATACGATTAATTGGGGGTTTCATCATTCAAAGGAAGCTCAAAATGAAAGACAGATCCGAATCCAACCTCGCTTTTTACCCCAATATTTCCTTGATGGTGTTGTATTATTTCGGCACTTAAGTACAAACCAATTCCAAAACCTGCAATATGTTGACTTTCAGTATTGTCTACCCTATAAAAACGTTGAAATAATTTTTCTATATCATGCTGCCTGATACCCATTCCTTCATCTTTTACATATATAATTACTTTATTATCAATTAGTTCGCAATAAACAGCAATTGGTTTTTTATTAGATGTGTATTTAATAGCATTACTTAGCAGGTTAGATAATACAGACCCAATTTTATCCCTGTCTGCATTTAGAATTGCAGGTTTACCCGGCGAAAAAATAATAAGGTGGCTGGCGGCCATCGGTTGAGTTTCTTCAATAATATCTATTATTAATTTATTGATATCAAATAAAGATTTATTTAAATGAATCTTTCCGCTTTCCAATCTGGATATATCTAAAAATCCATTTATCATGGTACTCATCTTTTTTACCTGATTCATCATCTTACCAAGGGTATCTACAGTAAAAACATCAAGATTTATTTTTGCCCTGGCATGCAATATTTGAGCGTACCCATTTAAAGAGGTCAGCGGGGTTTTTAATTCATGGCTTACCATACCAATAAAATCATTTTTCCGCAGCTCATCTTCCATTTGCTCCGTAATATCTATAACAGTTCCTGCCATATTAGTTGGCAAACCTTCAGCATCATAATAGGCTTTACCCGATGCTCTAATCCACTTTTTTTTGTTGGAATTTAAGGGTATCATCGAAAAAACTTCATCAAAACTTTTATTTTCTTTTACAGCGGTTTCAATTGCCAGTAAAACTTTGTTGCGGTGTTCCTCCTCAATCTGTTTGCTGCTTTGAAGTACCGTTATTGAAACTTCATCAGGCCAACCATGTATTATCTTGGTTCGTTCTGAAACAGTTAATTTACCTGAAATTAAATCTGCGTTCCAGGTGCCGATACCCGCTCCATCAATGGCCAATTTTAAAGTATCAGTAACTTTCTCCAGGTCCTTTCTCGCCGTCACCTGTTCTGTAACATCAGATGCTACAACCATTAGTCCGGAGATGACATTATTTTCTTCAACCAGTGCTTCAATAGTGATGTTGACATAGGCTATAAGAGGTTTATAGGGTCTAAATAGTTTAAGTGGAATCTCCACGGAAATATGACGGATACCGGTATTTAAAACCGTATCCATAATAATATCAAAACCCTCCGTTTTAAGTTCCGGCATCACTTCAAAAATGGGTTGATGTAAAATTTGTTCCGCTGTTTTATCCAGATAATTCAGCATTTTTTCATTTGCCATTTCAAGAATATGACTACTGCCTCTATACAATGCTATTGCCACCGGCGCATTATTTAACAGGTTTCTTAACTTTTGTTCCGCAAACATCCGGGAGCTACTAATTTTTATTTGCGTCCTAATTTTCGATAATAATTCTGCAGCCGAAAATGGCTTTACCAGGTAATCATCTGCTCCTGCATCTAAACCATCAATCCTGGCCTCTTCGCCGGCTCTGGCAGATAAAAATATCACCGGTATCTTCAAAAAAGTTGGATTCTCTTTAATTTTATTCAGCATTTTTTTGCCGTCCATCACCGGCATCATAATATCACTTAATACCAGGTCGGGCATTATATAGTGTATTTTCTTTAAGGCATCTTTTCCATTTACTGCCACAAAAACATCAAAATAGGGCGATAAAATACGGTACAGATACGCACGCATATCGGCATTATCATCTACAATTAAAATTTTAGCACTTACCCTATATGCCTTTTCAACATTGTCAATAGCCTTAATTGATGCTGCTATCCCTGAATCTTCTAAAGTGTCGTTGTGCATCAAAATATCCATGGATTCTTTAGCAAATAAATCCTTTATTTGTGAGGATATTGCAATTGGTAAATTTTCTTGTACCTGCTGCGGTGGTAAATGTTTTTTTCCTGTTGGAATGTGTACAATAAAACTACTGCCCCTGCCTTCAATACTATTTACGGTAATGGTTCCATGATGAAGTTTTACCAATTCGCTTACCAGAGACAAACCTATTCCGGAACCTTTATGGGTGCGACCAACTGCATTTTCTACTCTGTAAAAACGTTCAAATAACAAGGGTAAATCCTTAGCGGAAATACCAATACCGGTATCAATTACTTCAAAACTTACAAATTCATCCTGTTGCTCTAAATTAACAGTAATACTTCCCCGCAGGGTATAATTAAAAGCGTTTATTAGCAGGTTAAGTACAATCTTTTCCCACATCGACTTATCTGCATAAATTTTTTTTGTAAGTACATTACAATGTACATTAAAATTTAAACCGGCTTTTTCGATCACCGATCTAAATCCACTCGCCAGGTCTTCTGTTAACTCCGTAAAATCTAATGGTTGATAGGTTGCTTTTATACGTCCTGCTTCCACGCGACTATAATCCAATAAATTATTAACCAGTTTTAGTAATCTTTGTGCATTACGCTCAATGGATTCCACCGATTCTTTATCTTTTGAGCTGTAAAAATCCTTGTCCTTCATAATCTCCTCCAAAGGTCCCAGCATCAGTGTTAGGGGTGTTCTGAATTCATGACTAACATTACTGAAAAAAGTTGTTTTTGCGAGGTCTATTTCTGCCAGTGCTATGGCTCTTTTCTGTTCCTGTTCATAGGCATAAATTGTAGATATGGCAGTGTTGTACGTGCTTCCAAGTAGTTGGTAAAAATTAATGTACGCCTCATCCAGCATCCTGCGGCGGCTTACACCGGCAATTACAAAACCAAATATATCTTCCTGTCCGGTAATTTGAAGGGGCAAAATAAGCGCTGATTCAGGACTTTCCTCGTATGGGCCACAATTGAAATCGCCATAAATAGCTGATAAATTATTAAGAACCCGGGCGTTTTTTGTCTTTAAAACTTCTTCCAGAGACAATGGTGCCGTTAACCTGCAATTATCAATTTTAAGTTCAGGTATGTACAAGTTGCTGGTAGCTGTAAAACCGGTATAATGCGATAATAGTGCTTTTTTGCCATCCGCATCCAATTGATACATGGCTAAAAAAGGCAGGTCAAGTTCGTAATCCTCATATTTATCTGCTATTAATAAACCTATTTCCTTTACGGATTTTGCCTTTATGATGTCGGCTCCAAGATCCCGTAAAACCCTTGTTCTGCGGGCGCTTAACATTTTATCGGTTGTTTCTGTAATGGGATGAAATATACCGCCCACACTACCGGTTTCATCTCTTATTGGTGCAAAAGAAAAGGTCATAAAAGCCTCTTCCATATATCCATACCTGTCCAAAAACATTCGCTGGTCTTTAATATAAGTTCCTTCTCCTTGTTGACCTTTATCAAAAGGTACCCCCACTACAGGCAAGGCAGATTCCCAACACTCCCTAAAATTTTGTCCCATCGAATTTGGATGCTTTGCACCGCATATGGGCCGGTAACTGTCATTATAAATTTGAATATTTTTTGGTCCCCAGGCAATTAATATTGGAAATGTGGAAGAAAGACAAAGATTAACAGAAGTTCGCAAACTTTGAGGCCAGCTTTCAATCGGTCCGAGAGGTGTAGCAGACCAATCCATTGATCGGATCAATTCACCCATTTCGCCACCACCGGATAAAAATTGAGTGCTGCTTAATTCATTAGTAGTAGCCATGATGTTAGTAAAAGTTGCCGGTGTTATATTGCTTAAAGTTAGTTTTTAATTTAGGTGTAATAATTAAAGCAGGCGATAACTGTTTAAGAAGATTTATTAAATCTCTAATAAGTAAGTATATATTTATTAAAAATAATTAATATTTAATTTTATTTTATTCAAAAAAGAGTATTCAATATAGTATTTATATAATAGAAAAATGTTTATAATTAATTGAAAATCAGTGTTATTAATATTATTTTTATATAAAACATGAGGTTTTAAGTTTACCATTTTCTATTATTAAAGTATTAATTAATTTAAAACAAATTAATTAACTTAATTTTTGAAAACATAGGTTAATTTCAAATCGTGTTTACTGAAACTGAAATAATGACTTTGATATAAACAAAAACTTTGCAACATTAGGTAACTATAATTTTAAGCAACAGCTTTAAAACAGCTACTAAATGAACTTTGTATTGATAGATCATAATTTTTCTTGCTTTTTATTAATTTGAAGTCTATTTAAGGATAAATTTCAGGTTTATTAAAACAATAAATATTACAAAATATATTAATTAATCATCCGCCTTTTTTTCACCTTTTTCTCCCATTTTAACAATATCACCCGTTGTAAATAAAATAGCTTGTAAAGTTTTACGCCAAACGGGTTTCTTCCGCAACAGAAATTCGAGATCCATTCCAAAATGCTTCATTTCTTCTTTTTGTGCATTCTCCATTATTGCTTTAGCTGCTTTGTCTGTTTCAACAGCTATTCTTTGTTCATACCATCCAATTGCTTCAGCTTCCTCTGTTAAAGAAGCAACCATACGGGCAAAGGTTCTGGTTGCTGCACTTAATTCTTCAGGAGGTTCGTGATACTGATCAAATCCCATAAATAATATTTAATTATAATGTAATATAATAATTAAATAAATAATATTCATTTAGGATTTTAAATACATTTTTAAAAAATTTTGGGAAATCCTGCCTAAGGTAACCTGAATCAATGCCTCCCCGGTTTTAAATGATTAATTTTAATAGATGACCAACATTGATATTAATTATAAAATGAGGCTGCTCCGCCATTGTATAGCCACTATAAACGAAAGAATTGCGGCAATTGCAGCAGCAATGGCTACCGCACAACTGGCAGCAAATAATGAAGAAAAAAGTAGTGCAGGAGATAAATACGAAACTTCACGTGCTATGAGTCATCGTGAAAAAGATATGCAGGCACGCCAATTGGTAGCCAATCAAAATGAACTTGCTGCAGTATTATCCATCGATTGTTTTACAATTAAAACCATAGTAACTGCCGGGTGTATTGTTAGCTGTACCGAACTACAGTTTTTTATTGCTGCCGGTTTAGGTAAAATTAATTTTGAAGGCCTGCTGGTTTACCTTGTTTCTCCGCAGGCTCCACTGGCAAAAACCCTGATGGGCAAGCGGGTGGGAGATAGTGTAGTGTTTAATAAGCTGCCGATTATAATTACCAATATATTTTGAAAAGAGTAAGCCCATTTAGGTTTTCAATTGATTGGTAAATACTATTTTCGCGTAAATTAAAAACTACAACAATGAGCGACGTAAAATTAACTACCGGCGAAATACACACCAGTAAAGGTGTTCTTTCTTTTGAATTATATGATGATGATGCTCCGATTGCTGCTGCTAATTTTAAAAAATTGGTAAGTGAAGGCTTTTATAATGGCGTAAGTTTTCATCGCGTTATTCCTAATTTCATGATTCAAGGCGGCGATCCGGATGGCACAGGCGCAGGAGGTCCAGGCTACTCTATTAAATGCGAATTAAATGGTGTTAAGCAAATTCATGACAGAGGCGTAATGTCGATGGCACATCGTGGAAGGGATACCGGCGGATCACAATTTTTTATATGTCATAGTCGCCAGGGAACACAGCATTTGGATGGCGTGCATACCTGCTTTGGAAAAATTACCAATGGCGTGGAATTTATAGATGCTATCCGTGGTGGTGATATTATGGAGAAAGTTATATTAACCTAAATATTTTATAACTTAAAGCTCTTTATTTCGATGTATCTTTTTATGATAACCGAAATAAAGAGCTTTTTATTGGAGGGTTTAATTGACGATTAAAATTTATAGGCTCCATTCAATTTTCAACTGATTTTACTTTAATTAAATTGTTGATCATTCCATTAAAAATAAAATAGTGAAAAGGCAATACTGCATACCAGTAAAGCCTTCCCCATAAACCCCTTGGTCTAAAGGTTGCTGTTTGCCGCAGAAATTGCTTATTGTCTTTTTTCATAATTTTAAATTCCAGCCAGGCCTCACCGGGAACCTTCATTTCGGCAAATAGCAATAACCTTTTATTTTGTTTGTCAGCAATGATAACCCTCCAAAAATCAAGTGCATCACCCGGCATAATTTGTAAAGAATCTGTACGGCCTCTTCTTAACCCAACTCCTCCAACCCACTTATCCATCATGCCTCTTACCTTCCATAAAGTATTGCCGTAATACCATCCTTTTTCGCCGCCAATGCTCCAAATATTCGCCAATACACCGTTTAATTCTCCTTTAACCTCTCTCCATTTTAAATCTTTAAAACAACCAAAGCTGGGCACTTCAATATAATTCATAATTGTTTGCGAAGCCCCGCTGCTGCTGAAAGCATCCTTCCAGCTACTAAGCACCATGTGTTGCTCTATTTTCTCAAAAGCCATCTGAACAGCGGTCTCATAAGGTATTAATTCAATACCCAATTCCTGCGCAAGGTTATTAGGACGGCATACCACATTTACCTTCATGCTATCTACTAAATTTACCGCCAGCGGGTAACTTGTAGCCGTTACAAAATATAGCCAATAACTAGATATTTTGGGCGTTATAAAAGGTATGGTTAGTATCCATCTTTTAAGTTTTCTTACTGCTGCAAATTTTAGTAACATGCTTTTATAACTAAGCACTTCCGGACCACCAATATCAAATTGCCGGTTGTACGTACTATCTTTAAGCATTACGCCACTTAAAAATTGTATTACATTTCGTATGGCAATTGGCTGGCATAAAGTATTTACCCATTTGGGCGTTGTCATTACCGGTAATTTTTCAACAATATCCCTGATTATCTCAAAAGACGCGCTGCCTGATCCAACAATAATACCCGCCCTTAAAACAGTTACATTTATAGCACCACCTCTTAAAATTTTTTCCACCCTTAATCTGGATTCCAAATGTGGAGACAATTGCTTTTCATTTACGATGCCACTGAGGTAAATAATTTGCACGCAATTCGTATTTTTAATCAACCGCATAAAACTATTGGCCACAGTCACTTCCTGATCCTGAAAATTATTTTTATTCGTCATGGAGTGAACAAGGTAAAAAGCAATATCAATTTGCTGAGGCAAAATAGTGGTGCTTGTATCAGCTAAAAAATTTACTTCAATTATTTTTAACTGCTCTTGCTGGTGTTTCGATTCAAATCTTATACGGTCTCTTACGCAACAATATAATTGATGCCCCTGTGCTGCTAAAACAGGTATTAATCGTTGTCCAATGTAGCCATTAGCGCCCGTAATAAGAATATTCATGTATTTGCAACAATTGTAGATAAATAAAGTTGACACCTATAATAGCTAAAGTTGTCTGTTTTTTTTATTTATGTGGATTATTTTCTTCCAACCTTACCAGGTTTTTACTGTGCATTATTTGCTATTAAAACAATTTTATAAATGGCTAAGTAAGTTTAAACTGCATACCATAAGTCACTATAATTCCGGATATCAAAAAAAAACCCCCTGTCGCCAGAGGATTTAATGATAATATTTATGAAGCTTAATTAATTACCTTCCAAAGAAATAGGATAATCATATAATCCATCATAACCTGGATAAAAGCCACTAATAGTAAGTGTTTTGGCACTTGTTAATGCAGTATTTAATTCCTCCAAATTTTTAACAGGCGTTTCATTTATTTTAACGATTATAAAACCGTCTCTCATCCTTGTCTGGTCTGTTAATGCACCATCGGTAATTTTTTTAACAATAACACCACCTGGAACTCCATATTCTTTGGCTTTTTTAGGATCAAGATTTACAAACTCTCCTCCTAATTTTGAAAGAATTACATTCTCTTGTTTTACAATCTCAAAATTTCCTAAATTATTTTTTAATGTAGCGATGACCGTGATATCTTTATTATCTCTGTTGATAACCAGTGTTACCTTATCACTAGGTTTATATCTTGTAACAACCTCTTGTAACTCGGAGGGCAGGGTAATTAAGACACCGTTTACACTCTTGATAATATCGCCCTTTTTTAACCCGGCTTCTTCTGCCGCACTTTTCAACATTACATCGGTTATCACCAAACCTTCGCTTGAATATTTAAATTTTAATTTTGTTTTATCGGCTTCAGAAAAATCGTAAGTATTGTAAGTTGAAACACCCAGGTAACCCCTTTGAACATTGCCATATTTAATGATATCATCTACTACCTTCTTTACAATATTAACAGGTATAGCATAAGAGTAACCTGAATAATAACCTGTAGGGGAGGCTATTGCAGAATTTATTCCAATTAATTCGCCTGTAGTATTTATTAGGGCTCCGCCACTATTACCTTGGTTAACTGCAGCATCTGTTTGAATAAAGGATTCAACAGCCGTATTGGTTTTTGTTCCTTTATTTAAACCAAGACTTCTTGATTTTGCACTAACAATACCTGCTGTTACCGTAGTTTCTAAATTTAAAGGATAACCCAATGCCAATACCCATTGTCCAATTTTTACATCATCAGAATTGCCATATAAAAGGAATGGTAAACCGGAAGCATCTATTTTAATTACTGCTATGTCATATGCAGGGTCGCGACCTACAACTTTTGCAATGTAAGACTTTTTGTTATTAAGTGTTACCGTTAATTCATCCGCATTTTCCACCACATGGTTGTTGGTTACAATAAAACCATCCTGGCTAATAATAACCCCACTACCTGAAGCCCTTTGCTCCGGAACATACCCACCACCATTTCTGTTGCCAAAAAATTGCTGAATCATATCATCATCAAAAAGATCGCCAAACGGACTTTTTTGCTGGGTTCTCGGTAAACTATTGCTTACTTGTTTGGCATTTGTTTTTGTTTTGATGTGCACCACAGTTGGCAAAGCCGCCGCCGCAGGTATGGTAAAATCAAGCGGGCCAGCCGGTGAAGTATTATTGTCTCTTAAGCCTGCAAGTTTATAATTTGATGGAATAACACCAGTTTCCTGACCGGCAAAAGTATTGCCTGCCTTTACATATTTGCCGTATCCCCACATAACACTAACGGCGGTTACAGCACTAATTGCGATGGTGATAAATACTTCTTTGAGTTTCATTTGATATAATTTTATTTGTTTTAAAATAAGGCTTTAATTTAAGCTCAATATTTATGCCTGACAATACAAAGTAACGTTGCACTGACAAAATGTAATTAACGCAGCAATAGGTTTAACAATTAATTAGTAAGACTTTCGTAGATGAATTATAAAGTTAATAAAAATTGCATCGTGTCTATTCCATCTGCATAATCCTTTAATCCCGGGCACTGTACTTTACCCAGTGGTATATCGATACCTGCAATACATTGTAATTCTTTGCATTCCCTTAATTCTTTAATAACCTTTTCTATGTCTGAGTAGAAACTATAATTTAGCTGGCTAATTGGACTAAATAAATGTTCACTTTCTACCAGTAAAGTAGCCTCATTGGTCATATAAAACCTATTGTTCATAATTTGTATAGACAAATTATAATCATAATTGTTTCTATATTTATGGTGATCCGCAAAATATTTATATTTATGAAAGGCGCCTAGTAAAGGAACAAAGTCGTACCCTTCCGGCGTAAATATTTTTGTGACATTTCTGCATCCCAATCCGAAATAAACATGGATATCATCTGACAAATTTTCAAGTTCTTCCGTGGTTTCCATCCCGGTTAAAACCGCTACCGATGTTCTATTTTTACGGATGATACTGGGATATTTTGCAAAATAATAATCAAAATATCGGGCACTGTTATTACTTCCTGTGGCAATATAGGCATCGCATCCTTTAAGCATTGGCGCAAATAAAACGGTTTGTTCCATTGTTTGGTTCCAGCCAATCATCTTTTCAATTAAATGCTTTAACAGAACATCATCTTTTGTAGATAATTTAATGGTTTGGGTATGCCCGCTGATAAAAACGCACAAAAAATCATGAAAGCCCACCATGGGAATATTTCCTGCCATTACGATACCAACATTTTTTGGAACAATATTATCATCAATCTGGTAATAGGTTAGCCATTCGGATAATTTATCTTCCGCTAAAAATTGCGTAACTATGTTTTGTACTGCAATATCAATAAACTCAATGTTGAACCAACCATTGTGGATAGATGCTTTTAATTTTATGTTTTGCCATTCTTCACTATTTTCAAGTAAATAGGTTCTTAGCTTCAACAATAATGTAATTCGATTTTGTAAATTCATTCCGATAATCTTATTTTGTACTTCAAAAGTCGCAATTTCAACTTTCTAAATCAAAAGTAATGGCTATAAAAATAACAGATGAATGTATTAATTGTGGTGCTTGTGAACCAGAATGTCCAAATAACGCCATTTATGAGGGTGGGGTAGAGTGGGCAATAGCTGATGGTACCAGTGTAAAAGGTCTTTTTACTTTGCTTGACGGAACCCAGGTAGATGCTGATAAACGCAATACTCCGGTAAGTGTAGATACTTATTATATTACACCGAATAAATGTACGGAGTGCCAGGGTTTTCACGAAGAACCCCAGTGCGCCGCAGTTTGCCCGGTTGATTGTTGTGTACCGGACGAAATGTATGAAGAAACAGTGGAGCAATTAATGGTAAAAAAAGAATTATTACACGTGTAGTTAATAATTATTATTTTATATGAAGCTGAATAAATATTATTAGAAAAATATTTTTTTTGTGAAAAATGGCGGGTGTATTGTACAATACTTTCGCCATTTTTTGTGTAAAAAAATTTTAATAGCGCTGGTTAATTATGATAAATAAAATATTTTTTGTGCTGGTTTGCGTTTTTTTTCTACCTGCATGTAATTACCAGGCAGAAAAAAAAATTGCGGCAGAGAATTTAAAAGCAGAAATGATTGCCGCGGAAAATTCTTTTTCTGCACTTGGACAAAAAGTTGGGGCACGAAAAGCCCTGATGCAATTTATTGATAGTAACGGCGTACTATTAAAGCCAAATAATTACCCTTTATTAGGAGCGGAGGCCATAGATTTTATTAGCCAGTCCAATGATTCTGCCTATTCTATTATATGGCAGCCAAGAGGTGGTACTGTGGCTGCTTCCGGCGAATTAGGTTATACTTATGGTGTATATACTATTACCCCTAAAAATAAGGACAAGGTCATCTACGGCACTTATGTAAATATATGGAAGAAGCAGGCAGACGGCAGTTGGAAGATTATGTTGAATTCCGGTAACGAAGGCATTGAAAATTGATTTTAATGATTTATTATGATAAAATAAATGCATACTAATCATTTAATAATTACCAATGTTCTTAATTCCTTTCAATTTAAAGCAATCCTCAGATAAATATTCTGATTGGAATGTTTCTTTATTAAGGCAGATTTTTCATTAATCCCGGAAAATATTAAATTTAAAAAAATGGTAATGTGTTTTTAATACTTGAGGGTGAAACAATTAAAAATAACAGCTGCTATTCATTATTTTCAAATAAATGAAACATTACAAAGCGTCTCCCAATTGCCGGATCATCCAATTGTCTATTTGATGGAAAACAAGTTCGGGTTTTAAGGTTCGCCATTGAGGAAAGTCAAGCAGGGAAACATAATTTGTTAGCCGGGCTTTTTTAAAATCATATTGACTTTGCTGCGGCATATTTAAAAGTACAATCCACCCGGCATCATCCTCTAATTGTTCTCTCCATTCTTCATAATAGCTATCATCGCTGCTGTGAAAATTAAGCACATTTTCTGCCACTAAAATATATTTGGTAATACCTTGTTTAAATAAAATATCGGTAACGTCACGACGCAAGGTCATAATATCATTTTCAATCGCATCGTTCCATTCTCCAATTAATTCTATGATGGCGTAATGTTGCTCATAATCTGTAAATAATATTTTCATGTACAAGGTTCTACTTCCAAATTCATCCCATTGAGGATGAATGTAAAAGTTGTAAACGGTTTGCGAAAATTCAAATTCACTGTATTCTCTTCCAAAAAAAGGAGATCTTGAATCTTCTTCCGAAGTGTATAAATGCCGCCAATTAAAATAAGGTTCTATATTCTGCATGAAATAAAAAAATTAGGGTGTACTTTATAAGTACAATTATCAATTTGCAAAATTAAATTATGAAATGCAAAAAAAGTATTCGGTACAAAAAATAGGCTTTAAATACTGTTAAGTTTTAACAAAACCACTACGCTTATATTCTTTATTCAATAACCACTTTATCTTTTAAAGTAGTTTTATTTGCTGCACTTATTACCTTAACAAAATAGGTGCCACCGGTTGGTTTACGCAAGAGCGTGATAGATACTGTTTGATTTGCTTTAATTATTTGTACCGGTTTTGAATACATAATTCTACCGGCTATATCGGTTAAAACAAGGGTATAATTTCCTGCCTGCTGGTTGGTTAATTTCAAGTAGAAACTAGCACCGGTAATTGGGTTTGGATAAACTTTTACCCCGTTTAAAACCGGTCCAGCACTTTCTAATTTATCTGTCGAAAACTTATTGACCGCATCAAATTCCTTTTGTAATAATAAATTTCCGTTCGCCATATCAGCAGTATTAAAATAGGTAGTTGCACTATCCATGCTTATTGCGTTTCTATTTTTGAGATCGACTTTATAAAGCGGTGCCAATGTATTAGCACAGCCTACAACCAGCCATCCGTCTGCATCTACGGCCGCTGCATTGGTCGAAAAATTATTGGGTAAACCGCTTATATTTCCTGCATGTGTAGCAATTTTACTGTTTACATCAATAATAAAAATCTGGTGCATTGCGGTTACTACCACCAGCTTTCCAAATGCATCTGCCACCATGCCGCCACCCCATCCGGTGCATTTATTATGTATTGAAATTTCTTTATTATTATCGTTATCCAGTACCGCTCCCAAATCTTCAATAACGGCATTTTTAGCCGTACTAAAGCGTATTAAATGGTTAGCATCATTTGATAGCGTGTAGCCATAACCATCGGGGGCAAAAGCCATCCTTGTAAATTGATTTTCTTCAGTTGAGTAAACACTGCCATCGGGTTGATTAAGGAGATTGGATTTAATGGTTGTAAAATTTAGGGCTTCCTCATTAAGGTCTAAATAACTGATATTCGAAAAATGCAAGGGAGCAAAATATAACCTGTTATTTACTACATCCAATGCACAGGCGGCAATACCTAAACCTGCACCGGCAGGTACCATATTCTGTTTCATCAATAATGATTGTTCGGGATCGCTGAATAATTTATAAATATTATTGTTAGCCTGGTATATCGTTTTTACAATTTTACCTGTGGCAATGTCAATTTGTTTAATGTCGGCCCAATAGGTAGGGTTATTAGTAGTACCCGTAATGGCATAGGTTTTATTTAATTGACCCTTGGTAGCAGCTGAAACAATAAGTAATGCAGTCAGGAGGATGTACTTCATAAAAAAGGTTTTAGATTAAATTATTATGTAATTTATTCTTTTCAACCTCAAAAAGCAAAAACGTTTATGGATTATTTTTAAAAATTTGACTCAGACTTCCCTTTTCCAACAACATTATTTTTGCTTTATCATAATCTGTGATCTGTAATTTTTCCATTACCATTTTTACGGCTCTGTCAATTAATTTTTGATTGGTTAATTCCATATTGATCATCTTATTATTTTCAATATATCCCTGCAATATCATAGAAGAGGTAGATATCATATTGAGCACCATTTTTTGTGCCGTACCGCTTTTCATTCTTGTACTACCGGTAATAAATTCAGCACCAACGACTACCTCAATTAAATGTGTTGATACCTTTTTAATCGGAGCGTTTGCGTTACAACTTATGCCTGCCGTTACAATATTGTTTTCTTTGCATTTTTGTAAAGCAGCAAGTACATAAGGCGTGGTTCCACTAGCTGAAATACCAATAACTATATCTTTATTACAAATATCATATAGCTGAAGGTCAATCCATCCCCTGGTTGTGTCATCTTCTGCAAATTCTACTGCGGCAGTAATGGCTTTTTCACCCCCTGCAATCACACCGATAATTATTCCTTTTGCAATACCAAAGGTTGGTACACATTCACTAGCATCTAATATTCCCAACCGGCCGCTGGTGCCTGCGCCGATATAAAATAGCCGGCCACCAGCCTTCATTTTTTCAACTATTTTTTCAACCAGTTTCCCTATTTCTGGAATAGCTTTTTTTACAACTCCGGCAATTACTGCGTCTTCCTTATTAATATTGGACAATAATTCTATTACGCTCATTTTTTCAAGATGATGGTAGTGAGATTCAGCTTCCGTTGTTTTTTGAAATAACATTTGCAAGAGCTTTAAAGTTTTACTTTATTCTATCAATTATATTATAATTCAATACCGTTAAATTTATCCGATATCTGAGTGTATTAGGTTTTTAAGAGTGGGTCTTGAAGACACGAACCACGGCAGCAGTGAAGACACGAACCACGGCGGCAGCTTTACCCAATTAATTATATTGTAATATTTATATATTAATTAATATTATTGCTTTGCACGATGGTATTTTACCAATCCATCCATTGGATTTTTTAAAACAATTCCCAATTGTAATTCGAAGGTGTTGCACATATCTTTCAGTACATCTTTAAAGCCAAAAGCTACACTTCCAATAAAGTTAATGGGCATTGTCCAGCTTTCGCGGTATTTATAAATATGGTGAAAAAAGAAATCATTAAAACTATCTTCTATAATATTTTCTACCATAAAATGTCCCCGATTTTCTATCAAAAAGGGCACAAAACTTGCCAGGTAACGGTTTGGCAAAGCGTTTTTATAAACGGCATCTAAAATTTCAATGGAGGTAGTATTGTATTTAGCATTAAATCTGTCCATAAGGTCAGGGTCGAAGGTGTTGTACAAATAGTACTGTAACACTTTTTTACCCAGGTAAGAACCTGCGCCTTCATCACCAAGAATAAAACCAAGTCCGGGATTATTTTTTACAATTTTTTTGCCGTTGTAGTAACAAGAATTAGAACCTGTCCCCAATATGCAGGCAATACCTTTTTCATCGCCGCATAAAGCCTTTGCGGCACCCATTAAATCGTGGTCAACCTTTATAACAGCTGCCGGAAATACCTTTTTTAATGCCTGCTTAATAGATTTTACATTGCCCGGATTACTGCAACCTGTTCCATAATAATATATTTCATCCGGTTCCATATTTATTAATTTCCCCTTTAATTCCGCTAGTAATATTTGTTCAATTTGCCGGGTATTTAAAAAATAGGGGCTGATACCCTGAGTATAAACGGTTTTCTTTTTTTTACCGTTTAACAGGCACCACTCAGCTCTTGTAGAGCCGCTATCTGCTATTAATATATTTGCCATCTTTATTGGTTTCTTTTTGGGTTTTTAATATTAAGCACCAAGTTAGTTAAAAACACATCGGCAGCATCTGTAATAATTCTATTATTTTCGTGCTCATAAGAGAAAATATGAACAAGAAAATTCAGGTTTGGATACCATTATTATTTAGCATCACTATTATTGCGGGTATGTTTATTGGTTATAAAATGAAGGAAAACATGCCCGGGAAAAACTTTTTTTTTATAGATAAACCAAGGCCTGTACAAGAAATTATGGACCTGATAGAAAATAAATATGTTGATACAGTAAAAGTTGCAGCACTAAGCGATACCGCCATAGCTGCCATTTTAGGCAAGCTTGATCCACATTCGGTGTTTATTCCCCGGGAAGATCTGCAAGGTGTTAATGATGATATTGCCGGTAAATTTTTTGGAATTGGTGTAGAATTTAATCTCCTCAACGATACCATTAATGTTGTAAATGTAATACCGGACGGACCGGGGTTCAGAGCAGGTATAATTACAGGTGATAAATTTATAAAAGTGGATACCAGTTTGGTGGCGGGTGTTAAAATAACATCAGAAGGCATAAGAAAATTATTGAGAGGCGATAATAAAACCAAGGTTATAATCACCGTACTGAGTAATGGAAAACTAAAGCCATTAACCGTTATCCGTGGAATCATATCGGTTAGTAGTGTTGATGCCAGCTATATTATAGGAAACGGGATAGGCTACATCAGGCTTAATAAATTTTCGCAGGTCACCTATATAGAATTTATGAAGGCGCTGGAAGGTTTACAAAAACAAGGTTTAACAAAATTAATACTCGATCTAAGGGGTAATGGTGGTGGTGTGCTGGACGAGGCTACCGCAATTGCAGACGAATTTTTAGACGGCGATAAACTTATTACTTATACCGAGGGCACACATTTTGCAAAAAAAGAATACCGCTGCAAAAGGCCGGGCCTGTTTGAAAAAGGTGCATTGATCGTTTTGGCTGATGAAGGTACCGCCAGCGCCAGTGAAATATTGATTGGTGCATTACAGGATTGGGACAGGGCAACAATTGTAGGCAGAAGAACTTTTGGAAAAGGACTTGTGCAGGAGCAATTTGACTTAAGTGATGGCAGTGCATTAAGGTTAACAATTGCCCGCTATTTTACGCCCATCGGCCGAAGTATCCAAAGACCTTACGCTAATGGTGGGCGTGCTTATTATCAGGAAGTAAGCAATCGTTTTCATGATGGCGAAACTTATTCGGCAGATTCGGTAAAACATGACAGCACCAAAATATTTAAAACAAAAAACGGCAAAACAGTATATGGCGGCGGCGGTATTACACCGGATGTTTTTATTGCAACAGATTCAGCGGATTACAGTACCAATATTGCCCGTATCTATTATAAAGGCGTAATCAGCGACTTTACCTATAGTTATTATTTGCAAAATAAGGACCAGTTTACAACTTATCCTACCTCGGAATCTTTTATTAAAAATTTCAATTTTACTGAAAATAACTGGAAACAATTCAGTGCTGTTGCTGCAAAGGATTCCATCACGCTTACCAATATTTCTACCAAAGAAAAATTAGATATTATCAACCGTATCGAGGCTTCTTTTGCAAGACAAATATGGCGTACAGAAGGATTTTACGAAATGTTGAACAGAAAGGATAAAGGGGTGTTAAAAGCAGTGGAATTATTAAGTAAATAAAATACGGCTTAAATTAGTTAGCAAAAATTTTAATTATTGCCGGCTTAAAAAAAGCGTTCCAATAGTTGTTATAGCTAGCGGAGTACCTTAATTCATTAAATTAGGTAATGTATTTATTGTTAATTTTTTTATATCCTGGGCTGGCTTAAACAGGAATAAAGTGCAACAGACTTGTTACAATCAGTTTGCAGTAGAAGGTTTTTTTCAAAAAATACATAACAATTTCAATTGTACTAACAGTAAATAAAAAATATAGATATGTGGTTAAATAATATTTTAGAAACCATTGGTAACACGCCGCTTATTAAATTAAACCGGGTAACAAAAGATTTGCCTTGTACCGTTTTGGCAAAAGTTGAATATTTTAATCCGGGTAATAGCATTAAGGACAGGATGGCTTTAAAAATGCTGGAGGTTGCAGAAAGAGAAGGCAAAATAAAGCCGGGAGGAACCATCATTGAAGGCACGAGTGGTAATACAGGTATGGGTTTAGCGCTTGCTGCCTGTGTAAAAGGATACAAATGTATTTTTACAACTACTGAAAAACAGTCCAAGGAAAAAGCAGATATTTTAAAGGCAGTAGGGGCGGAGGTAATTGTTTGTCCCACTAATGTTGAGCCATCAGATCCGCGGTCTTATTATTCTGTCAGTAAACGTTTAGCTTCCGAAGTACCCAATAGTTGGTATGTTAACCAATACGATAATTTGGCCAATCGCCAGGCCCACTACGAACAAACCGGTCCTGAAATTTGGGAACAAACCGAAGGAAAGGTTACCCATTTGGTGGTGGCAACAGGTACAGGTGGTACCATTGTTGGAACGGGTAAATATTTAAAAGAGAAAAACCCCGCAATAAAAGTTTGGGCCATCGATAGTTATGGGTCTTTATTAAAAAAATATTTTGATACCGGACTACTTGATCAAAAAGAGGTTTATCCATACATAAGTGAAGGTTTTGGGGAAGATTTTGTACCGGCTAATTACGACATGAGTGTTATCGATGCCTTTACGAAGGTTACCGACAAAGATGGTGCGGTAATGGCTAGACGGATTGCCAAGGAAGAAGGTCTTTTTTGTGGATATAGCGCAGGTAGTTGTTTGCAGGGAATGTTACAACTTAAAGACCAATTAAAAAAAGACGATGTGGTGGTTTTGATATTTCATGACCATGGCAGCAGGTATGTAGGTAAAGTTTATAATGATGAATGGATGCTTGAAAGAGGATTTTTAGAAATGAAAAATTTTAAAGACCTTATCAATGGTAGGGGAGCTCAAAAATTAATAACCTTAAAACCTGCACAAACGGTAACAGAAGCCATCGCTTTAATGAAGAAATTCGAAATAGAAAACATACCTGTTTTTCATGATGGAATAAGTATTGGCGCCATATCAGAAAGTGGTTTATTTAATAAGATTCTTAATGACAATACAATTAAATCGCAGTCTGTTGAATCGGTAATGGAAAACAAGTATCCTGAAGTAGCTTTTGATACACCGGTTGAACGTTTAAGCGCTTTTATTAATAAAGAAAATGGAGCAGTTTTAAGTAAAGATGAAACAGGTGCCTTTCATATTGTAACTAAATATGATATTATTCAGAGTCTAGCCAAATAATAAAATAACAACATAAATTGATACAATATAGGCCAGTACTGCATTTAACAGATGCAGTATTTCTTTTTTAAATATGTTTTAAACATCATAAACGTAGATTTACCTGTACTTACCCGGTGATAAGTACGTGAATTGCAGTAAATATATAGGGTGTAAAATAGAGCAGTATTGCTCTTGTACACCATTGAGAACTGTTGCATCTTTGTATCAGAAGTTGATTGATAGGAATTAAATATCAATCATATCCAAAAATCCAGAACAACCAACATATTGAATTCAATATCGACGAAAAGCCAATAGTAATCCAATATCAGTCAACTTCTTGTTTTTTTTAAATATTTAATTTTTATATAAAGACATCATCCTATAAAAAACCAACCAAACTTTTAAAAAAAGTTACGCTGATTTCAAGAAAAAAACCAATTTCCCGAGGCTATGCTGTAAAAAGCGATAATGGCTCAAAAGCTTAATCCAAATCCTGAAACTATGCTGTAATAAGCGATGATGTTTCGAAAAACCAAGAAAACCAATACCCACAGATCTATGCTTTAACAAGCGATGATGATCGAAAAACCCAGGAAGAATCCAAATCCTGAAACTATGCTGTAACAGGTGATGATGTTTCAAAAAAATGAATCCAGCTGAAACCAGATAAAACTATTTATTCGTTTTTTCTGAAAGTACTAACTACCCAGTTTTTAATTCCTAAACATGTCGGATGCTTTTCGGCAAAGTAAAATTTTGACTTCCACAGACTATGAAAAACTAGTAGCTTGTGGAAGTTTTTTATGTACAACACTCCTGGTCTATTCTAACCATCTCTTTTACTTATAATTGATACAATCTAAGTATAAACCCTTAATAATTATAGTGATACTACTTAATATTCCGTAATTAGTGCGGCTGTAAAATAGGGTATTGATGCTCTTGTAACATATCCTTAACTGTTGCATCTTTGTCTAAGAAAAATACGGATGCTAAATGGTTTTAAGCTAAACACCAAACACCCAAAATTTTTCCCTGAAAACGGCAATATCCAAATCCTACTAAAAACCAAAAATGCCAATTTCCTGAGCCTATGCCCTTAAAAGCGAAGATGACTCAAAAAAACCAAACCAATATCCCGAGACTATGCCCTAAAAAGCGATCATGACTCAAAACCAAAACAAACCAATATCCTGAGACTATGCCCTAAAAAGCGATGATGACTCAAAACCAAAACAAACCAATATCCTGAGACTATGCCCTAAAAAGCGATGATGACTCAAAAAACAAGGCAAACCAATATCTCGAGACTATGCCCTAAAAAGCGATGATGACTCAAAAACCAAGACAAACCAATATCCCGAGACTATGCCGTAAAAAGCGATGATGACTCAAAAACCAAGACAAACCAATATCTTAAGCTTATCCCTTAAAAAATGAAAATGGTAAAAACCACCCCTGAAACACTGCAAATTATTAATCAGATTTACAGTTTTAATTTGAGGCCATTTTAAAATCCTAAAAAGTCCACTTAGTGGACAAACATTAAAAACATTACTTCCACAGGCTATGAAAAACTAATAGCGGTGGAAGTTTTCTTTTTTTACTCCTATCGGCTAAATTTTGAAACAGTTGTCAATTAGCAGGATTATTCAATAATAATTTTTTACCTGTAAGCTGGATATAATTATTAATTGACCCACAAATCAAAAAGAATCTTATCTGCCAGGAAAGCGGTAACATTTTTACTATCGATTTTTGGAGATTAATTTAAGTGAGTCCTGCTAATTAAAACAATATTATTGATATTATAATTAAAATAATTGAAGCTCAGAACGATTTAAAAAATATTAAAATTAGGCATGATTGGCAATTATTAATATTCAAATTAACAAATATATAACGTACATTTTCAATTTACAGCAAGTATAAATACGAGTAAGTCAGTAATTATTGTAGGTAAAAGAAAGCGTAATGCTGCTCTTGTTTACCATCTTAAACCAAGCCATCTTTGTATCAGAAAGTTAAGGATAAGGAATTATCAAAACTTTTAAAATAACAATACCTATTATTAGAAAAATAAAGAAATAAGAATATCCAATTTCCAGGAAAACATAAAAATTAAAAATCCTGAAAGACCAACAAAAAACCAACAATCCTGATCTATGCCTTAACCGGCGATGATGATCTGAAAGACCAACAAAAAACACAGTATCCGGTTACTATTAAAAGTTAACTGGGAGGAATTATTTCCTTAATGTATTTTATTCCAAACAAAGCCTAACCAGCTCAAAATTTTACTTCCACAACTATGAAAAACTAGTAGCTTGTGGAAGTTTTCTTTTTTATTTCCACAAATAAAAGCAATACATTTTTGCGGTAAATACAGGCCTTTTTTTTGCGTACTTATACTCTATTTTTAGTATTTATGCGCACATGATAATTGGGCAGTTTTGCGCTTGCCCTTCATTAAAAACTATTGCACCTTTGTACCAGAAGTTGATTGGTAGCATTTAAATATCAATCATATCCAAACATCCAGAACAAGCTCTGCTTTTTATCCAATATCAATGTAAAGGCATATTTCCAATATCAGTCAACTTCTTTTTATTTATCTTTTATCACAGGAGTAAATACATTTTAAATTTATTATTTTAAAATCGCATTTTATCTATCTCAAATTTTATGGCAGGATATAGTAAATAAATATTTTCATTATCTTAACAAAAACCTTTTAAAAACTAACCGTATAAAATTGAGTTTTTTGAAAGAAGCTTATTTAAATACTAAAACAATTTAAAATCTGAGTACAATTTTAATTTTAATAAAATCTTACCATCATCTGAAGTCCGGGAATAGACACCTGATCAATTACCCTCAAAACACTCCTTAAAAAAACTTTCACAATAACATTTTGTGAAAGTTTTTTTTTGCGTTCGAATTATCAATTCAACACTCCTTTAAATGTGCAGACAGCTGGTTTAAAATTCCGGTATCCTTTAACTTATTACCCCTTAAATTTAACTTTTCATACAATTAAATCAGGGATATTTTAACGGCTTGTTTAATTTTCATCGTATAATAGCCTTCCTATAATTATCACAGAAAATAACCCAGTTCCCGATTTTTTAAAAACTTGTAATAAAATAATGTTACTGACGTACTTTTGTAACATTAATAAACTAACCCAAGTAATATGACCTGGAAATTGTTTTTCACTTCCTCTATCGGCAAGAAAATCTTAATGGCTTTAACCGGAATTTTTCTCATTTCATTTTTAATTGTTCATTGTTTTATCAACTCCATGATCTTCTTTAATGATGGTGGAGAAACCTTTAACCATTGGGGCCACTTCATGGGTAGTAATTTAATAATACGTACCATGGAAATTGGCTTATTTGTTTTCTTACTGATGCACATCCTTCAGGGATTAACGCTATGGGTTCAAAACAGGGCCGCACGCCCGGTAAAATACAACAATTCCAAACCTGGTACCAATAGCAAATGGTATAGTCGCAGTATGGGTTTGCTTGGAACTCTTATCCTTTTATTTTTAGTAATGCACCTGTATCATTTTTGGGTGCCGTCAAGGTTTGGTGGTATGGCAAGTGTGCATACTTTAGAGACTACTACTTTAGGTGGTTACGGGCAAGAGGAGGCGCATAATTTATACAAGGAAATGCATCTTATTTTCTCCGGTAACTTATTTATAGTTTCTTTATACATAGCCGGTGTAATTTCATTGGGCTGGCATCTATTGCATGGCTTTCAAAGTGCATTTCAAACTTTTGGTGTAAATCACAAGCGATATACACCCATTATAAAAGGTATTGGCCTTGTTTACTCTGTACTTATTTGTATGTTATTTTCTGCAATGCCTTTGGCCTTCTATTTTAATTGGATAAACTAAAGATTGTTTTTCAATTAAATTTAACAAAGAATGATTCTAATTGTATTTAACCAATTACTGTTTTCGTTGTTATTGAATAAGTTACTAGTTTTTTCAAATAAGAATTTAAGTTAAATCTCATCATCTAATTAATATTACTATGTCTTTCGATTCAAAAATTCCGGCAGGTGAAATGAATGAAAAGTGGAACGATTACAAAGGGCACGTAAAACTGGTTAACCCCAGCAATAAACGTAAGCTCGAAATAATTGTGGTTGGTACTGGTTTGGCAGGTGCTTCGGCAGCAGCCTCTCTTGGTGAGATGGGCTATAAAGTAAAAGCGTTTTGTTTTCAGGATAGTCCGCGCCGTGCACATAGTATTGCAGCGCAAGGCGGTATAAATGCTGCAAAAAATTACCAGAATGATGGTGATTCAGTTTTTCGTTTATTTTATGATACGGTGAAAGGTGGCGACTACCGTTCAAGAGAAGCCAATGTGCATCGCTTGTCGGAAGTTAGTGGTTCTATTATTGACCAATGTGTGGCTCAGGGCGTACCTTTTGCACGAGAATACGGGGGCTTATTAAGCAACCGTAGTTTTGGCGGAACACAGGTACAGCGCACCTTTTATGCAGCGGGACAAACAGGACAACAATTATTATTAGGTGCTTATAGTGCTTTGGAGAGACAGGTTTCTTTAGGTAATGTAAAAATGTATACGCGCCATGAAATGCAGGATGTGGTTATGATTGATGGCAAAGCCAGGGGTATTATTGCCAGAGACCTTGTGAGTGGTGAATTGGAACGTCATTTTGGACATGCTGTTTTGTTGTGCACAGGAGGTTATGGTAATGTATTTTATTTAAGCACCAATGCAATGGGCAGTAATGTTACCGCTGCATGGAAGGCACATAAAAAAGGTGCATTTTTTGGAAATCCATGTTTTACACAAATTCATCCAACTTGTATACCGGTAAGTGGTGATCATCAAAGTAAACTTACTTTAATGAGTGAATCTTTGCGTAATGATGGTCGTATTTGGGTACCTAGAAAGAAGGATGATAATAGAAAAGCAACTAATATTCCGGAAGAAGAAAGGGATTATTATTTAGAAAGACGTTATCCTGCCTTTGGTAATTTGGTACCAAGGGATGTAGCTTCAAGAGCTGCTAAAGAAAGATGTGATGAGGGCTATGGTGTAGGTACAACCAA
>JAYTHI010000285.1:0-3198 GCA_043732685.1 Ferruginibacter sp. | reverse complement strand
CTGCAAAACTTTCTGTATTACCTGCGTAGATAATGGCCCTGCTTGCATTTATCAACAAGCCACAATCTTTTATAAGTCCGAATTGACTAACCTCTTTTAAACTACCTCCCTGAAAACCAACACCCGGCACCAGCAAAAAATGTTGGGGAATTATGGTGCGAATAGTTGAAAAATCACTTGCCTTTGTAGCACCAATAACAAACATTAAATTATTAGGAGTACCCCAACTGCTTACCGTTTTTAAAACCTTTTCATATAAAAATTCATCGCCAATTTTTTGTTGTTCAAAATCTGCACTTCCGCTATTACTGGTTAAGCCTAAAACAATGGCCCATTTATTATCAAATTGTAAAAAGGGGCGAACACTATCCTCGCCCATGTAGGGAGCAACCGTGATCGCATCAAAAGGTAGGGTTTCAAAAAAAGCGCTGGCATATTGAGCCGAAGTATTACCAATATCACCTCGTTTGGCATCTGCAATGGTAAAATGTTCTTTAGGAATATAATTTACGGTCCGTTCCATTATTTTCCAACCCCGTGCTCCTAAAACTTCATAAAAGGCAGTGTTGATTTTATAGGCAACACACAAATCTTTTGTAGCGTCAATTATTTGTTTATTAAATTCAAATATACCATCCGGATGGGTTTGCAAATGTGCCGGTATCTTATCAATTGTTGTATCCAGACCAACACATAAATAAGATTTCTTTACATTGATTTGATTGATCAGTTCTTGTCTTGTCATAATATTAGATAGTTCCTTTACTTTAACCAATAAATTATTTGATACCCTTTCTACTTGTACCAAATAGTTGATTTAAGGCTAAATTATTTCTTTTTATATAATAATAAGGTTTTCCATTTCCGCGGCAATTTTTACAGACTGTTCATCACCTCTATTTCTTAATTGATGGATGATATTTCTTTGTTCATCCGGTTGTTTATTTTGACTTAATTTAAAAGTGGCTGCTAAGCTTTCAACTTCTATAGTAAAGCCTATAATGGCATTAAGCATGGGCATTACATAAGCTTTCGGCATTTTATTAAAGGCTGCTGAAGAGGCTGTTTCTTCATATTTACCGGTAAGCGATTGTATAGCTTTATAAGTTCCTTCTTCATCAGTAAATATTATTTTTCCTTTGGCCTGCACGGTCATGTAATTCCAGGTAGAGGCCGATTGCGGATTATTGTACCAGCTTGCGCTAACATAACAATGCGGTCCTGAAAATACTACCAGAACCTTATCATCTTTTGCAAAAGCCAGGTGATGATCGGTCTTTTTCATGATATGCCCCGTTAAAAAAAGCTTGTCTGCAATACAAATAATTTCCAACGGAATTTGTGTGGCAACGGGATATTCATCTCCAAAACCGGTCACTAAAGCAAAAGAATTTGCTTTGATAAAGGCAATTATTTTATTGGTATTTTTTTCTGTAAAATGATCCAGTTTGTACATCAGGCCGCATTTAATATTTGTTGCAAAATTTCTGCAAAAATATAAATTTCTTCAAAACTATTGTACAATGGCACGGGAGCAACCCTTATTATGTTTGGTTCTCTCCAATCTGCAAAAATTCCAAAAGGCAATAAAGTATCAAATACAGCTTTCGCATTTGAATGAACTGAAAAAGAAACCTGGCATCCCCTTTCGGCCGGATTAGCGGGAGTAATGATGGTAAATTTTTGTTGAGGCTGGTTAATGTGGTTGAGTACAAAAAATAAATAGCTGCTCAATGCGGTACTTTTTTCAAGTAAATTATTAAAACCAACTGCCGCAAATAACTCTAAAGATGCCTTGTGGGCAGCAAGCAAAAGTAGGGGTGGCGTACTCATTGTCCAGCTTTCTGCAGTTGGGGTTGGGGTAAACGTTTCCTCCATTTTAAAACGATTGGCAATATCATTGCCCCACCAGCCTTCTAACCTTGGCAGACTATCGTTATTGAAATGGTTTTCGTTTATAAATGCGCCGGCAATGGCACCCGGACCGCTATTTAAATATTTATAATTGCACCAGCAGGCAAAATCTACCTGCCATTCGTTTAATTTTAAACGGATATTCCCGGCAGCATGGGCAAGGTCAAACCCTGCATAGGCACCGGCTTTATGCGCCGCTGCAGTGATGGATTCCATATCAAAAACCTGTCCTGTAAAATAATTTACTCCACTAAATAAAACCAGCGCAACACTATCTTTATGTTGTTCAATAACGGCCTCAATATCTGCTGTGGTAAGCAGTGAGGTGCCTGGTTTTGGATGCACTTCTACAATGGCATCATCAGCATTAAAGCCGTGCAATTTGACCTGAGATTTAAAAGCATATTGATCGGATGGAAATGCTTTTGCTTCGCAGATAATTTTGTAACGGGTTGCAGTAGGCTGGTAAAATGAAATCATCAGTAAATGCAGGTTTACGGTTAGGTGATTCATAATAACCAATTCCTCCGTTTTTGCACCAAGGATATCGCACAATAAAGGAGTGATTTTTTGCTGGTATTTTAACCAGGGATTATCACCCAAAAAAAATGCCTCCACACCAAAATTGGCCCACCCTTCCATAATTTCCATGATGGCTTGCTGGGTATTTTTTGGTTGTAAACCTAAAGAGTTGCCTAAAAAATAAATGGCTCTTTTATTTTGAAGATAAGGAGCATAAAATTGCTTTCTGTATTCCGCCAATGGATCATTTCTATCTAATTGCTGCGCATATTCTACTGAAAATTGATGCTCCATATTTATTTTTTACTGCTAATGACTTAAACATTTATTTACCCTGGAAAACCTTTATTCTTTATTTGTTTCACTATTTAAAGATTACAATTAAATAGTAACAAATCTGGTTATTTAAACGTGGATTTCTACTGTGATTCCATTAAAGATCAGAAAATTAATTTTTATAAATCGAATTACTGATCTATAAAATAAACAACAATACAAAGCGGATAGTTTAAACAAAATTGAAAGAAGTTGCGTCCGAAGAAGAGGATTGGTTTTATTTTAATCAAGGCAATTAAATAAATCCGGATAATCAGATATGATGCCGTCTGCACCCATTGCTTTAAATGCCTTTATCGCAATCAGACTATTAACCGTCCATGGAATAACTTTTATATTTTGGCGGTGACATTCATTAATTAGTTCTTTGGTTATTAAGCTTTGTTCCGGACTGTAAATATCAGGCAAAAATCCCAGTGCTTTTAA
>JAYTHI010000284.1:0-3199 GCA_043732685.1 Ferruginibacter sp. | reverse complement strand
CAAAACCACATTACCTAATATTGGATGGTTTACGCGGTGTAGCTGCAATTATGGTAGTATGCTTTCACTTGTTTGAAGCCCACGCTACCAGTCGTTTTGATCAAATAATTAACCACGGATATCTTGCTGTCGATTTCTTTTTTTTATTATCGGGTTTTGTAGTTGGTTACGCCTACGATGATCGTTGGGGAAAAATGACGATTGGAAATTTTTTTAAACGTCGTCTTGTGCGGTTGCAACCAATGGTGGTAATGGGGATGATAATCGGCGCAATATGTTTTTATTTTCAAGGCGGAACCTTATGGCCGATGATACACCAGGTGCCGGTTTGGAAGATGTTGCTGGTTATGGTTATAGGCTTTACTTTAATTCCTGTCCCGATATCGATGGACATTCGAGGCTGGCAGGAAATGCATCCTCTGGATGGACCGGGCTGGTCTTTATTTTTTGAATATTTGGCGAATATTTTCTATGCCCTTTTCGTTAAAAAATGCGCTAACAAAGTACTTTCAATCCTGGTTATTTTATCCGGCATTGCGCTGATACAAATGGCAGTAACAAGTGTAAACGGCGATGTTATTGGTGGCTGGTCGCTTGATGCAACTCAGTTGCGCATTGGTTTTACCCGCATGATGTATCCATTTTTTGCTGGTTTACTATTAAGCAGGATTGGAAAAGTTATTCCAATAAAACAAGCATTTTTATGGTGTAGTCTGCTATTAATTATGGCGTTGGCCATACCAAGAATTGGCGGCACTACTCATTTATGGAGGAATGGTTTGTATGATTCTTTAAGCATAATTTTTATATTTCCATTGATCGTTTTTATGGGTGCCGGAGGCAGTGTTAACGGCATATTTTCCACACGGCTTTGTAAATTTTAGGAGATATAAGTTACCCGATATACATTACGCATTACCCGCTTATTTATATTTATACAACCTGGGTATATGATAAAAAGGTTTCCCTGCGGGATGGCTATCCGATAGGAATTTTAGTACTTGTAACCAGCATCCTTATCGCTTACGCCTGCCTGAAATTTTATGATGAGCCGGTTAGGGCCTGGTTAAAACGGAAGGTATTGGTAGAGGGATAATTGCTGCCGATTTTTGAGGATGATTTACAAATTTTATGGTAATGTGTTTAAATTAAGAAAAATTTAAGGGACGGGTATGGACACTTGCCACAGTTTTAAACCAACATATAATGAGCAGGTAATTTTTTACTACGTCCACCAACCGTTTGTATTTTACCTGCGGTGATGTTATAGTCCCCCAAGCACATTTAGAATTTGCAACAACTCCCCCTACAATTTTCTTTTAGTTTGGGGTAAATAAATTTTGCCCTTGTTTTTTATAGCCGCCTTATTAATTATCCTTTTTATTAATAATACGATTTACAGATTTGTTTTATTTTATAAGTTAGATTATTATAAGGAATTCCTGAATTTTTTAATAGAGAATCTCATTAAGCATTTTTTGAAAACTAAAATCCTTAATCGCACACATATCGCTCCTCATTAGCAATACCATGATTTTTAGGAAAATTACAATATTCATCCTGATAACTTTTAACTTTTTAAAATTAAAAAACCTTGTTGTAACAGGTAGTTTCCGGCAACAAAAATGCCACCCAATACACAGGTGGCATTTTTAAAAATATAAATAAAGTTTTACAACCAACCGCCAATCCAGCTTTCTCCGGCTGCGGGGTCGTCTTTTAATCTTCTTCTTCTGCGGTTAACATCAATTCTATGCCGGATTGCGGCAACAATCATTAGCGGCATAAATAAAAATATCAATGGTGGTATGCCCATAAAGCTAATCCACCGTCCTCCAAACATATTGCGCATCGGACGTTTTAATCTTTCTGCGATCAGGTACATGGCAGGTACAATAATCAGCGTCATAAAAAAGGCGAATGCCAAACCAAAAATAATTGTCCAGCTCAATGGTTTCCAGAAAGCAACATTATCGCCACCAAAATAAACATGCGGATTTAACTCAGAAAATAAGGTAATAAAATTAATATTAAAACCCACTGCAATAGGTATAAAAGCGAGGATGGCAGCCAATGCCGTAAGCAATACCGGAATGATTCGTGTTTTACCAGCCTGAATAATTGCGGCCTTCGTTTTTACACCACGACTCCTTAACTCATCGGCAAATTCAATCACCAGGATACCATTTTTTACCACAATTCCTGCAAGGCCAACAATACCCAGCCCGGTCATTAAAACCGATACTTCCATACCGGTAATGGTAAAGCCTAACAGCACACCAATAACACTAAAAATAATTTCGGTTAAAATGATGATGGGCTTACTTACACTATTGAATTGTATTACCAAAACAAATAAAATCATCATCAATGCAATTACCAATGCAGAGGCAAGGAAGGTGCCTGTTTCTGCTTGTTGTTCCCCTTCGCCGGTTTGTTTAATGGTTACCCCATCAGATTTTTTGGTGAAGGCCTTTATATAATTTGCGAGTATAACATTTACCGCAGTTGCATTATATCCTTTAGTGGTGAGCACATTACTTCTTAAGGTTATTAAACGCTTTTGGTTTTTACGTTTTATACTTCCGAAAGTACTGGTAGGTTCTATTTTTACCATGGAGCTGATGGGGATATTTTTAACTTGCCCGCCGCTTGCCATATCCCTAAAACTTACGCGCATATTCAGCAGGTTGCTAAGGTCTTTGCGTTGCAGCTCGTTATTGCGCAACTGAATTTTAAATTCATCTTTACCTTCTTTTATTTTAGATATTTCCCTGCCAAATAAACCGGTACGAATGACCTGTCCAATTTGTGCAGAAGATACACCTTGTATCAATGCGCGCTCCCTATCTACCGTTAAAGTAATTTCAGGATTGTTAAGGTCAACATCCATTTTTAATTCTTCCACTCCCGGAACCTGAACAGAATCTAAATAATTTTTTAAATTAACGGCGGTCTTTACCAACCCATCAAAATCTTCACTGGCAATTTCTATATTTATCGGCGGGTCTGTTGGCGGACCTGCACTTTCCTGGTCTACACTAATTTCCGCACCGGGGATGCCCTTCATTTCTGCACGAATCTGGTCAAGATAAGGACGGGTAGAAACGCCATGTCTTTTTTCAAATGAAACAAAAGAAACCTGTATTCTTCCCAACTCACTTCGGGTACTTCTATCGCCGGCTGCAGGGTCGCTTGC
>JAYTHI010000283.1:0-3202 GCA_043732685.1 Ferruginibacter sp. | reverse complement strand
AAAATATTTCCAGCAATGAAAATGGCCTTGCAAGCGATGAAGCAAAAGCCCGACTTAAAAAATATGGGGCTAATACTTTTAAAGCCCAGTCTCGTTCTTCGTCCTTTATACTTTTTTTGGTGCAGTTTAAAAACCCCATCACCATATTGCTTATTGCTGCGGCTTTGCTTTCAATGGGTTTGGGCGATTTCTCTGATGCATTTATTATATTGTTTATTATTTTGGTAAGTAGTTCACTTGGCTTCTGGCAGGAAAAAGGTGCTGCCAATGCCGTTGCTGAACTATTAAAAATGGTGCAGATAAAATGCCGCATTGTAAGGGATGAAAAAGAAATAGAATTACCTGTTGAAACTGTTGTACCCGGAGACATTATCATTTTATCTGCCGGCGATGTAATACCTGCGGATAGTTTATTGCTGGAGAATAAAGAACTTTTTATAGACGAAGCTGCTTTTACGGGGGAAACTTTTCCTGTAGAAAAAAATGTGGGGATAGTTGATGCTGGTGCAGCTTTGGCTAAAAGAAGTAATTCATTATTTATGGGTTCGCATGTGGTGAGTGGCAAAGCCAGGGCATTGGTTATTACAACAGGTAAGCAAACGGAGTTTGGTAAAATATCCGACAGGCTGCGTTTAAAAAACCCTGAAACTGATTTTGAAAAAGGCATACGCCAATTTGGTTATCTGCTAATGGAAATTACATTAGTATTGGTACTCGTAATTTTTGCCATCAATATACTGTTGCATAAACCTGCATTGGATTCATTTTTATTTTCGCTGGCATTGGCTGTTGGTCTAACGCCACAATTACTACCAGCTATTATCAGTGTCAATCTTTCTGTTGGCGCAAGGGCAATGGCAAAGCAACAGGTAATTGTAAAACGGCTTGCTTCCATTGAAAATTTTGGTTGTATGAATATCCTTTGTTCTGATAAAACGGGAACAATTACAGATGGTAAAGTAACACTTAAAGATGCGTTAGATATAGCAGGAAACCATTCAAACAAAACGCTACAATATGCCTGGTTGAACGCTACCATGCAACAGGGATTTAAAAATCCGATTGATGCGGCCATACGTTCCAGCTACCAGGGAAATGTAGATGGGTTTACAGTTCAATCAGAAATACCTTATGACTTTAACCGGAAAAGGTTAACCATCCAGGTTAAAAATGAAAAGGAAAATATAGCTATCACAAAGGGTGCATTAAATGCTATACTTGACATATGCGATACGGCAGAAACAGCAAGTGGACAAGTAATAATAATGAAAGATAAATCAGATGCTATAAATGATGAATACAAAAAATTAAGTGCCGAAGGCTTTCGTGTATTAGGTGTGGCCTATAAAAAAGGCAGCATTGATAAAAACTTTACAAAGGACGATGAAGATAAAATGATTTTTTTGGGCTTTATCACTTTGTTTGACCCACCTAAAAAGGATGTTCTTAAAACAATTCAGGGACTGAATAATTTAGGCGTACAACTTAAGTTGATAACAGGGGATAATGAGTTGGTAGCTGCAAGCCTTGCCAAGCAGATTGGCATTGAAAAACCAGTGATACTTACCGGCCTGCAAATAAGAAATATGAGCGACAGTGCTTTGTTTAAACAAGCACCTGTTACAAATATTTTTGCAGAAGTAGAACCTAATCAAAAAGAACGGATTGTACTTTTTTTACAAAAGTCGGGGAATGTTGTTGGCTTTATGGGAGATGGCATTAATGATGCACCTGCACTACATGCGGCAGATGTTGGGATCTCAGTAGATACTGCTGTGGATGTAGCCAAAGAGGCTGCTGATATTATTTTATTGAACCAGGATTTGAATGTATTGATCACTGGAATTATTGCAGGCCGGAAAACTTTTTCCAACACCATGAAATATATTTTTATGGCCACCAGCGCCAATTTTGGCAATATGTTCAGCATGGCAGGTGCATCTTTATTTTTGCCTTTTTTACCATTGCTGCCAAAGCAGATATTATTCATGAATCTGCTGACTGATTTTCCGCAAATGGCCATTGCCACCGATAAAGTGGATGCTATTGCAGTTGATAAACCTCATCGCTGGAATATAAAATTCATCAAACGCTTTATGATAACTTTTGGATTGTTGAGCTGTGTATTTGATTACCTCACATTTGGTGTATTACTTTTTTTAATGAAAGAAGATGAAAAGATATTCCAAACCGGTTGGTTTGTAGAATCTGTGATTTCAGCTACGTTGATAGTGTTGATGGTTAGAACAAGATTAGCTTTCTTTAAAAGCCTGCCCGGTAAATATTTAAGCATTGCTACCAGTATTGTTGTATTATTTGTATTGGCACTTCCGTTGATGCCCTTTGCTGGTTTATTTGGTTTTGTTCGATTGCCTTTATCTTTTTACGGATGGTTGTTGCTGATTGTGGCAGTGTATGTTTTCTCTGCTGAAAAATTGAAGCAATGGTTTTACAGAAAAATAGAGAATCAGGCTTAAATAAAATAATTGTCACTTTATGCTCTTTTAGTTTTTTCAACAAATCAACAAATCAGAACATGGGTAAACATCTCTATCGAACCATGTAATATAAATTTAAAAAATCCCACTGAACATTTTTTTTCTCAGGCCATGCTGCAATTTGCCAAATTAAATGTACATGACTGCTCATTTATTATGAATACATTTAATTCAAATCTTTTTTCTTTTACTAATAATTGAAGACTTTAATGATGATCTCTGTATTTTATCAGGCTTTAATAAATCGCCATCTAAAATTGTGCTTGTGAAATATTGTGAATAATATTGAGGTAAATCCATTAGAATTTAAAGAACTAATTTACATAAATTATTCGCAAGTTTACTCTGTTGTAGCCTACGTACGGCAAGGCTAATTAAACACCAACTACGTCGAAAATTTTTTAATAATAAAAAATTTGTAGTTAGATTTTTGTAATAATTGGATACTTAAAAATGGAAGTTCGCTGCATTATATTATCTTTAATACCGGTGGATAGTTAACTACTTTCAATCCTCATATTCATTTTACTTAGATCGTTTTGCCACAATTTTAATTAAAATAACTTTGATGAAACAGAATATAAGTATAAGAAATAAATCGGATAAGTTAACCCACATTGCAGCAAAACCTGCTTAAATTTTCAAACTTGTTAAATTATGCTTGAAAAACTGTTAAAATTTGCAAATTTTAGTGTTTTTTACTC
>JAYTHI010000282.1:0-10497 GCA_043732685.1 Ferruginibacter sp. | reverse complement strand
AAACCAATTTTCAAAACAATTATTAAAAAATAAACAATGGCAAAAGAATCTTTCAAGAGGGATAAACCCCACTTAAACGTTGGTACTATCGGTCACGTAGATCATGGTAAAACAACACTTACAGCCGCTATAACCGATGTTTTGTCTAAAAAAGGTTTAGCGGAAAAAAAGAATTACGACGAAATTGATGGTGCTCCTGAAGAAAAAGAAAGAGGTATCACAATTAATACTGCTCACGTAGAATATGCGACTCTTTCCCGTCACTATGCTCACGTTGATTGTCCTGGTCACGCCGATTATGTTAAGAACATGATTACCGGTGCTGCTCAAATGGATGGCGCTATCTTGGTAGTTGCTGCAACTGACGGACCAATGCCTCAAACTAAAGAACATATCTTGTTGGCTCGCCAGGTTGGTGTACCTCAGGTAGTTGTTTTCATGAATAAAGTTGATTTGGTTGATGATCCTGAATTATTGGAATTGGTTGAAATGGAAATCCGTGAATTATTAACTTCATATGGTTTTGATGGCGATAACACCCCAATCATTCAAGGTTCTGCTACCGGCGCATTAGCTGGTGACGAAAAATGGATCGCTAAGATTGATGAATTAATGGACGCTGTTGATAGTTACATTCCTTTACCTCCACGTTTGGTTGATCTACCTTTCTTAATGAGTGTGGAAGATGTATTCTCTATTACTGGTCGTGGTACTGTAGCTACCGGTCGTATTGAAAGAGGTCGTATTAAAGTTGGCGAACCAGTTGAAATAGTTGGTTTAATGGAAAAACCATTGACATCAACTTGTACTGGTGTTGAAATGTTTAAGAAATTGCTTGACGAAGGTGAAGCCGGCGATAATGCAGGTTTATTATTACGTGGTATTGAAAAAACTCAAATCCGTCGTGGTATGGTTCTTTGCAAGCCAGGTTCTATTACACCGCATACCGAATTTAAAGGTGAGGTTTATGTTTTAAGCAAAGAAGAAGGTGGACGTCATACTCCTTTCTTCAATAAATATCGTCCTCAGTTTTATTTCCGTACTACGGATGTAACTGGAGAAGTTACATTAAATGCCGGAACAGAAATGGTTATGCCTGGTGATAATACTTCATTGAATGTGGTATTAATTCAGCCGATAGCTATGGAAAAAGGATTGAAATTTGCAATTCGTGAAGGTGGCCGTACGGTAGGTGCAGGTCAGGTTACTGAAATTGTAAAATAAGATCTTTAATTCGTAAGGATTAAATAAAGATTCTTTAATATATTTTGCAAAGTACTTAGGTGATAAGCCTAAGTACTTTGTTATTTTAAAAGTGTAGATTTAAATTATTTTTTGGTAATTTGAATGGTTAACTTTGGAAATAATTAGTAGAGCATAATAGTCAATATTTCAACACCTATTTTAGGTGTTCAAATAGATAGTTTACGGGCATGGTGCAACGGCTAGCATACGGGTCTCCAACACCCTTGATCTGGGTTCGAATCCTAGTGCCCGTGCAAATGGTTTGAGAATGGTGTAATTAACAACTGATAATTTTTAAGCGCTGGCTTTAGATTGTCCCACAATTCTTAGATTTTAATTTTTTAAATTCTAATCGATTTATGAATAAATTATCACTTTATTTAAGAGACTCTTACAAGGAGTTGGTTGAAAAGGTAACCTGGCCAAATTGGGAACAATTACAACAATCAACCATGGTTGTTTTAGGGGCTACTTTAATAATTACCGCTATTATTGCTTTAATGGATTTTGTAGCAAACGGTTCGTTAAAATTTATTTACTCTTTATTTAAATAATGATGGAAGAAGAAATAATTGTACAGGATAAAGAAAGTAAATGGTACGTATTGCGCGTTGTAAGTGGAAAAGAACGTAAAATTAAGGAATACCTTGATAAGGATATAGTGCGCAACGGTTGGGTTGATACAATTAAACAAGTTTTTTTACCTGTTGAAAAAGTTTATAAAGTTCAGGCAGGTAAAAAAGTTATGAGAGAAAGAAATTTCTATCCGGGATATGTAATGATTGAAGTTGCCGGCAATAATTTAAATGATGATATGGTGCAACACATTAGCAATATTAGCAATGTTATGCACTTTCTTACTGATGGCAAAGGAAGTAAAGGAAATATTATTTCTTTACGCAAAGCTGAAGTTAATAAAATGCTGGGCAAGGTGGATGAATTAGGTGAAGGTGGTGGATTAACCATGATTGAGCCTTTCATAATTGGGGAAACGATTAAAATTATTGACGGACCGTTTAATGACTTTAATGGTATGGTAGAGGAAGTTAATGATGAGAAGAAAAAATTAAAAGTGCAGGTAAAAATATTTGGACGTGCCACTCCGGTAGAGTTAAATTATATGCAAGTAGAGAAGATTATTTAAGTTTAATTTAATATAAATTTTAAAAGGCTATCAGTAAAATGATAGCCTTTTTTCGTTTGCTAAACCATGGTTTCACCACACAAAACATTTGCTCAGTTTGTACGCTAACCACTGAATTATAAAATCATTTTTTAATGTTTAACCACCTCGAACATAATTATTTATTCTTTTAAATTCATTGCATTCCGTTTAGTGAAGGTAAAATCCGGGACGGGCGTTTGCACCCAATTATCGATAGTCAATAAAAATATTGATCGCCATATATTAATTTTGCCAGTAATCTTAGTACAGCTACTTTTTGCGTCATGATTTTACTTTTAGAAATTTTATTGCAGGCTTATCTTTTTTTAATATATTTTCCTACCTTTGCCGCCCCAAATAGTTCTTAGTAGAATTTATTGAATTGGGAGTTGCGCTTATTGGCGTAACGCTATCACCAAAAAATTAAAAAACATGGCAAAAGAAATTACCGCCTATGTCAAGCTCCAATGTAAAGGAGGACAGGCAAATCCGGCACCGCCAATTGGCCCTGCACTGGGTTCAAAAGGTGTAAACATCATGGAATTCTGTAAGCAATTTAATGCACGCACGCAGGATAAACCAGGTAAAATCCTTCCGGTACTTATCACCGTTTACGCGGATAAGTCTTTCGAATTCATCATCAAAACTCCACCAGCAGCAGTTCAATTATTGGAAGCAGCAAAATTAACCAGTGGCAGTAAAGAACCTAACCGCGTAAAAGTGGGTAAAGTTTCATGGTCACAAGTTGAAGATATAGCTAAAGATAAAATGGCTGATTTAAATGCCTTTACGCTTAACAGCGCTATGAGCATGATTGCCGGTACTGCACGCAGTATGGGTTTAACTGTAGATGGAAAAGCCCCTTGGGAAAATTAATTATCAACCAAAAAACTTTTAGAAAATGATTACTAAAAAAAGAAAATTAGCAAACGCTAAGGTTGATGTTAATAAAACATACTCCTTAAAGGAAGCGTCTTTGCTTGTTAAAGAAATAAACACCACCAAATTCGACAGTTCTGTTGATTTGCATATTAAGTTAGGAGTAGATCCTAAAAAAGCTGATCAGGCTATCCGTGGTACGGTTTCATTACCACACGGTACTGGTAAAACTAAAAAAGTATTGGTGCTTTGTACTCCTGATAAAGAGGAATCTGCAAGAGCCGCCGGTGCTGATTTTGTTGGTCTTGATGAATTTATAGCAAAAATTGAAGCTGGTTGGACAGATATTGATGTTATCATCGCTACACCTTCTGTTATGCCTAAAATTGGTAGATTAGGTAAAGTGTTAGGTCCTAGAAACTTAATGCCAAACCCTAAAACCGGTACTGTTACAAATGATGTAGCTGGTGCAGTTAACGAAGTAAAAGGTGGTAAAATCGCTTTTAAAGTTGATAAAGTTGGTATTATCCATGCTTCTATTGGCCGTGTAAGTTTTAGTGTTGAAAAAATTGCGGAAAATAGCCAGGAGCTTATCAATGCAATTGTAAGGCTAAAACCATCTTCATCTAAAGGAACTTATCTTAGAGGTGTTAGCATGGCAAGTACAATGAGCCCGGGTATAATCATCGATACCAAATCTGTTCAAAATTAATCAACGTAGAAGCGCAGATTTGCGATTTTACCCAAAATATTTGTTATGACAAAACAGGAAAAAAATGACGTAATAGAAGTACTGAAAGGCAAGTTTAGCCAGTACAACAACTTTTACGTTACCAACACAGAAAGCTTGACGGTAGCACAGGTTACCAAATTGCGCAACCATTGCTTTGATAAGCAGGTTGAAATGAAAGTAGCTAAAAATACCCTTATTAAAAAAGCATTGGAAAGCTTTGGTACTGAAAAGTATGCGGGCGTTTTTGATTCTTTGCATAATGTAACTGCTTTATTATTCAGCGAAAACCCTAAAGAACCAGCTTTAATTTTAAGCACGTTCCGTAAGGAAAGTAAAGGCGAAAGGCCGGAATTAAAAGCAGCATTTATTAATGGTGATGTATTTGTAGGCGACAATCAATTGAAAGCCCTTACACAAATCAAAACTAAAAATGAATTAATAGGCGAAGTAATTGGATTGTTACAATCTCCGATACAGCGTGTATTAGGTGCTTTATTAAATAAAGATGCTAAGGCTGAAGAAGTTGCTCCTGTTGAAGAAGCTGCTCCTGCTGTTGAAGCGGAAGCTGCTGCACCAACTGCAGAAGTTGCGACACCTGCTGCAGAGCCTGAAGCTCCTGCTGCACCTACAGCTTAGTTTAATAGAATAATATCCATTAAATTGGGTTAATTATATTACCTGGCCGACGGTTAAAAAAAGGCATTAACAATTTTTTAAAACTCCGCCGGAGTGCAAAACAATGAAGGCGGAAAAAATGTAACTATTATGGCAGACGTAAAAGCATTAGCTGAAAACCTTGTAGGTTTAACAGTAAAAGAAGTTCAGGAATTAGCTGAATTTTTGAAATCAGAATATGGTATTGAACCAGCTGCTGCTGCAGCTGTGGCTAGCACAGGCGGTAGCGATGCTGCTGTTGTTGAAGAAAAAACATCTTTCAACGTTATATTGAAAGCTGCTGGTCCAAACAAATTAGCGGTAGTTAAAATCGTTAAAGAATTAACTGGATTAGGTTTAAAAGAAGCTAAAGACTTAGTTGATGGCGCACCAAAACCAGTTAAAGAAGGCGTTGACAAAGCAACTGCTGAAGAATTAAAAACTAAATTAGCTGACGCTGGTGCTGATGTTGAAATAGCTTAATTTTTTTTAAGTAGTTTTAAGATAGCTTTAAAATGGCTCCGGAGAAATCCGGGGCCTTTTTATTGTCCTTACTTTTAACCAAACCTGGCATAAAGACTATTACTGCCGGTATACTAAACAATTTCGATCGTTTTATTCCTTTAACCTTTTCAAATCCTTTTTTATATCTTTCCGATTACCAATAGGCAGTTGCAATAAAAAAAGTTCCTATTTTTCAATTTTATCATGGGTTAATAATAATAGTCCTTTTGGTGATCAATTTTGATGCTTCCGTATAGCTAAAATATATTGCCAAATTTAATAGCATATCGATAAAGTAGTTTAAGGTATGTCTCATTTCATTATTTGTTACATCAATTATTATTACTGCCCCCAAGCCAATTAAGTTACTTATTAAGATTAGCAACGGCAAAAATTTTAAACTTAGATGGGCTGTCAATTGGGCTTATACTTACATAGTTAAATTTATAAATTAGGTTTAAAATACAGGTGAATAATAATTTAAATAAATTTGTAATATTATAAATTTATTATAAATGAAATTAGGTCTTATTAAATGCTTGCTAATTAAATTCCAGCACTTCAAAAAATTGTTACTTTATTACTATTCAAGCTTTTAAACTATCTTACAAATAATACATGTTTTTTTTGTTCAATATTATTATTACTCACACTATAATTAAAATCTTTTATTATGCGCTTTCTTTATTCGTTAGCAAGTATGCTTGCCTGCTGTTTTTTATGGTCTTGTAATTCAGGGATCAAAAAAACGGACGCCGGACTAACAACATTTTTTGATAAATCCGGTATGGACACGCTAATTACTCCTGGTAATAATTTTTTTCTTTATGCTAATGGTGGCTGGATGAAAAATACAGCTATTCCGGATGACCAGAGTGGAACAGGTAGCTTTAATACTTTATATGAAAATAATATCAAAAAATTAAAAGAAATTTTAGAAGATGCTGCCAAAGCAGAAAATAAAAAGGGCAGTCTGGAACAAAAAGTAGGCGATTATTTTATTAGTGGCATGGATACAATGCGCATAAACAAATTGGGTTCAACACCTTTAGCACCCGTGCTGGCGAATATTGATGCGGTAAAAAATTATGCAGAACTGGTTAAATTATCAACCGAATTATTTAAAACAGAAGAGGATGGATTGCTGGGTATTTCTGTTAACGGGGATGATAAAAACAGCAAAATGAATATTGTTGTACTAAATCAAACTGGGATTTCATTACCGGAAAGAGACTATTATTTTAGAAATGATAGCGCAGCTAAAACCGCAAGAACAGGCCTTGTAAAATATGCTGCTTCCCTGTTTACCTTAACAGGTGTTGATACAGGTTTAGCAGCAAAAAATGCACAATCTATTTTGGCATTAGAAACGGCCATTGCTTCTGCTCACCGCACACCGGTGGCATTGAGAGATCCGCAAATCAATTACAATAAAATGAGTATCCCCCAATTGGAACAGTTGTCACCAAATATAGGTTGGGGAAAGGTTTTAACTGAACTGAATATTATTGTGGATAGCGTAGATGTAGCGCAGCCAGACTATGTTAAAGCTTTAAGTACCTTATTAAAATCACAACCAATTGAAGTTTGGAAAGATAAATTAAAATTTGACTACATTAACCGGAATGCTGATTTATTAAGCAAGCCATTTGTAGTGGCGAAATTTGATTTTAGTAAAATGTTCAACGGACAAAAAATGCAGCCAGATCGTTGGAAGAGCATGGTAACTGCTACTGATGGAAGTTTGGGTGAATTATTGGGTCAACTATATGTAAAAAAATATTTTAGTCCTGAAGCAAAAAAGAGGATGGAAGAATTGGTTGAAAATTTGCAAAAATCTTTTGAAGCCAGAATCAATAAATTGGACTGGATGAGTGACAGTACCAAACAAAAAGCCCGGAAAAAATTAAGTGCTTTCACAAAAAAGATTGGCTATCCAAATAAATGGAAAAACTACGATGATGTAACTATCGACAGCACTAACTTTTTTGCTAATGCCATGCGGGTTCGTACGCATCGTTTTAAGGAAATGATGGCAAAAGTAAATAAACCAGTAGATCGTACACTATGGGGTATGACGCCGCCAACAGTAAATGCTTATTACAACCCTGGTAACAATGAAATTGTATTTCCTGCGGGCATTTTACAATTCCCTTTCTTTGAAATGAATGCTGATGATGCCATAAATTATGGTGGTATTGGAATGGTCATTGGCCACGAAATGACTCATGGTTTTGATGATCAGGGAAGTCAGTACAACGATGTTGGTAATTTAGTAAATTGGTGGGGAAAAGATGATGAAGCGAAATTTAAAGCAAAAACAGCCTCCGTTGAAAAGCAGTACAATGCTTATACAGTTTTTGATAGTGTGCATGTAAATGGTTCCTTAACATTAGGTGAAAACCTGGCGGATATTGGTGGCTTAACCATTGCATACGATGCTTTTAAAATGACCAAACAAGGGCAGGGAACTGAAAAAGTAGATGGTTTTACCCCCGATCAGCGTTTCTTTTTAGGATATGCGCAAGTTTGGCGTTTAAAAAGCAGGGATGAACTTACCCGTGTATTAATAAATACCGATCCACATTCTCCTGAAACATTTCGGGTAAATGGACCTACCAGTAATTTTACTCCCTTTTATGCTGCATTCAATGTAAAGGAAGGAGACAAAATGTTTAAAAAGCCGGAAGACAGAATAAAAATATGGTAATATAAATTAATATAATTAACATTGAAAATACCGGGGTTTTAAAATTCCGGTATTTTTTTTGGTATTTTATTGAAATAACCTAAGGATTTATTTTATTACCAGATTTTATTACAATTGATTTAAATAAAATAATTATCTAATAAAACCGCAAAGTTTCTACGTGAGGGATAGGAACGGAAATACTTTTTTGTCGGTTTCCGCAAAAAAGATTGCAGTGTATAGCCCGACCCCTGCCGCCCCGGCTTGGGGGCACGCATAAAATTATTTGCTTATTTTCTATACGCACAAAGACTACGATAAAATAGATATTACACAACAAGCCTTTGATATAAATATTCTAAAGTTAAAGCATAAATAAATGAAAAATGGGAAGGTTATAAAACCCGAAAGCGACCATAAAATTGCTTTACAAAGAAAAGAACCATCAATATTTTTGATGCAAACAATGATGCTGCTTTATCTGAAGAATTAGATTTATTATTGGTCTTAATTATGGATTATGAAAAATAGCATATTACCTGCCAGCAGTCTCTCCCATTGAAGTGGTTAAAATAAAAATGGAAAAACAAGGCATGAAAGCGAAAGATCTGGTGCCAATAATTAGTTCGAAAGGCCATGTATCGTCCATATTATCTGGCAGGAGAGCACTCACTTTGAAAATGGCTCAGCGGCTAAAAACTTATTTTAAATCACCGGCAGAGGTATTTTTAGCTGCATAAAATTTAAAATATGTAATATGTTGAAATTACAAGTATCTAATTAAAAAATTTTGAATTTATTTTTTCATCTCTAAATAATAAAATTAATTTCTTATAATTATAAAAAAATCAAAAAAATATTTAAATTTATTATCTTTAGATATAAGTTATATCTATCATTTAAATAATCCATATTGAATTACAGCCAACAAAACCATAAAATTCCGCATTTTAGCAAAAATCAATCCAAAAATCATAAAAATAGATTGAAGTATTTCTATAATTGAATACTATGTCGTACATTTGCCATCCTTTAATTTCAGGTTAGTGGCGCAAGCTATATTTATCTTGAATTAAAAGAACCTTCTCAGCATTAAAACGTTTTATAACAAATATGTCTGCAACAAAATCACCCGCTGCTCAGCGTATCAATTTCGGAAAAGTTGAACTTCTGGCAGAACAGCCCGATTTGCTCGGTATTCAAATTCAGTCGTTTAAAGATTACTTTCAGTTGGAAACTACGCCGGATAAGCGTAATAATGAAGGTTTGTTTCGCGTGTTTAAGGAAAATTTCCCTATCACCGATACCCGCAACATCTTCGTACTGGAGTTTCTAGACTATTTCGTGGATCCACCCCGCTACACTATCGATGAGTGTATCGAAAGAGGATTAACTTATGCTGTTCCATTAAAAGCTAAACTTAGGTTGAGCTGTAATGATGAAGAGCACGTTGATTTTCAGACGATCGTTCAGGATGTGTTCCTGGGTAATATTCCTTATATGACGCCACGTGGTACTTTTGTTATCAATGGTGCTGAGCGGGTAGTAGTTAGCCAGCTTCATCGTTCTCCTGGTGTTTTCTTTGGTCAATCTGTACATCCCAACGGTACAAAAATTTATTCTGCCAGGGTTATTCCTTTTAAAGGTGCCTGGATGGAATTTGCTACCGATATTAATAATGTGATGTATGCTTACATCGATCGTAAGAAAAAGTTTCCTGTAACTACTTTATTACGTTCTATCGGTTTTGAAACTGATAAGGATATTCTTGAGCTTTTCGGCATGGCTGATGAAGTTAAAGTAGATAAAAAATCTTTACAAAAATATGTTGGCAAACGCCTTGCAGCCCGTGTATTGCGTACCTGGGTAGAAGATTTTGTGGATGAAGATACCGGTGAGGTTGTGAGCATCGAAAGAAACGAGATCGTTTTAGAGCGTGATACCGTTTTGGATGAAAGCAATATCGACATGATTGCTGATATGGATGTTAAGAGCGTATTTGTGCAGAAAGAAGAAGTTAGTGGTGATTACGCAATTATATACAATACATTAAATAAAGATACTTCTAATAGTGAGCTTGAAGCGGTTCAACATATTTACCGCCAGTTACGTGGTGCCGATGCACCAGATAACGAAACAGCACGTGGTATAATTGATAAATTATTTTTCTCTGATAAACGTTATGATCTTGGTGAAGTTGGCCGTTACAAAATCAATCGCCGTTTAGGATTGAATTTTCCTATTGAGAAAAAAGTATTGACTAAAGATGATATTATCGCCATCATTAAAACTCTGGTTCAATTAACCAATGGTAAAAGTGAAGTAGATGATATTGACCATTTAAGCAATCGCCGCGTACGTACAGTGGGTGAGCAATTATACGCTCAGTTTGGTGTAGGTCTGGCCCGTATGGCGCGTACCATCCGTGAAAGGATGAACGTTCGTGACAATGAGGTATTTACTCCGGTAGATTTGATTAACGCAAGAACTTTATCTTCTGTTATCAATTCATTCTTTGGTACTTCTCAATTGTCCCAGTTTTTAGATCAAACTAATCCTTTAAGTGAGATCACGCATAAGCGTCGTATCTCCGCACTTGGACCGGGCGGTTTAAGCAGAGAAAGAGCT
>JAYTHI010000281.1:0-10511 GCA_043732685.1 Ferruginibacter sp. | reverse complement strand
ATCTGGTTCGTTGTCCGGCTCAATTAGACGATATATTAACAACTGATTTTATAAAAACCAAAACCAATCTTTCTTTAGGTGTTGTAGATGGCAGAAATATCTGGAAAAATAATTTTATAGAATCGCTTGCATTGATTGATAAAGCAGTGGAAAATATTGGAGCCGACAGGGTTTGGATAGCGCCTTCCTGTTCCTTACTTCATTCGCCCTGCGATTTGGAACTGGAAACAAACAATCAAATACTTACTCCTGAAATTAAACAATGGCTTGCCTTTGCAAAACAGAAAATTGAGGAAGTAGTAACCCTAAAAAAACTATCCACAAGGGAAGATATTGAAGCGACAAATATTGAATGGCAAAAAAATATTGCTGCAAATGAAAGTCGGAAAAGCTCAACACTTATTCATAACGAAACAGTAAAACAGCGTGTTGCAGCCATAACAGAAAATGATGCACTACGAACAAATGATTTTTCGGTTAGAAAAATAAAGCAACGTAAAGCCCTGGAGTTACCGCTATTTCCTACAACTACTATTGGTTCGTTTCCACAAACCGCTGAGGTAAGAAGTTGGCGTGCTAAGTTTAAAAAAGGACTGCTTTCACAAGTTGAATACGATGACCTGATTGCAAAAGAAACGACGGAAGCCATTCGCTGGCAGGAAGAAACCGGAATTGATGTACTGGTACACGGCGAGTTTGAACGCAATGATATGGTTGAATATTTTGGCGAACAGCTGGCTGGTTTTACATTTTCTAAAAATGGCTGGGTACAGAGTTACGGCAGCCGTTGCGTAAAACCTCCAATAATTTATGGTGATGTTAGCCGTCCTAACCCGATGACCTTAAAGTGGACTGCCTATGCACAATCCTTAACTATCAAATGGGTAAAAGGTATGCTTACCGGACCTGTAACAATTTTGCAATGGAGTTTTGTGCGCAATGACCAGCCGCGCAGTATTACTTGTGCTCAAATAGCCCTGGCTATTCGGGATGAGGTATTGGATCTTGAAAAAGCAGGAATAAAAATTATACAGATTGATGAACCCGCCATTAGAGAAGGATTGCCTTTAAGAAAAGAAAACTGGCAGGAATATTTACAATGGGCGGTTGGCGCCTTTAAAATTGCAGCAAGTGGAGTAGGAGATGAAACGCAAATACATACCCACATGTGCTATTCAGAGTTTAACGATATCATTGAACATATTGCCAATATGGATGCCGATGTAATTACGATTGAATGCAGTCGTTCGCAAATGGAACTATTGGATGTTTTTGCTGATTTTAAATATCCAAATGAAATTGGACCCGGAGTGTATGATATTCATTCTCCAAGAGTTCCATCAAAAGAGGAGATGGTATTGTTGATGGAAAAAGCACAGGCTGTTATTCCTGCCGATCAACTTTGGATAAATCCTGATTGCGGATTAAAAACCCGGAATTGGCCCGAAACAAAAAAGGCATTGATAGCAATGGTAAGTGCTGCACAGGAACTGAGGTTATTAACAGAACAACCGGCAGTTTTATAATTTTAAGAAACCAGGCATTTGCAATTTGCAGCGGCCTGGTTTCTATAATTTTTTACTATTATTAAACGGGAAGAATTGTTACATGGTGGACTTTGGTTGAATGGATGGGCTGAAAAATAAAATGATGTAATTTTTGTGTTGTGCTTGTGTCTATTTGTGCAGTTGATTTTGTACAATACGTTAGTATTGCAAAACATAAGCATGTTTTGATAAGTTTGTTCATTTGAATTTTTTTTAAGATTGATTAATATTTCATGTCGAACCGACCTTGAGATATTTGTACATCTTCACAGCCTGCTTTTTTAAATTTGATTTCAAATTCCCCTGAAAATATATTATTGGTTTTATCAAGTTTTTTTAAATCGAAATATCCGCCAGTTATTTTTACTATGGTATCAGCAATATCATAATCGCAGCCTGAAACATCATTTCTAAATATTGCTCCGAATTTATTTGGATTTGGAAGTATTATTCTTTGGGGATACTGAATAGAGTCACCAAACATTGTTAGTCTTTGACGAACTTCTGTAGAAATTATTCGGTAGGCAGCTAAATTAAACCCACCGCCTGCAATGGTTGCATCGTAATACAAACTCAAATTAGCTGTTCCATTATTTCCTTGCGGATTCCATGGTTGCCCATTCAATAAAAAGCCCAATGTGTTTTTGCCATCCTGTGTAGCGTCTGGCAATCCGTTACTGTCTGGGTTACTTTTTTTGCATTGTGCAAAACAGAAAAGGTAATAAAGAACAGTAATTGCAAGTGACAGTTTTAATTGTTTCATGATATAAAATTTATGGGAGGGTCGTTTCCACATATGTAATTCTTCAGGTTTAGCATAGTGTCGCCATATGGCAGTTTTCAACTCCACTCATTTGCGCAGGTTTGTTAATTTATAAAAAATAACTAATTAACAACTTACGAAAACAACGAAAAAACTTAAAGACTTTTAATATGAATGGATTTAATATTTCCTGCGTTTTGATAAAAGAATTGTTTTAAACGTCTTGTAAGTTTTATTACTTCAGATTTGTGGTATTAGCGACGAAAAACTCAATCTTAATGCTTGTGCCTCAATACCAAAATGTATTGTGAAAAAGAATGTTTTCTTTTATGTAATGTTTTCCTAATTTTCTTTGATTTTAGGAAAACAATAATCTAATCTTAGTTAACAGTATAAATATAAAGCAAAAAATATATGAGAAGGTCAATAATAGGTGTTGAATGATGGGTAACTGTTTGTACAGATTCTTTCATAAATATAAATTAAATAAATATATGTGCATATATCCTAAAGTGGGTATACAGGGTTGTGTAATATTGGGTAAGTTTTTTGTGGTATTTACTTAGAGAAAAAAAATAATAAATATTAATATATAAAATAGGGTATTTGTACCTGCAATAAACCGTATTTTCCATATGCACTTATCTGTTATATTAGTTGCTTTATAAAAAATTATGGATTAGGCCTTTGAAGAATTTATAAAGGAAAATAATTAGATACTTAAAAAGCATTGAACTCTTTCTACTTTAAAAGAGTGGGTAGTGGCTTCAGAATAGTGATAAAAGCATTGGGGGAGAAAGTCGTGTCTAATCCACTACTTAACATAATATTAATTATGGGAAAGATTAGTTAACTTCTAAATTTATTACTATCTGAATTAAAATATATTAATTTGAAAGAGATTAAAAGTATGGTTTAGTATAAATTGTACAACCTGTTAAATAATTAATAAAGCAATAATCCTAATTATATTACTAGCTGGTATTCATTTAGAATAGTTAAAAAATCACTCCACAAAAAATCCCTTAAAATCATTTTAAATGATTTTAAGGGATCAGCTAATTATTATAGAAAAACATTTTAAATATTTATTAAAAAATTATATATATTTTATACAATAAAAAGAAAAAAATTAGGTTTTAGGTATAAAACATTTTATAAATATAATTTTATGTTTATTTTGAAATTCGAACATAATAAACCCACAAGATTGCATAAAAAACTGCAAAAGAAATAAACAATAGAAATCTCTTGCTTTTACTTAAAAAATTTACTTGATCCTTGTTAATATTTATCAATTTCATAGATTGTATTTTAAGGTTGAATTAAAGAGAAAAATGGCAATTTTTCGTTCAAATTCAATTTATTATATGTAGTGATTCAAAAACTCTGCCATTTATCTAAATTTTTATTCTATAAGTTTTTTTAATATGATTATTGGTCAGATTTATAATTAATATTATTAAATTATATAATATATTTATCTTTAATAAACCAACAACAAACTAACAATCACTTAATTATAATATGAAAACCACGTCAGCATTTAGCTATTTTTTAATTGTTATAATTTTCTTTTTATTTTCATGTGAAAAAGAATTTAGCTCCGAAAATAATATTGGAACCAGTTCCAGCTCCGGAACCAGTAGTTTTACCTTCGTTGATGCCAACACAAATTGCTCTTCGCCCGTAATAAATAGTACGTACACCATTAATAAGCCGGCCAACTCCAATAATACCGTTCAATTAATGGTAAAAGTTACCGCAATTGGTAGCTATTCCGTTTCTACTCCCCTCATCAATGGAATTAGCTTTACCGCAACTGGTACCTTTACCAGTCTGGGTATACAGCCAATAGTTTTTTTAGCAAAGGGCACCCCAATTGTTCGTGGTAAATTTCCTTACAGTCCCGGTACTAATGGATGTTCCTTTCCTATAACCATTAATGATACCGGTTCAACAACTAATTCTACACCTCCTGCAGGTTCTACACCTGATACAAACGGAATTTTATCCTGTAAAATTGATGGAACGATAAATACTTTTAATTACCATGCAATAGCTAGTACAACTACACAAGGTTTTTCTTATTTAAATATTGGTGGCTATCAAACTGCGACCTCCGCAACTAACGTTCCTCAATTGCAGATTTACATAACTAAGAATGATAATGGAAATGTAAGCGCGGGCACCTATAATGAAAAAGGTTTTATTTCACCTACAGGTTATAGTATAGAAATTGATTACCAGTTTGTAAATTCCGATCAATCCTTAACAATTTTTAATACCAGTAGTAATATTTTACCTCCTAATCACCCCCCCTTTACCATTGTAATTACCAGTATTACTGCCACCAGGGTTAAAGGTACATTTAGCGGTCAGCTTACAAATACCATGCAAGGAAACACCATTACAAAAACGATAACCGAAGGTAGTTTTGATGAGCCTATTCAGTAAATTTTACCTATTCTCGCAGGTTTAAAACCTCCCCTATGATAAAGAAAATTATATATATATCTTCTATTCTATTGATAACAACCTTTTTTATCGCTTGTCAAAAAGGCGATACGGTAACGCTGCCACCTACTCAAATTGAAATGCCCGGTACCAGTGGCGGAACAGCAGTTTACTCCCTTGCAGCCACCAAGAATAATTGCATTAATACCAGCGCCAGCGGCAATTACAATAGAGGAACTGCATTAAATGAATCAAATACCATAATAGTTAATGTAGTAATCGATACTATTGGCACCTACACCATTGCCACAGCAAATATTAACGGCGTATTATTTAAAGCATCCGGAACATTTGCAAACCGTGGATCGCAAACTATTGCATTGCAGGGTTTCGGAACACCCCTGTCTGCCGGTGTATTTAATTTTATACCGGGTGTAGACGGATGTACTTTTCCAGTGAAATTTAACTCCGTTGGCGTTTTAAATAATGACGCCCTATTTTCATTAAATGGTTCGCCCGACAGTTGTACCGCTCCTTTAATTTTGGGTGAGTATTATAAAAATATTCCTTTAAATAAATCAGATAGTCTTGTATTAAAAGTTAATGTGGGTAGGCCGGGTACTTACTCCGTTAATACAAATGCCATCAACGGAATGATTTTCTCCGGTTCCGGAACCTTTACCAGCAACGGCTTTACAACAATTACGCTATTTGGCCTTGGTACGCCCTCCACATCCGGGCCCTTTAATTTTATCCCGGGAACCAATGGCTGTATGTTTACAATTGTAGTAAAATAATTTGCAAAAAAGGTAGAGGAGGATCCAGTTGATTCTCTTTTTTTGTGCTTAAGGCTACAAACACTACTTTTACCGACATGCAAAATAACAATATACCCGTTCAAAAGATATTGGCCAACCTACAAATAGAGGCCCTGAACGAAATGCAATTAGCATCGCTAAAAGCAAATGAAGAAACAAATAATGTAATATTATTATCTACCACAGGCTCCGGAAAAACGCTGGCATTTTTATTACCCATCGTTCAGTTACTAACCAAAGAAAGTAAAAAAGTACAGGCATTAATATTAGTGCCTTCGCGCGAACTGGCCATACAGATTGACGAAGTGTTTAGAAAAATGGCAACAGGTTATAAAGTTACCTGTTGTTATGGCGGACATAAAAGAGAAACCGAAGAAAATAACCTGTTGCAGGCCCCTGCTGTAATTGTGGGAACTCCGGGAAGGGTTGCTGATCATATCCGCCGCAGTAATTTTAAAGTAGAAGATATTACTACCCTGGTGTTGGACGAATTTGACAAATCATTAGAACTTGGATTTCAGGAAGAAATGTCATTTATAATCGGCTCCTTACCCAATATTAAAAAACGAATGTTAACCTCTGCAACAGAAGCGGTACGTATTCCTGATTTTATTGGACTCGCATCTCCCCTGCGCCTGAATTTTTTATCGCCGATAGAAAAACCGGCCGAAGATGAATTGGTAGTAAGGACGGTACTTTCGCCCGAAAAAGATAAGTCAGAAACACTGTTTCGTTTAATATGTTCCATAGGTAGTAAATCGATCATCGTATTTTGCAATCACCGCGAATCTGTTGAGCGCACCAGCCAGCTTTTAAGAGATAAGGGAATTGTAAATGTATTTTATCACGGTGGTATGGAGCAGCAGGAAAGAGAAAGTGCCATGTGTAAATTTAAGAATGGCACCTCAAATGTTTTGGTAACAACAGATCTTGCATCAAGAGGACTTGATATTCCTGATATTAAATACATCATACATTATCATTTACCTGCTACAGCAGATGTTTACACCCATCGAAATGGCAGAACTGCAAGAATGGAAGCAGGAGGAAAATCAGTATTAATTCTATCAGCCGAAGAACGTCTGCCAACTTATATTACAGGCGATGTTGAGGCCATCACCTTACCCGAAAAAGTAGAGTTGCCTGAAAAGCCTAAATGGTCAACCTTATTTATTGCCGCAGGTAAAAAAGATAAAGTAAACAAAATAGATATCGTAGGTTTTTTATCCAATAAAGGCTTACTTAAAAAAGAAGATATCGGTTTAATTGAAGTAAAAGATTTCTTTTCTTTTGTCGCCGTTAGAAAACTAAAAGTTGGGGAAGTGATGGAACTAATTAAAGAAGAAAAAATTAAAAATAAAAAGGTTAAGATTGCTGTGGCGAAATAATTAAAAAAATAAATTACATATTATTAAAAAATACTACTATTAATAATGGTAGTATTTTTTTGCTCTTAATAAAACGGTGCAATAAAATTCAGCAAAAACTTTAATATTCCAATTTAATTTTTTTGGATTAGGTAAATAATTCGCAAAAGCAGTATAGCCTGAGCTGTATAACTTTTAGATAATATAAAAGTGTACTTCAAGCGTTTTGATTCGCAGACTTATTTGTGCTTAGTTTTTATATTTTATCAATGAAAATTATACATTTTAAATAAATGATGCCCTTCGCAGGCTGCCTTTAAAATCACCAGTAATTGCATAAGCCGCCTCATTAGGTTCGGTCCGCCAAGGGCGGATTCAATAAAAAATGCGCAGCTTATTTTTTTGAAAGAAGCCAATGGGCGGCGTTGCAGTTACGCAGCCCGCCGGCTCTGTGGAGGCGAAGAATATGCAGCAAAAAACTGGTGCTGCATTCAAAAAATGCGACTTATAAATTATAAGGTTTAAGAAATAGTCACATTTTTTAATGTTAACCAAGCTTACTTAATGACAGTTGGGTTTTTTAAGCGCTACACTTAAAATGGTAAAAATAGCTTAAAATAGCAGGTTTGCGATTGAGCTTCCTAATCCTATCAAATTTTCTTACCAATAATGTTATTGATTAAATAAATTTAGATGATTCAAATTGTTATAGACTGCTGCCAAAAAATAAGTAACATAAAATGATAGCGATAATAACGCCCACCAAATCGGCCAGCAGCATCGATCCTATGGCATAACGCGTATTTTTAATATTTACCGATCCAAAGTAAACGGCAACCACATAAAAAGTAGTATCAGAGGAACCCTGAAAAATTCCGGAGAGTTTGCTCGCAAAAGAATCGGGACCAAAAGTTGTCATCGTGCTAACCATCATACCCCTTGCTGCCCCTCCGCTTAATGGTCTTATTAAGGCCGTTGGTAATCCATCAACAAAACGGGTATCAGCGCCCAGCATGGCAAAAAAATGTTTCATTCCGTTAATCACCACATCAAATGTTCCACTAGTTCTAAGCATACTTACCGCAACTAAAATACCTAAAATATAAGGGATGATCCGTATGGCTGTATCAAAACCATTTTTAGCCCCCTCTACAAAAGCAGCAAACAAATCTATTTTTTTATAAACCCCTCCTAAAACTATTAATAAAAAAACCAATAATATTATGCCATTACTTAACATGCCCGAAAACAACTGAATTCCGGCAGCATTTAATTTGGTTATGTACCAAACCAACAAAGCAATAATGGCCGAAACGCCAAATACCCAGGCTAAAATAACGGGTTGAAATAAATTTATTTTTTGTCTGAAAGCTACAATCATCATGGCCGCCATGGTACCTGCAAAAGTTACGATCATGCAAGGCAAAAAAACATCGGTTGGGTTACTTGCATTTTGTGCTGCCCTTACAGCAATAACACTAACAGGAATTAAATTTAATCCCGCAGCATGTAAACAAAGAAACATAATCTGCGAATTGGAAGCTACATCCTTATCCGGGTTTAGTTCCTGCAGACTTTCCATTGCCTTTAAACCAAAGGGAGTTGCAGCATTATCCAATCCTAAAAGATTGGCAGAAAAATTCAGGATCATATGCCCCATGGAAGGATGACCTTTGGGAATTTCCGGAAAAAGCTTAGAAAAAAAAGGACCTACAATTCTTGATAACAGCCTGATACCCCCTGCCCTTTCGGCTATATTCATAAAGCCAATAAACAAGGCTAAAATTCCAATCAGTTTTAAACAAATATCTACTGCCACCCAACAAGTTTCAATAATACCATCTACTTTAAAAGGATTAAGCGGATCTGCGGCTTTTCCAATTACCATCCAGCTAAATATTTGGGTATCACCAAAAGCAAAACATTTAATACCCGCCACTGTAATGGCTATTATAATAAATGCAGACCAAATTCTACTCAATGCCATATCATAATTAAATTAAACTCAATGAATAAAATTAGTAAAATTACAAATGGTATGCTGGCGTAATACTATCAATAGTCGCCAGATTTGTTGCATTTACCATTTATAAATTAACCGGGTTGAGTATATAAAAAGTATAATTTTTAATGTCTGAAATTAGTACTTTATACTGAAACCTAGTATTTCCACGCAAAGCTTACCTTTGCGACGCAAAAAAGTATTTAAGCCGGATGAAAAATAAGATTTTACAGAATATTTTTCACTACTAACCTGCTTGCTTTTACTTTATTTGAAAAAAGCATTTACATAATTTAATAAATAATCAATAACATGGCTTTAAAGGCAGGCATCGTGGGTTTACCCAATGTTGGAAAATCAACCTTATTTAACGCAGTAAGTAATAGTGCCAAAGCGCAGGCTAGCAATTACCGCTTTTGTACTATCGAACCCAATACCGGTTTGGTTAATGTTCCTGATCCAAGAATGGACCGGCTGGCAGAATTGGTAATGCCAAACCGTACCGTACCAACCCAAATAGAAATTGTTGATATCGCAGGTTTGGTGCGTGGTGCCAGTAAAGGCGAAGGATTGGGCAATAAATTTTTAGCCAATATAAGGGAAGTAGATGCCATTATTCATGTTATCCGTTGTTTTGAAGATGAAAATATTTTAAGGGATGAAGGACCAATTAATCCTTTAAGTGATAAAGAAATAATTGAGACAGAATTGCAATTGAAAGATTTGGATAGTGTGGAAAGAAAAATTGCCCGCTCAGAAAAATTATTAAAAACTGCAGATGTAAAAACGAAGTTGGAATATGATGTTTTACTTCGTTGCAAAGAGCACCTGAACAAGGGCAAAAATATTTTATCGATGGGGCTTACCAAAGATGAAAAAGAAGCCATTGCAGAGAACTTTTTTTTAAGCGATAAACCTGTTTTATATGTTGCCAATGTAGACGAGGCCAGCATGCATACTGGAAATAAATTTAGCGACGCCCTGGTAGCTGCCGCAAAAGCCGAAAATGCCGAAGTAATTGTGATGACCAATGCCATTGAAGCGCAGATAGCCGAATTGGAAGAAGCCGAAGACAAGGCCATGTTTATGGAGGAGTATAAAATGACAGAACCTGCGCTGGACAGGCTTATTCACTCTACTTACAAGTTATTAAACCTATCAACTTATTTTACTGCAGGTGTAACAGAAGTTAGGGCATGGACCATTCATCATGGATGGAAAGCGCCGCAAGCCGCCAGTGTAATACACACCGATTTTGAAAAGGGATTTATTAAAGCAGAAGTTATCGCCTACCAGGATTTTATTACCTATAAATCTGAAGCTGCGTGCAGAGATAATGGAAAACTAAGAATTGAAGGAAAAGAATATGTTGTAAATGATGGTGATGTAATGCATTTTAGGTTTAACGTATAATGCAGTCGTTGATTATGGTGAATTAATATTTATAGTAAAGGTTGCTTTCGTTTAGAGAGCAACCTTTTTTTATTAATTAAAAAATAACTTATTTAATACCTTTTAAATTTTCCTCACCACCTATTATAGCTTTGACTATTTGTT
>JAYTHI010000280.1:0-10549 GCA_043732685.1 Ferruginibacter sp. | reverse complement strand
ATTAAGCTGCAAGTTATTTACCTTGTCTGCTCTCATCATAACTCATAATTCTATAACCTGACTTTGGAAAATCAAATTTTGATACGGAAACAGCTCCGTAGTTTATTGAAGCTAATAAATATTTAAATTTTAATTTGCCATTTTGAAATTCATATTGAACAGGTAAACCTGACAGATTTTTAAATATTTTATTGTAATTTTTATTAATAACGATAAAATCAGGAGCGTAATAAACAACCATGGTAGAACCGTCATGCAATTTACCAATGGCTTTGGTGCAATTAAAACCGGCAATAGTTTTTATTTCATTGCTACTAATAAAATTAATCCCATCAAACTTATTATTGATGGTAGCCCAATTTTCTTTAGTTAGGGTAATCATTAATTTTTGACCGCTATATTCCTTTAAAATTATACCTGTACCATTTTTTTCATCATATATGGTAGTTTCCTTTCCAAGGGGGCTGGTCATATCAGTTCTGCTTAAACTTCCTTTTAAAGAAACCGTATTTGTAGCACCGCTTAAAGGATCCGTTTGTGATGGGTTTTCAGTTTGAGTAGAAATAGTATAGGTAAATGTGCCTTCTGAAATAGTTTTTTGGGCATAGGTATTAAAACTGTTGGTACCAATAAATGCACTTAATGTCAATATCTTTTTAAATGTATTCATAATCAATAATTGTATTCGATAAAGATAGTAAAATCTACAACCCAATTTATTGCAGGCGCGTTAATAAAAAGCCTGCTAACTTTTATTAAGTTGCAGGCTTGTATTATTTAACGATATCTTGTATTATAGCTTCTTTTGCGTTTTAGCTTTCATATCCTGAACTTTTTTATTGGTATCCTGCATGGCCTGTATTCTATCCTGCAGTTTGCTTTGTTTAACCGGCTTTTTTCTATTTTCTTCAATTTGTGCCAGAATTTTATCATGATCAATAATATACTTCTGAATTACAATTTGCAACAGTAAGGTAATGGTATTTGAAATTGTATAATACCAGGTAAGTGCTGATGGTAATTTATTAAAAACACCCAATAATAATACCGGGAAAATATAAGGCATGTATTTCATTACAGGATTAGAATTATCCTGCATGGTACTCATGCTGTAAATTGATATCAATAAACTTGTTAATACCGCGGTAAGGGTAAAAAGACTCACATGGTCGCCGTAAAAAGGAATAGTGAAGGGAATATTGTAAATAGAATCATATGCAGCAAGATCTTTTGCCCAAAGAAAATGTTGACCCCGCAAGGAAATATTAGATTGAAAGAAATAGTACAGCGACATAAATATTGGAATCTGCAAAACGGCAGGTAAACATCCACCTAAGGGACTAACCCCGGCAGTTTTCCAAAGCTTCATCTGGTCCATACTAAAGGCTTGCTTATCTTCTCCGTGCTTTTCTTTTAACTTATCAATTTCTGGTTTTAAGGCCTTCATTTTTGCACCACTTACATAACTTTTATACAAAATAGGTGAAGTAAGTAAACGAATAAACAGGGTAAGTAATAAAATAACCAAACCCATACTTGCTACATTTTTACGTAGCAAATCAAATACAGGTAATAGTGCATACCGATTAATAAATTTCACAAAAGCAAAAATACCGCTACCGTAGGGTACAATATTTTCCATTTGATTATTGTAGGCTTTCAATACATGGTAATCGCTGGGACCATAATATAATTGAAGCGGAACACTTGCAGTAGCTGCTCCGGCGGGCAAATCGATTTTGCAATTGGCGGTAGTTTGCGCTATAATATGTAAGGAGGTATCTGTTGGAACGACCCATTTAATATCGGCAGATGGAAACTTATTTTTGTTAACCAGGGTGGCCAAAAAGAATTGTTGTTTTACAGAAAGCCAATCAACCGGCTTTTCAAATTTTTTGTTATCCCCATTTCCTAAATTACTAAAATCGAAAACGCCATCGGTTAGGTAACAAATATGAGATTGAAGTTTTTCGTAAGCTTCGTCTTTTTCAATTTGATCTGTTTGAGTTTGCCACTCCAAATTAATTGTATTTTGAGATATTAATTTGTCGGCACCATTTAAACCAATAGCAAGATCTATTAAGTAATCGTTGGGGTGTAAAGTATATTGATGTGTAATTTGATTACCGGAGGAATCCTTAATGGTGAAAATTAAAGACTGACTTTTATCTGCGTTATCAATCTTAGTTCCTGTAACAAAAGAAAGGTCTGCTGTATTGGCCACCTGGTTACCGCCGGAATTAATACGGTAGGAAAGTTTATTAAAATCTCCTTTTTGTACAATTACCGGTTTACCATCCAGGGTTTTATATTGTTTAAGTTCTACAATTTTTGGTTGTGCGCCTTTATTGGTAAAAGTTATTTTTATTACTTCATTTTCGAGGGTAGTTAATTCTTCTGTAACAGAGGAGGCTTGCTGAAGGTTGCCGGCTGCTTTCTCTTTACGGGTAGCATCATGCGAAAGTGAATCGGTGCGTATTTTAACAAGATCCAATTTAGGTCTTGTTCTCATTATAGAATCGGCAACTCTTTTTTGTTCGGCCAGGTATGCAGCATTGCCCTGGTTGTTAAAATAAAACATTCCCATCAATAGCATACCAATCAGCACAAAACCAATTACTGTATTTCTATCCATTCCCATAATATTAATTTAAGTTGGCAAAGGTAATTAAAGTTTATAGTTGGTCCTTATAAAAAATGCCCCGATAATTCAGGGCATTTTAAGTATTATTTATCAGCTTATTTTTTTGCAGCAGGAGCTTTTGCAGCAGGAGCGGCAGCTTTTGCAGGAGCGGCTTTTGCAGGAGCAGCTTTTGCAGCACCGGCCTTAGGAGCCGCAGCTTCTTCTTGTTTCAATTGACGGGTCATTGTAATTGAAGCAATTGGAATACGTGGAGAGTTTAAAATTTCCATGTTTTCTGCTTTAACATCCTGTACCCGTACATTTTCGTTTAGGTTTAGGTTAGTAATATCAATTTCGATATTTTCCCGAAGGTATTTTGGTAAAACTTTTACTTTTAAAGTTTTCATTTTAGTAACCAGTTTACCACCAGCCTTAACACCTACAGGAGCGCCTGTAAATTTAAGTGGCAATGTAACGATAACATTTTTATCTTCAACAAGCTCTAAAAAATCAACGTGAATTAATTTATCGCTTACTTTATCAAACTGAAGATCTTTTAATACGCAGCGATACATTTTTCCGCCAATTGTTGCTTCTACCACCATAAATTCAGGGGTATAGACAATGTTTTTAAAAGCTGTGGCAGGGGCAGCAAAATTAATTTCGGTAGCACCTCCGTAAATTACAGCTGGCACTTTTTCCTCAAGGCGAAGTTGGCGGGTGGCTTTTTTGCCAAATTCGGTCCTGATTTGTCCTTCGATTGTAATTGATTTCATTTAAATTATTTTTTTATGAAACGCGAAATTAGGCAAATTAATTTAGTTATGAGTTATAAGCAATTAATATAATTATGAGTTATAAGTCATGAGTTATTAAATTAGTTATGAATTATAAGTTATTAGTTATAAGTGGTCTAGATTCGAATAGTATTTATATTAAAAGTTTTAAATTTTTAATATAAACTTTGTTTATGGTAAGAGCAATAAAATAACGATATTATTTAAATTTATAATATATGACGGGATCAAATGCAAATGTATTTTTTACACTTTATATTATACAAATACATAATATTTTATTCCTTTATTTTATTTTAAAGCTTGATATTTAACCACCTATTTAAAATCATATCCCTCATCAAAACTTTCAACTTATTTTTTGTTGGCCATGCGGCTTCTTAAAAACAGACTGTTTATACTTTTATTTTCCAGTGCGTTTCTTATGGCGATGGCAAATAGTTCGGCTGTGGAAACTACCCTGATTTTACCGCCTTGTTTTACCGGAATGGTATCGCAGACTACTAATTCTTCCAAAACGCTATCTTCAATATTTTTATAGGCATTGCCGCTTAATACGGGATGGGTACAAAATGCCCTTACGCTTCTGGCACCCTTTTCCTTTAATAGACCTGCACTTTTTGCAAGCGTGCCACCTGTATCACATATATCATCAATTAAAACAATGTCTCTATCCACTACATCGCCAATTAAAACCATACTGGCTATTTCGTTAGCTCGTTTTCGGTGTTTATCACATATTACCATGTCACATTCAAAATAGGTAGCTATTTCTCTAATGCGGTTAGCACTGCCTACATCCGGTGCTGCAAAAGTTAAGTTAGGTAATTTTAAACTTTCAATATAAGGAATAAAAATAGCCGAGCTATCGAGGTGATCAACCGGAATATCGAAATAACCTTGTATTTGCGGTGCGTGCAGATCCATGGTAACTACCCTGTCGGCACCCGCGGCAGTTAACATATTTGCAACCAATTTTGAGCCGATAGCCACACGGGGGCGGTCTTTTCTATCCTGACGGGCATAGCCGTAATAAGGCATAACTGCAATTACTTTATAGGCAGATGCACGTTTTGCTGCATCAATCATTAACAATAATTCCATTAAATTATCAGTAGGTGCAAAAGTACTTTGAATTAAAAACACATGTTGGCCGCGAATACTTTCCTGAAACTCTACACCTATTTCGCCATCGCTAAAGCGCTGTATGTTAACTTTGCCCAGTGGCTCTCCAAATTTATTGGCAATTGCCTGTGCAAGGTATTGCGATCCGGTGCCTGAAAATATTTTAGCGTTGTTCTGCATATCAATTAATTAGTGTGTGATAAAGGATTGGGCTTAGGCTGCAAAACTATCAATTTATAACCTATGAATAAACTAATAAAATGCAAAATATAAACAAACCTTCCACATCTATTAAAAATTGGGCCATTGATGACAGACCCAGAGAGAAATTATTGACCAAGGGTGCTGCAACTTTAAGCGATTCGGAATTGCTTGGCATTTTAATTAATAATGGCAGCAAGGAAAAGTCGGCGGTAGAACTTGCCAGGGAGATTTTAAATTTAGGAAACAATAATTTAAACGAACTGGGTAAACTTTCCTTAAAAGATTTTCAAAAGGTTAAGGGTATTGGCATGGCAAAGGCTGTTACTATTGCCGCAGCGCTTGAACTTGGCCGAAGAAGACAGGCTTCTGAAGCCCTCAATAAAACTGTTATAAAATCGAGTATGGATATTATTCAATATCTACGGGCAATAATTAAAGATTTTAGCTACGAAGTTTTTGCCGTACTGTTTTTAAACAAGGCCAATAAAATAAATCATTTTGAAATAATTAGCAGGGGTGGTTTAACAGGTACGGTCGCAGACCCGAGGGTAATTTTAAAAATTGCGTTGGAACAGGGAGCTACATCTATAATATTAACCCACAATCACCCATCCGGAAATTTAAGGCCCAGCCGGGCAGATGAAGAACTGACACAAAAAATCAAGATAGCGGCGCGCTACCTTGATATATTAGTTATGGATCATGTAATTGTTAGTGAAGATGGTTATTTTAGTTTTGCCGATAGTGGGTTATTATAAATTTAGGCCTGTGCAGCAGGGGCTCCAAACGTAAAAGGAATCTCAGCCGCCTCCATATCCTGAATCGGACCATTTACAGATTCAAATTTTTTAACATTTTCAGACAATGCTTTCATAAATCTTTTAGCATGAAAGGGAGTAAGAATAATGCGGCTTTTCACTTTACTTTTAGGAGTACCAGGCATAATGTTTACAAAATCTATAACAAATTCTGAATGGCTATGGTTGATAATTGCAAGATTTGCATAGGATCCTTCGGACATTTCTTCGGATATTTCAATATTTATTTGATTGGGCGCTTGTTGTTCTGACATGAAGTAAAATTAAAATTTAATAAAATAAGGTCTGTACTGCAAAAATAGGCAATACAGCTTATAAATTATTTTTGTAAGGCCTAACCTTTTATTATCAGCATATTGAGTTGTCTTTATTTTAATAGCTCAAATTTCTATAGAAATGCCTGCAATCAAGGTTTGGTCCCCTCAAATTTTTTAAGGGTATAAAAATCTTTATTATTTACTACTGGTATAAGTTAGAAGAGGTATAAATATTTTAATGGATATCGGTTTTTATTGTTTTATTTGATATTGCAGCTGCAGTTTAATCTCCGTTTTTTTATTACCTAAAACCTCCTCTAAACCAGTTCCAACAACAGTTTGATCCTTATAAATAGTTTGAGCCCACTTAAGCCAAAACCCTAATTTTTTATTTATATCGTAGTTAATATTTATATAATATCTAAATCCCTTGCCATATAAAACCGGAATGGAATAACTATACATAACATCATTTTCGAAGGCATACAAACGGCTGTCGTAACCCACTGTTTCAAAATATTGCAACCGTATATTACCAGAATATTTTTTTCGTAAGGGTTTAAATAAAATATCAGTATAAAAAGAAAAGCCTTGTTGGGCATCCAATTGATTTTTATCAAACCAAACCATTTCAACCCGGTTACGCAAGGTTAATTGAGCATTTATCTTATAATTTATTTGGGTGCGTATATTTTGCCTGGGTTTACCCATTACCGGCGTTAATGCAAGGTTGTCGGGATTATAATTTCTTGCTTTATTTTCTGTGCGGTATCGAACATACATATCCAATTCTTTATTTGGTTTATAACTAAGCTGTACCATATAATCTGAGCCAACAGAAGGTTGATTCACCAAATATTTTAACCAGGGAAATTTATAAAAATCTGCATAAGCATCAATCCGCCAAAAATCATCAGGACGAATAGAAATTCCGGCATATAAACCTTTTTCGTTGCTTGGTAATGGCGTTTCGGTAAAGGCATTGGTATAAAGCGATTGGTACCTGGAAGCAATATTTCGGTACACCATACTCATATCCACCTTACTATCTACGCTAACAATTATTCCATTTACAAAGGCCTTATTTAAGGTATTTGAAGTGGCAGCTTCTCCAAAAAAATGTACATTTTTAAAAGTAAAACTGTAATCGATACTGTAATTACCTAAATCTCTCCCTGAAAAAGCATATAAATTATTAGGATTATCCGGCTTTTCAATTGGTATTTTAAAATGATACTTTATTCCATTTATACCCAAATGAAAATTATTTTTATTATAGGCTAAATTACCGCCAAAGGCCAGCTGCTGTTGGGTTTTTTTATTATCCAACTCACTCCTGGTTCGATGCAGACCTGATGTTTGCAGGGAAGAGATATGCGCTTCCTCATCAACTGTTGCTTCAATAAAATTTCCGTCAACTTTTTTATAAGAGGCAAATACGGTAGCCTCCAACCTATTTTTTGAAATGGTAACCCCAATACCGCGATGAAAATTTATTTCACCGGCAGAATTATAAGGCCTGAGTACGGCCAATTGTCTTTTAATACTAACTACATCCGTGTTTTTTTTAAAGGCCATACTTTGCCACTGCGTTAGGCCCTGCCCCATATTTACCGTAAAATCACCAAGCGCCAGTGATTTAAGTATACCTAGATTGCGGACAAAAATATGAGCGGAATAAAAATCAAATCCTTGCTTTTGGCGGCCTGCAAAAAACTGTTCACCGGCATCCTTGTCGCCCGAAATACCATACTGTAAAAGATTTTTATATTGGTATTTGTACCGCACAAATAATTTTTGCGGCGATCCGGAATAGAAGTTTGTTGTTGTTGTTGGCGTATTAAATTTATAACCTTTGGCTGCTTCCAAAACTTTGGATGACCTTATTAAAATGGAATGTTGTCCATCTTTTAAACGTTCTCCGATGGAATTAAATACCTGAACTTTTATAGCCACAGTAACATAAGGACGCAATCTTTGTATAGTGCGGATATTCCATCCCGGCACGCCTTGCAACTCATAGATGTCAATAAAATTTCCAAATAAATGTCTATAAGCAAGCAAATTCTGCAATTGCATAGGCGATAAAATGGACAATTCCTTCAGCATTGTTTCATCGGCAGTATTTAAGTTTACCGGCTCATGAATAAAAAATTGCAGCTGCTGCAAAAAAGAATCATCGTCAGGTACAATATCATCATTACTTTCAGTGGCGGCTTCCAGCTGTTGTTCGGTAGTATTGGAGGGCAATTGAGCCAATAAATTTATGGGCAGCTGTAATAAAATAATAAGGAGTATGGTTATTTTCATGGTGGCAGTTTGCGGAGCGTTAAAAAACAATATTCAACCTAATCGCGCTTTAAATTGAGGCTAAAATCCAGGAAATAATAAATCAATTACAATGTTTCAGTAGTTGCCTTGACTGTATTGCCACTTAGATTCATTATTAAAAGCATTCCTGGTGAAATACCTAATTGTGGGTGGTAACTTCCTGTAATATCTAACCTAAAATTACCCCAGCCTACCCCAAAGCCGGCATAACCTGTCGAGGTAGCCGAAGCAATACCTATCCGCGCAAAAAATTGCTTCATAAAACGGTATTGAACCCCACTATTTACATTCACCGGAAAATTTTCATCTTTTACAATTTCTGTACTTACATATAAATTTTCAGAAATATCATATCCTATACCCACTTTATAGGCGGCAGTAAGTTTTTCATTGGTTTTAGCAATTTTACCGCCGACAGGATTATATATATGTATACCTAAATTTAATTTGTCGGTTAAATGAATTATAGCGCCAAGTTCAAAATTTATGGTGGACGCACTTGTATAAGCAGGAATTTTATAACTGTAATAATTAAACTGAATACCAATATCAACTTTTGATCCCAGGCTTTTTGCATAGGCCAAACCAATCTGGCTTTCGTTAAAACTTTTAAATCCACCGTATTTAATATTGACGCCAAAATTCCCTTTATCGGTAGGAATGGCTACAGCTAAGGCATACAGACTTGTAGCAGCTAATAAAAAACGTCTTTCGCCATAAACGCCTGCAGCTATATTTTTAATTTTTGCAAGCGCTGCCTGGTTGTTGAGATAGGAAAATACATCTGCATGTGTAGTGCTGTAACTGCTGGCAGATAAATAAATGGCAGATACCGGCTGACGCAGCGATTGGGCAGAAATTGATAATGAGTTCAGGCAAAAAGATGCCGCAATTAGTAGGTTTGTTTTCAAGTGGGGTAGTTTTCAGGTTATCACAAATTAAAGATAAAATTGTAAAAGCAGCAGATTATCCTATTTGTTGTTACTTTTGCAAATGCAAATTTTAGATGGAAAAGTTGTTTCTCAAGCAGTAAAAGATGATATTAAAATTAAAGCAGCAGCTTTAAAAAATTCAGGTCAAAAAACACCGCACCTTGCCGCCATATTAATTGGCAATAACGGCGCAAGCGAAACTTATGTAGCCAGCAAAGTAAAAAGTTGTGAAGAAGTAGGTTTTAAAAGCACCTTGATCCGGTTGCCGGAAAATATTGATGAAGCAAGTCTTGTTGCTGAAATAACCGCCTTAAATGAAGATGCAGATGTGGATGGAATATTGGTACAATTACCTTTGCCGAAACATATCAGCGAAGCCACAATCATCAGCCTGATAAACCCTGATAAGGATGTGGACGGATTTCACCCTATGAATGTTGGCAGAATGGTACAGGGACTTCCCACTTTTCTTCCTGCTACCCCCAATGGTATTTTGATGATGCTAAAACATTATAATATTGAAACCAGGGGCAGGCACGCCGTGGTAATTGGCCGCAGCAATATTGTAGGAAGACCTATAAGTATCTTGTTAAATCAAAATGCTTATCCTGGTAATTGCACCGTTACGGTTTGCCATAGCCATACCCCTAATTTAAAAGAAATTTGTTTACAGGCAGATATTATTGTTGCAGCATTGGGCATTCCGGGATTTTTAAAAGCAGATATGGTTAAAGAAAATGTAGTAATAATTGATGTAGGAATTACAAGGGTTGCAGATGCCACAAAAAAGAGTGGTTTTGCCATAAAGGGAGATGTTGACTTTGATAATGTGGCGCCTAAAAGCAGTTACATAACTCCGGTGCCGGGCGGTGTAGGTTTAATGACCATTGCGGCTTTGCTGATGAATACGTATACAGCCTGTGTTCAAAAAACATTTAGCAAAGTAGCGGTATAAAACTTTATACCACGAACCTGTTTATTTAATTCATTATCTTTTTGTACCCGTATTTAAATTTATTATTTCGTTTTAAAAATGACAGAAATTATTAACATAGCAACAAAGCAACTTCCGGTAATGGAACATTTTTATACCATTCAGGGAGAGGGAAATCACCAGGGCAGGGCAGCCTATTTTATTCGCCTTGGCGGTTGTGATGTGGGTTGTGTGTGGTGCGATGTAAAAGATAGTTGGGATGCAAGCAAACATCCCTTAAAAAGTATTGATAGTCTGCTTAAAATTGTAAGCGAAACCCCGGCAAAATTGGTAGTAATTACGGGGGGCGAACCTTTGATGCATAACCTTGTTGCCCTAACCGGAGCTCTAAAAGCTGCTGGTTTTGAAACCAATATTGAAACCTCCGGTTCGCACCCGCTTACGGGCAGCTGGGACTGGATCTGTTTATCGCCCAAAAAATTTAAGGCTCCTTTACCAGCAGTTGTACCTTTTGCCAACGAGTTAAAA
>JAYTHI010000279.1:0-3224 GCA_043732685.1 Ferruginibacter sp. | reverse complement strand
ATTATTTGTAAAAATGAATTTGGAATAGCTGCAACTTTTCGGTTTTTATAATCGAAACACACCATGCCTGTTTTGGCATTCACTAATAATATTTCTTCTTCACTTCTTTTGGTAAATAATTGATAATACAATTCAAATCCAACGGTAGACTGCGCTCCAATAAATAGACGCACTTCAATTACATCACCATAAAAACCTTCTTTTTTAAATTCTATTGTTAGGTCGCTCATTATAATACCTGCGCCACCAATATCCAATTCACTAATATTATATTGGCTTAGCCATTTGATTCGGGCCTCATGAATAATAGCAACAAAAGAGTCATTACCAACATGATTACCATAATTAATATCACCAATTCTAACCGGTATTATAACCGACCCAATTTGCCTTGAAGGAATAATAAGTTTTACTCTATTCATCTTATTGTACTGATTGTAAATAATTAATCATCTTAACCATTGCTTTTTTTCTATGGCTAAATTTATTTTTTTCATCAATGTCCATTTCCGCAAATGTTTTTATACTGCCATCAGGTACAAACACTGCATCATAACCAAAACCCTTCAAACCTTTTCTTGCTGGAATAATACACCCCTTACAAATTCCCTCAAATAGTATTTCGTTTCCATTTAATATTAAAGAGATAATCGTTCTAAATTGGGCATATCTATTGGTTTGATCTTTCATTTTAAGCAGCAATTTGTCTATATTATCTTCAAAAGATCGGGTATCTCCTGCATAGCGTGCACTTTTAACACCCGGCTCACCATTTAATACTTCAACTTCCAGTCCGGTATCTTCACTAAAACAATTTTTATTGGTTAATTTATAAATGGTAAACGACTTTTCTTGTGCATTGGCTTCCAGCGTGTCGTGTGGTTCTGGTATATCAATAGCTATACCCGCATCCTTTAGGGTTTCAATATTAAAAAGGTCACCTAATACAATTCTTATTTCATCAACTTTATGTTGATTATTTGTTGCAAATATTAATTTTTCCATAAACAGATTTTAGGATACAAAAATTTGCTTCAAACAATTCCAAAGGCTAATTTTCTCCTTCTTATTTGTCTCAATATGTAATAATGAATCGGAGGCAATATAAGTTTGGTTATTGTACTGCTGAATTTGATATACCGGAAATTCTAATGGTAATCCAAGCTCAGCTGAGGTTACACCAAATAAAATTATTTTTTCTGCCTTTAATTCTGATTCGATTGTTTTGTAAGTAATGGAATTGCTGTTACTAATATTAACAATCGCTACATCCTCCATGGTTAATTTACAGGCACCTAAAATCACCATTAAAAAATTCAGTTGCGCATCCGGTAAATACATATTTTCTGCATCATTAATAACAATAGCTACCCTGCTTTTATTATTACCAAGAAAATTAAAAGCGGTTGTGAGGACAGTTTTATCTGCTTTTTTTGCAGATTTTATTTCTACCAGCGTATTTTTAAAAAGTTCGGCTATTAAAAATGGCGTTAATTCAATATTATCTAAGCTCATATAAATTTACTATGTAATTTTTTTTGTTCCTTTGCTGTAAAATTAAGGATTATGATAGCTGAAATAGATTTTAATATAACTAAGGTAGCGCAAAGTAAGTTGCAGGATATTAGTTTGGATAATGTACCATTTGGTAAATACTTTTCCGATCACATGTTAGAAGTAGATTATGAAAATGGGCAATGGCTAACACCTTGCATCAAGCCATACCAGCCACTTTCACTTGATCCCTCATTAGCAGCTTTGCATTACGGGCAAGCTATATTTGAAGGTATTAAAGCGTATAAAGATGCTGATGGTAAAGCCCAGATTTTTCGGCCGTACGATAATTTTAAACGCTTCAATCTTTCAGCAGAAAGGATGGAAATGCCAACTGTGCCCGAATATATTTTTATTGAAGGGCTTCGTAAATTAGTTGATATCGAAATAGATTGGATACCTGGAAAAGCCGATCACTCTTTATATATACGACCATTTATGTTTAGTACTGATGAAGCGATCGGAGTTAAACCAAGCAGCAAGTATAAATTTTTGATTATACTTAGCCCTACAGGTCCATATTATGCAACACCAATGCGCATTTACGCCGAAGAAAAGTATGTACGTTCTGTTCAGGGCGGATATGGAAATGCAAAAGCTGCCGGAAATTACGGAGGTGCTTTAAAAGCTGCTGCAATTGCAAATAAGCAAGGATTTGATCAGGTGCTATGGATGGATGCTTTTGAACATAAATATGTAGAAGAGTGTGGGACAATGAATATATTTTTCGCAATCGGCGATAAAATCATTACACCTAGCTTAACTGATGGAACTATATTAGCTGGTGTTACCCGTGACAGTGCCATTACTTTGTTACAGGATGAAGGTTTTATTATTGAGGAAAGGAAATTAAGTATTGACGAAATTATGGAAGCTTATAAAGCCGGAACTTTAAAAGAAATTTTTGGTACCGGTACAGCTGCTACCATATCAATGATAAAAGAGTTAAGGTACAAGGATTTTGTAATGTTATTTGATACAAGTAAATGGAGTATTGCACCAATGGTAAAATCTAAAATGGATGCAATAAAATATAACCAGGTTCCAGATATTCATAATTGGATGGTTACTGTATAATGTATACCATGCTTTTCAGACTGGTTGCTATTAAAAAATTAATAAAATAATTGTTGCTTAAATTGATAATTAAGAATGTTGTTTTTAAAAGTAGTTGTCATTTTAAAGTAGAAATATAGTTTTTAAAGTAAAGTCTGTTGTCGCTGGTCTTCTAAAAGAGGCCGGCGATTTGCATTTATAGAGGTATGGTTAGTGATAATCTATAATGATATTCCTCTCTTTAAGTCTTTCTAATTAAAACATTACCCATTTCAATGCCATTAAGTTAAGAATTTACTTATCTGTTGCATTTATTGCCATATTAACCTGGATAATTTAACTATAAATACTTACAAGGGATTGTCGATTTATATTATAAAGATGCGTTTTTTGCTCTTATATAATATTACCACACACCTCAACTTAATAGAATTAGTAACTATTTTTTTAATCATTTTCAGTTTGCTATATCATTTTGTATGAAATTTCTAAGTGATTCAGCATAAATAGGGCAGGCTTATTTCATCATCCTATATGAATTTACTAACTAGAATGTCCATATAAATTTAAATAAAATTACATTTGATTTGATTCTCAGGCATAAGAGATATTAT
>JAYTHI010000278.1:0-10585 GCA_043732685.1 Ferruginibacter sp. | reverse complement strand
GGTTGGGCTCCAAACTTTTTTAGGATATCAATATTAAATTTTTTCTCTGCAATCTCTATGGCATGTTGCCAGAGGTCGGCACGGAGTTCTGCTACCCGAAGCAGTTCCTTGAGTTCCTTATTTTCTTCGGCCAGTTTATTGTCGTGAATGTTTTGTTTCATTTCGGCAAAGTTAGCAATTGATATTTCTTTTTTATCGTTGCCTGTTAGTCCTTGGCTTTGCTTTATCCAATACAAAATCGTAGCATTCCCTTTAATGCCATAAAGCAAGGAAGCCTGTCGCTTATTGAGTTTACCACTCAAGACTTCATCTACAATCTTTTTTTTGAACGCTTCGGTGTAGAATAATTGTTGTGTGCCTTTGCGAACGGAGCTTTGTTTTTTACTCATTTTTTGTCCTGTTTTAAGTTGACTTATCCACTTTTTTGGAGTCAACCTATTTCAGGACTATGCATCAACTGCTATTTACGGTTCAAGAGCTTCTAACGGGGTAATATTAATTACCACTAAAAAAGGAAGAAAAGGAAAGCCTGTTTTTAATTTCAGCACCCTTGCTTCTGCATCTAAATTAATAAAGGAAGCAGCGGTTTTAACAGGGGATCAATTAAGAATGCTTACAACAACAAATTCTGATGGAAAAGCATTTATACCTTCTTTAGGTACCACAAATACGGATTGGCAAAACCAGATTTATAGAAATGCTTTAGGCACCGATAATAATTTTAGTGTTAGCGGTGCGTTGGGTAATATGCCTTATCGTGCTTCTGTTGGTTATTATGCACAAGACGGTATTCAAAAAGACAATAGCCTTAAAAGAACTACAGCTTCTTTAAACCTCAGTCCGCACTTTTTAAATGATCATTTAAGGGTTGATATCAATCTTAAAGGTTCCAACTCTAATAGTGATTATGCACCCGATGGTTTGGTAAGTAACGCACTAAGTTTTAATCCTACACAATCAATTTATAGTGGCAATAGTCGCTATGGTGGTTATTATCAGGATCTGCAAGCCAATACTTTTACCGGACTAAGAAATGGCGCACCTAATAACCCGGTTGGTTTATTAAATCAAAATACCCATACCGCAGTTTCGCAACGCAGCATCGGTAACGCATTGATAGATTATAAGTTTCATTTTTTACCTGATTTACATGCCACTTTAAATGTTGGTTATGATATTTCAAAAGGAACAGAAAATTATTATTCATCTGATAGTGCCGCAAATAGTTACAAATTTAATGGTAGTGTTAGTCCGATCGATGGCAAATTTCATGGAGGTAACTTAAGTAAAGGGCACGAAACAAGTACCAATAAATTATTGGAGTTTTACCTTACTTATGGCAAAGATCTTAAAGCAATTAATAGTCGCATTGATGTAGTGGGTGGTTATGCTTTTCAAAATTTTGTAAAAACCGTTTACAATTACAGAAGTTATTATTTAGATGGAACACCAACAGGAACCGGAGCACAGCCTGCCTTTCCGTATGACAAACCTGAAAATACTTTATTATCTTATTATGGCCGTGTAAATTATGCTTACAAAAATCGTTACCTTTTAACAGGTACAATCCGTACAGATGCATCTTCAAGATTTCCTACCAATAACAGGTATGGTGTTTTCCCTTCAGGTGCAATCGCATGGAAAATTAAGGAAGAATCTTTCCTGAAAAATTCACCTGTATTATCCGATCTTAAAGTACGTGTTGCTTATGGTATAACAGGCCAGCAGGATGGATTAGATAATTATTCTTCTGTAATAAATTATTTTCTTACAGATGTCAGCTCTCAGTACCAATTTGGAAATAGTTTTTATAGAGGCTACACTTTAGGCGGTTACAATACTAATATTAAATGGGAACAAACGGCTACTTCAAATGCCGGTCTTGATTTTGGATTTTTAAATAACCGCATCACCGGTAGTATAGATGTTTATGATAAAAAAACAACGGATCTTTTAAACCAGGTAGATATTCCCGGTGGTACAAACCCGGCAAATAAATTAGTTTCCAATGTCGGCAGTATGGAGAACAAGGGTATCGAATTAAATATAAATACCCAGGTAATTCATTCAACAGATATGAGTCTCGATATGGGTTTTAATATTGCTTACAATAAAAATAAAATTACCAAATTAACTTTCGTGTCAGACCCTACAAACCCGGGTAACAAATACAATGCCGGTGCAAGTTTACCGGGTACTGGTGCAACATTAAATATTAATTCTGTAAACCAATTGCGTGGCGCATTTTATGTTTATCAGCAGGTATATGATGCAGCAGGCAAACCAATTGAAGATATGTTTGTTGACAGAAACAGAGATGGGGTAATAAGTGATAAAGATTTGTATCAATATAAAAATGCCGACCCTGTGGTATTCATGGGTTTCAATACTAATCTTACTTATAAAAAATGGAATGCAGGCTTTGTAATGAGGGCAAGTTTAGGTAATTATGTGTACAATAATGGTGATGCGAACAATGGCAGAACCAGCTCTATATTTACCAATAACAATACCGTTTTAAGAAATGGCGCTCCTAATGTTTTATACACCAATTTTAAGGGTACAAGTGACAAATATTTTTTGTCTGACTATTATGTTCAGAACGCTTCTTTCTTAAAAATGGACATCATCAACATTGGGTATGCTTTAGGAAAAGTATTTAATGGTAAAGCAAACCTTCGGGTAAATGCTAACCTGCAAAATGTATTCACCATCACAAAATACACAGGTATCGATCCGGAAATTGGTAATGGGGTTGATAATAATTTCTATGCCAGACCGAGAATTTTATCCTTAGGCTTTAACCTTGGATTTTAATAAATAATAAATTTTTTAAAAAAATATTTTTATGATAAAAGAGAACATGACAAAAAAACTCCTGCTTTTTGGAGTAGTAGTGATGGGTTTATCTTCCTGCACAAAAAAATTGGACCTTGTACCTACAAATGGTACCAACAGTGCCAATTTATTTACAAATGCCGCTGCTTATAAACAAGTGTTGGCAAAGGTTTACGGTAGTTTTGCTACCACAGGAAGTACTGGCGCAGGAAGCGGGGATATTCAAGGTATTGATGCAGGTACTTCAGATTTTTTAAGGTTATACTGGAAGGCAGAAGAATTGCCAACTGATGAAGCCGTTATTCAATGGGGTGATATTGGTATCCAGGATTTTCACAATATGGTATGGACACCTAATAACCCTTTTATAACCGGTTTATATTACCGCAGTTTGTATCAGATTACACTTGCCAATGATTTTATCAGGCAATCAAGTGATGCCAATCTTGCCTCCAGAAATATTACCAGCAAAAGTGCTGATAGTGTTAAACAGTTTAGAACAGAAGCGCGTTTTTTAAGGGCTTACCAGTATGCTATAATGATGGATATTTTTGCTAAACCGCCATTTGTAGATGAAACACCATTGGCACAGGGTGCCTATCCAAAACAAAAAAGTCGTGCTGAATTATTTGCCTGGATAGAAACGGAACTAAAAGCCATCGAACCAAATTTAGCTGCTCCAAGATCCAATGAATATGGACGGGCTGATAAAGCTGCTGCATGGTCGCTTTTAGCAAGAATTTATTTAAATGCAAAAGTGTACACTGGTACAGATAGAAGTACAGATGCCATTACTTACAGTACAAAAGTTATTGGTGTTGGTTATTCATTAATAAATAAGTACAGTGAATTGATGTTAGCCGATAATAATTTAAACACCAGTGAGTTTATTTTTACCATTAATTACGATGGCAATTTTACACAAAACTATGGTGGAACTACCTTTTTAACACATGCACCAATTGGCGGTACAGCTAAGGCAAGTGATTATGGCGTTGATAATTCCTGGTCTGGTTTACGTACTACCAAGGCCCTGGTAAATAAATTTCCAGGTGTAGGTGCACCTGATTTAAGAGCACAATTCTATACCAACGGACAAAATTTAGAGATAAATTCTCAAACCGTTTTTACCGATGGTTACATGATTAAAAAATATGTAAATAAAACAAAAAGCGGAGCTAACGGATCTAATCAAACATTTGTTGATATCGATTTTCCGGTGTTCAGGTTAGCTGAAATGTACCTGATTTATGCAGAGTCAGTTTTAAGAGGTGGTACTGGCGGCGATAATGCAACAGCCCTAAATTATGTAAATATTGTTCGCACAAGAGCTTACGGAAATGCAACAGGCAACTGGGCTGCAGCAGATCTTACCCTAAATAATATTTTAGATGAAAGAGCAAGAGAATTTTATTGGGAAGGCTTTCGCCGTACTGATTTAGTTAGATATGGTTTGTTTACCAACGCAACTTATTTGTGGCCATTTAAAGGGGGTATTTCCGGCGGTACAGCGGTAGATGATTTTAGAAATATCTATCCTTTGCCCTCTGCAGATATTACTGCTAACCCAAGTTTGCAACAAAATCCTGGTTATTAATCTTTATAAAATAAATAATTATGAAAAAAATGTCATTCACCCTGTTATCGGCTTTTATGCTGGTAACCTTATTATGGTCTTGTAAAAAAGACGAACAAAAAGTTGTTTTTGAAAATGGTACTGCTCCGGTTTTATCTTCCACAACTGCTGCAGTAATTCCGCTTAGTTTTACAGGTGCTGCAAATGAAGCGGTAAATTTATCCTGGACAAATCCTAACTATCAATTTAATACCGGGTTAAGTTCCTACGATGTTTCGTACCAGGTAGAGATTGATACCACAGGGGCTAATTTTACCAACCCCAATAAAAAGGTAATTGCTTTTAGTAAGGACCTCGGTCTTTCCGTGTCGCAAATTACTTTTAATGACTTGCTTTTAAATCAATTGCAATTGGCACCTTCGATGCCTCATGCCATTGAAATAAGGGTTAAATCATTTTTAATTAATAGTACCGGTATTCAATATTCTAATGTGTTGAAATTTACTGCTACTCCTTATTCTTTACCTCCTAAAATTACCCCTCCGGTATCCGGTACGCTTTATATTACCGGAAGTGCAGTGCCAAGTGGCTGGGTAAATACCCCTCCGCCTACGCAACAGTTCACCATGGTTTCGCCCACTGATTTTGTTTTAAATAGTGTTGCAATAACAGGGGGTAATTCTTATACATTTCTATCCAATTTTAATTCATGGGATTATAAATATAGTATCGCTGTAAAGAATGATCCTACTGCCGTTAATGGTGGAGATTTTCAATGGCAGGGTAACGATATTTTAGCCCCGGCAGTTTCCGGTAACTATAAAATTGAAGTAGATTTTCAACGTGGAAAATTTACCCTAACAAAATTATAATTATAGGATACTCCTTAAAATAATGGTTTTCAACCTTTATTCGTTTGTACATAAATAAAAAAAACTATATGAAGTATTTTTCAAAAATATTATTTTTCATAGCCATAACAGGTGCATTTTTTACAGCCTGTAAAAAAGATACCTTACCATTTTATACCCATGGTACGGCTACGGTATTAAGCGCATCAACAAATGTGGTTGCACCTGTTACTGCAGATTCCAATAAAAATGTAATTACTTTTTTATGGAGTAATCCCAATTATCCCACTGATTCTACTACCATAAAATATATGGTACAGATTGACTCTTCCGGCAGAAATTTTTCCAAAGCGGTATCAAAAATTGTCATGGGGTCGCGTACTGCAAACTATACTGCAAAAGAATTAAATGCAATCGTGTTATCAATGGGTTTCAAATTTAATGTAGCCTACGATGTGGATGTACGCCTTGTTTCATCTTATGCAAATAACAACGACCAGTTTCAATCCAACACGGTTAAAATTAAAGTAACGCCCTATGTTACGCCGCCAAAAGTAATGCCGCCGGCAAGTAAAATGTTGTTTATGGTTGGCGATGCAACTGCTGGGGGATGGGGCAATCCTGTACCTGTAGCGGCTCAACAATTTACGCAGATAGATTCTGTTACCTATCAGGGCACCTTCTTTTTAAATGGCGGAAAAAGTTATTTATTATTACCGGTAAATGGTAAGTGGGATACTAAATATAGTATTGCAGATGCATCTGTTGCTAAAATTTCAGAAGGCGGCATTTTTGGTGCAAATTTGAGTTCTAATATTCCGGCTCCTGCTGCTACCGGTATGTATACCATCAAAGTAGATTTTCAAAATGGTGTTTTTAGCGTAACCAAGGTTAGTTTATTTGGTTTGCTTTATGTACCCGGAGATTATCAGGGATGGAAGCCTGAAATTGCACCTGCTTTGGGTGCACCACTTAATGATGGCAATTTTGAAGGCTATGTAAATATTCCTTCAGGTGGTAGTTATGCCTTTAAATTTACTACAAAACCTGATTGGAGTAATGCATTAGGCGATGGCGGAAACGGCACATTGATACCTGGTGGTGGTGGAAACCTTACCGTTGCTAATGGGGGCTATTATCATATTTTGGGTAATACAGTTTCAAATACCTGGTCGGCCACAGCAACTACCTGGAGCTTGATCGGAAGTTTTGCTGCAAGCAGTTGGGGCAAGGATATTCCAATGATGTATAATGCAAATAACCAGAGTTGGTCAGCCACTATTACGACAGTAGCAGGCGATCAATTTAAGTTTAGGGCCAATAATGATTGGGGCTTAAATTACGGCGATCCCGGTAAAGGAAGTTTAGCAGTAAACGGTGCTAATATTGGAGATCCTGGTCACTCCGGAGCTATTGCGCCGGGTGCCCATACCATCACTTTATTTTTAAATAACCCGGGCTACTTTACTTACATGATTCAATAGCATATTATTAATAACCGTTTTAAAGAGGCTATCCTTAATTGGGTAGCCTTTTTTTAAATAATAAAAATTAGATTATATTTCGGACACGTATTTACAAGGTAGAAATTTGGTCTGTATCCTCATCCGTTGAAACTCCTGTGGTAGTGTAAATCTTTTTATTTCAATTCCCCGGCAAGTAGTTTATGAAAAAAACTGAGCTTCGGGCTACAATATTATACCAATTGGTATATTTTAATACTGGTTCTAAATTGTTAAAGCGAGGCCTTCGATATTGTAACTGTAAATTTTGTTTGTGAGACAATCATTACACCAGCCACCTCATCATCCAATACAAAAAAATACCAACACCCATGATGGCAGTTTATGCCCGGGGTAATTAAAAATTAATACTTCCTGCCTGGCAGGTTTTATATTATACCATTCGGTATATTTCTTTGAACAGTATAAAATATATTGAAAAAGAATTGGGTATATTTTACCGGGTTTATAATACGTAAAACCCTCACACTGTATGCACCCCGAAACCTACTATAACCGGGGCTGATTTATTACTCGCCTTGGGGCCTTATTGATTTTATAATTGTATGCTGTTAAATTAACTTTTTATGGTTGCCACTAAAATATTGTCTGCGCATTAATGCAAAGGTATCGCAGCCATCACGGCACATTCAAAAGAAATGGATACCACTATCTTTTAATGCATTGCTTCCGACAGATCTATCTTCTTCGCTTTATTACCTTTTACCATTAAAACAAATGGCACACAAACAAGAAACATAACACCCAGAAAAAAGAACACATCCATATAGGAGAGTACACTAGCCTGTTTACTTATCATATGTTCGATTGCAGCATAACTACTTTTTAAGGCCATATTCGGACTCATACCTTTACTTGTAAAATTATGTGTAAGTCCCTGCACTCTTTGTTGTACGGAGGCGTTATTTACATTTAATTTGCTTACCAGATCGCTTCGGTGCATCATATTTTTTCTTGCCATATAGGTCGTTATTAATGCAATACCAAACGATCCGCCCAACTGGCGCATCATTCCCGTAAATGCAGCGCCCTGGCCAATTTGCTGTCCTTTTAAAGTTGATAAAGACAAGGCGGTTATCGGGATAAATAACATACCCATTCCCAATCCACGCATGATCAGCATCCAGAAAAAGGCATCTGAATCCGTATCAGGCGTAACAACCCTGTATCCCCAAAAGGTAAATATCGAAAACAATACCATCCCCCCCGCAACAAGGTATTGCTGCGGAACCCCTTTTTGTAACATTTTGCCAATCAGCGGCATCATTACAGCTGTTGTTAAAGCAGAAGGTACCATCAGCATACCCGCCTGTTGTGCCGTCCAGCCTAAAATAGACTGGGTGTACAAGGGTATAATAAAGGTAGAGCCGTATAAGCCAAAACCCATTATAAACGAGAGAATTGTACCTACGCGTAAATTGCCATTTTTTAAAACCCTCAATTCTACAATGGGGTTTCTAAAACTTATTTCGCGCCATATAAAAAAGAACAAACCAAGAAAAGACGCCACTGCCAAATAAAGAATGGTATTGTTATTAAACCAATCATCTTCCTGACCTTTTTCCAACACATATTGCAATGATCCAACAGTTATCGCCAATAAACCAATGCCTAACCAATCGATATCCCTACCCGTACTTTTGGTACCATACTTAGGACTGCGAACAAACTGCAGGGTTAACAAAGTAGCAATTACACCAATGGGAATATTAATGTAAAATATATAGGGCCAGGAAGCATGGTCTACAATATAACCACCCAAGGGTGGACCTAGGGTTGGTCCGATAATTACACCCAACCCATAAATAGCTTGTGCCATACTTCTTTTTTCGGGCGGATAACTTTCTGTAATAATTGTTTGTGAAGTTACCAGCAGGGCACCACCACCAATACCCTGTAAAAATCTAAATATTACCAGCTCGGTAATTCCGGTAGCATTTCCACATAAAAAGGAACAGACAGTAAATAAAATTATAGAGGCAGCAAAATAATTACGCCGGCCAAACTGAACAGACAACCAACTCGTCATCGGTACAATAATTACATTACCGATTGCGTAGGCTGTAATAACCCATGCAACTTCAGTTAATGTTGCACCCAGACTACCCTGCATATTATTTAAAGCCACATTTACAATGGTGGTATCTACAATTTCGAGCAAGGCACAAAAAATTGCAGTGATGGTTATGATCACCCTTCTTGAACCGTATTCTACCAAAGAATCCATTTGTTTCATAAAAAATATTTTAGAACCGGTCTAGAAAACCGATCACTTCCTTAAATTTCAAAAAACCTACCAACTATTTTACATCCTTACACTTAAAGGCTGGTAAGCAGATCGCCATTAATGCTGGCAAAAAAACACAGATCATTTTTATTTTAAATAATCCTGCCCATATTCCATTAAATCAATAAAATCAGTCGGTATATAAAACAATCAGCAATGTATGGTGGTAACACTCCTTTATGCACCGACGCGCAATATCCATCCTATTCATCTATCCAACAACAATCACAAATCAATATTTTTAATTAATATAAATGTGGGTGGCAGATAAATACTTTTGCTACGGAAAAAATAGCACCATCAACCATCCTGCTACAATTATAAAGTGATTACAACAAAATAAAGCACCATCCACTGTAACACTTATCACTCATAACTTATCACTCATAACTCATCTCTACGCGTACCCCAAAAAACAATAAAAATCTTCTTAGAGATGTACGTCCACCCCTACATTCATTCCGGGTCTTAATTGCTTCACTAAAGAATCTGATGGGTTTACAAACTCAATTTTTGCAGGCAAACGCTGAACCACTTTTACAAAATTACCACTCGCGTTATCCGGCGGTAATAAGGCAAATTTGCTGCCTGTTGCCGGAGAAAAAGAAGTAAGTTTAGCTTCAAAATTATGACCCGGATAGGCATCTGCAGTTATGGTAACTTTTTGTCCTACCTGCATTTTTTCAAATTGCGTTTCTTTAAAGTTGGCAACTACCCATACCGATTGCCCCAATACAATACTGAACAATGATTGTCCGGGTTGCAAAAATTGACCGGGTTGTACCGCAACTTTAGAAACCATTCCGCCATCCGGAGCAATAACTACTGCGTAGGAGAGGTTAAGTTTAGCTGTGGCTACATCAACTTCCCGCTGCTTAATAACAGCATTAGCAACACTAATTTGAGAAGAAGTAGCACTGCTTTGAGATCCTACAGCAGCAGTTTGTTGTGCTACCTGATTTTTTTGCTGCATCAATATTTCCAGTTGACGCTGTGCCAATTGTTTGGCAGCCTCTGCTTGTTCAAACTGTTGTTGCGTAATGGTATGGTCTTTAATCAGGTTTGCGTAGCGGTTATAATCCTGTGTTGTTCTCCATACATTTATTTTTGCAGCTTCCATTTGTGCATCCACGGTAGAAATGCCCGATTTGGCAGTAGCAATATTTGCTTTAGCGGCGCTGGTATTTGCTTCTGCAGCACCATAATTACTTTGGGCAGTGGCAAGTGCCGCTTCTGCTTTTTTAACTTCCAATGCCAGATCACGGTCATCCAATATAATTAAGGTATCACCCTTGTTTACTACCTGGTTATCTTTAACCCTTACTTCTTTTACAAAACCGGCAACCCTTGGTATTACCGGGCTGATATTTGCCTCAATTTGCGCATCATCTGTTTCCTGGTGGTGTTGGTTGTGGAGGTAGGTAGAAATACCAAACCAACCGCCAAGCAATACAAATAAGATCAATACAATTAAAAAAGTTTTGCTTCTTTTTTTTGGTGCTTCAGGCAT
>JAYTHI010000277.1:0-3243 GCA_043732685.1 Ferruginibacter sp. | reverse complement strand
AAAAAGAATTCGAAGCAACCATCAACCAGCTTTTGAAGGAAAACTAATTTATTTATTATCCTTTATAAGATCGAAAACAAGCTTTCTGAACTGCTTAAACATCAAAATTTTTAATATTAACGGGCAAGTAGTAATTAACTAAAACAAACATCAGGCAAAATAAAGCAATACAGCTATTTTTGCCCAAATATTTAACCATGGGCCTCAATTCGATTTTCAAAATATTTTTACCGAAAGACCGCGTTTTTTACAATTTGTTTGAAAGCGTAGCCGAGGAATTGGTAAAGATGGGTATCAAATTAAAGGAAGTAGTAAATGAACCTGATTTTGACCGCAGGGGTCAGCTTATTCAGGAAATTGAAGATATGGAACATATTAACGATGATTATACCCATAATATTTTTACTGAATTAGGCAAAAATTTTATAACCCCTTTTGATAGGGAAGACATCCATTACCTTGCCTCTGCCCTTGATGATATTGCTGATTATATTTATGCTTCAGCAAAAAAGATAAATTTTTATCGGGTTAATCCAAATGAAACCGGCTTTATTAAAATGGCCGAATTAATTGCCGTAGGCTGTGTGCAGGTTCAAAAAGCGGTAATTGAATTGCGCAACATGAAAAATATGCGCCAGATTACAGATGCCTTAGTTGCCATAAACAGCATCGAAAACCAGGCAGACGATATATTTGACATGAGTATTGAGCGCCTGTTTGAAACAGAGCCCGATGCAAAAGAAGTTATTAAAAAAAGAGAGATTTATCAGGTAATGGAAATTGTTACCGACAAGTGCGAAGACGCTGCCAATGTAATTGAATCCATCATTGTAAAATACGCTTAATCAAGCATTCTAAACTACCGGTATGGTTACCTTGCTATTTGTAATAATATTCCTTTGCATTGCTTTCGATTTTATAAATGGTTTTCATGATGCGGCCAATTCTATTGCTACCATTGTATCTACAAAAGTATTAACGCCATTACAGGCAGTTATTTGGGCAGCTTTTTTCAATTTTGTAGCCTTCTTTATATTTAAAGACCATAATGTTGCCAATACCGTTGCAAAAACAGTGCATGCAGAAAACATTACGCTTTATGTAATTCTTGCCGGCATTATTGCAGCAATAATCTGGAACCTGCTTACTTGGTGGTATGGCATTCCCTCTTCGTCTTCTCATACTTTAATTGGTGGTTTTGCAGGTGCGGCCATTGCCCATGCAGGTTTTGCCAGTATTAATGCAGAGAGTATTTATAAAACGGTAATCTTTATTGTGTTAGCGCCTTTAATTGGTATGCTGATTTCCATATTTATTACCCTGGTAACCATACAAAGAAGTTTCTGGTTAAAAATTGCCATCATATCAACCCTGGTAGGGGCATGTGTTATATTTATTCCTTTTCAAAAACCATTTGAAAGATGGGGATTATTAAGTTTAGGCGTTATTTTTGTCCTTACCTATTTTTATAATTATTTAAAGGGTGAAAATGCTTATCGAACAGGAAATATGTTTAAGCGGCTTCAACTGGTATCATCTGCTTTTTTTAGTATAGGCCATGGTGGTAATGATGCACAAAAGGTAATGGGAATTATTTCTGTAGCCCTGGTATATTATTACAACCATGGCAATATTGGTGGTTACGGTATTGTCGATTTAAAGGCAATGCCCAATTGGATTCCACTGGTTTGCTACACGGCCATATCAGCCGGAACCCTTAGTGGTGGCTGGAAGATCATTAAAACCATGGGCACAAAAATTACCAAGGTTACGCCACTTGAAGGTGTATGCGCCGAAACTGCAGGAGCCATAACCTTATTTACCGCTGCTAGTCTTGGTGCACCTGTAAGTACAACCCACACCATTATGGGGGCAATTGTAGGTGTTGGCGCAACCAAACGTTTAAGTGCGGTTCGGTGGGGTGTAACGCTAAATATTGTTTGGGCATGGATATTAACCATACCGGTTAGTGCTTTACTGGCAGCCGTCGTTTATAAGATCATCAGTATATTTATTTAAATTTTTTTTCAGTACAATTTTTAAGTTAATCCTTAATTTTCTTTTTTAACTACGAATGATCTGACGTAAGGATTTAAGCTAATTTATTTGTTTGCGGCCTTAAAGAATAGCTGCAGCCGCTTATGTTGCAAAAAGCGTCCTTATTTTCTTCAACATAAAATATTTAAGCGCTTTATATTGGGTAATAATAAACTTCTTAAGCAGCTTTTCTTATAAATATTTGATTCGATGCGGAGGCTAATCTTTATGAAAATATTTTTCGGCAGCAGCGATTTAGAAAGGGTTGTTTTAATTATCCGAAAGAGCCTATCATTTTATTTACTCCTGCTATTGCATTAAATTTGTTTAAATATGACGGGAAATTACCTTCAAAAATTAGCTAAAGACCATTAAAAATCTTAACCCTAAATAAATAGCATATTAAAATATGAAAAAAATATTGGTAACCGGTGGCTGCGGCTACATTGGCACACACACCATTGTAGACCTTGTACAAAATGGGTATGAAGTAATATCAGTAGACAATAATTCCAAAAGTGATGCCTCCATCATGGATGGTGTTGACGAAATATTGGGTAAAAAAATAAAAAACTATACCTTGGATCTTTGTGATTTTACGGCAACACAAACCATTTTTGCAGCCCATCCTGACATCGAAGGCATTATTCATTTTGCCGCCTACAAGGCAGTTGGCGAATCGGTTCAACAACCTCTGATGTACTTTGAAAATAATATTGCCTCCCTGGTAAATATTTTAAAATGTGCAGAAGAATTTAATGTGCCGAATTTTGTTTTCTCTTCCTCCTGTACGGTTTATGGTAATCCCGATGCCATACCGGTAACAGAAGAAACACCGCAAAAGCCCGCTGAATCTCCTTATGGAGCTACCAAGCAAATGGGTGAAGTAATTGTAAACAGCACGATTTTTAGTAATAATATGAAGGCTATTTTATTAAGGTATTTTAATCCGGTTGGTGCGCACCCTTCCATTTTAATAGGCGAAGTGCCGTTGGGCCGGCCGGCCAACCTGGTGCCTGCAATTACGCAGACCGCCATTGGAAAAATACCGGTAATGCAGATTTATGGCAGTGATTATGATACGCGGGATGGTAGTTGCCTGCGCGATTATATTCATGTTTGCGATATTGCACATGCCCATACCCTTGCACTTAATTTTTTGTTTGATAAAAAGAGTGCCGAAAAAATTGAAGTATTTAACCTTGG
>JAYTHI010000276.1:0-3278 GCA_043732685.1 Ferruginibacter sp. | reverse complement strand
ATGGTTTACCAAACCGGTTGATGCCCATCGCAATTGCGAAAACAAAGATTGCTGTGGTAAGACTACTTTATGGTTAAGAGGCGAAGAGGTTTTTAGAGTAACCGCACGCAAAGATCAATGGGGCGAAGTACAGAGTTATGATGGAAAACCAGGCTGGATATGCAATACCTGCCGTTTTGATAAAAAGAAAACAAGCGATTGGGTTATAGAAGGTGTTACAAAAATTAGTCGCCACTCCGTAATTTCTCAGGGAAAATATGAGGGCTTAGTAGTTCCAAAAGAAACAATAAAAGAAGTAATGGGAGGAAGAGAACCATTGTTATTGATGAATATTCATGATGAAAGTGAGGTAAATAAACCCAACGTACATTTGAGCCAAATTAACGGTCCAGCCCATTCAGATACTTTCGGGGGGACAACCTAAATAATTTGAACAATTTTATAATTAATCGCTAACCCTTAAAAAACTAACAAATGAAAAAGCATTTTACGACCGCACAAATAAAATGGATCATTGGCATTTGTTTAATAATAACTGCAATTACGCATATTCCGGATATTATACAGGGTTTAGTGGATGGTTACCATTTGGGAGGTAGTTTAATGAGATAATGATTAAAAATAAAATTGGATGCTGTAATATTAAAATCACTTAATTCTTTTATAAAGGGATACTATATTAACGGTAATTTCAAAATGTATTGCCTTAATAAATTTAAAAGGTATTAGAGATCTTACTTTTAAATAGTTTCTGATGAAATCAAAAATTGATTGATCGAAAAAATAACGTTTCGCTCAGTAAATTTGTTTTTAAAAAATAATATAGAACCCATAAAATATTTATACAAAAAAGATTATGTTATTAACCATCGACCTGGCTTTAATTATTGAGAAATTGGTTTTAATCATCATTGTGGTGATGTCTTCCTTAGTTATTGCCATGTATGCAACCTATGCAGAACGTAAGGTGGCAGCAGTTATGCAAGATAGGATAGGTCCAAACCGTGCCGGACCATTCGGACTTTTTCAGCCCCTGGCAGATGGATTAAAATTATTTTTTAAAGAAGAGATCATCCCAAATTTTTCTTCTAAATTTCTATTTATACTTGGTCCCTGCCTGGCAATGTTAACGGCAATGATGACGAGTGCTGTTATTCCCTGGGGCGATAAAATACATTTATTTGGAAGAGATATGTTTCTTCAGATAGCAGATATCAATATTGGCATTTTATATGTTTTTGGTGTAGTAAGTATGGGTGTGTATGGCATCATGATTGGTAGTTGGGCAAGTAATAATAAGTTTTCGCTGATGGGCGGTTTAAGAGCCGCATCTCAAATAATCAGTTACGAATTGGCCATGGGTATTGCATTAATTGCTTTATTAATGGTTACCGGTACCCTAAGTTTAAAAGGAATGGTTGTTGGTCAAATGGATGGATATTGGAACATCCTGAAACAACCTCTAGGTTTTTTAATATTCTTAATTTGTGTTTTTGCCGAATGTAACCGCACTCCCTTCGATTTGGCAGAAGCTGAAAACGAATTGATTGGTGGCTATCACACAGAATATTCTTCCATGAAACTGGGCTTTTATTTATTTGCAGAATACATTAATATGTTTGTAAGCAGCTCGGTAATGGTAAGCCTGTTCTTTGGAGGTTATGATATTCCATTTTTAAATGATGGACATGCAGTAATTAAATATGGCGAAAATTGGATGGCTATCTGGCATGTCATCATGTTTCTTTCCAAAGCATTTTTCTTTGTATTTCTTTTTATGTGGGTACGGTGGACTATACCGCGCTTTAGGTATGATCAATTGATGAACCTTGGATGGAAGGTTTTAATACCGCTGGCATTGTTTAATATGCTTGCAACAGGAGCTATTATATTATTACAACAAAATAACTGGCATTTCTAACACAATAAAAATATATTTGCGCAACTTTTAGCGTTGCCTCAAATAAAAAATTATATGGAAGCATTAACTAACAGATCAAAAGCAGTCGATCGCAGACCAATGAGTTTATTGGAGCGTGCGTACTTGCCTGCAATTTTTAAGGGTATGTCCATAACCTTTGGGCATATGTTTAAAAAGAAACCAACCATAAGTTATCCGGAAGTCACAAGGCCATTTAGTCCGGTATTTAGAGGCCTACATATTTTAAACCGGGATGAGCAGGGTCGCGAAAATTGTACAGCTTGTGGTCTTTGTGCCGTAGCTTGTCCTGCAGAAGCCATAACAATGGAAGCTGCGGAAAGAAAAGCCGGAGAAGAAAATTTATATAGGGAAGAAAAATATGCAGCCAAATACGAGATCAATATGTTGCGCTGTATCTTTTGTGGTTTGTGCGAAGAGGCTTGCCCCAAAGATGCTATTTATTTAAGCGAAACCTTTGCTCCTGCTAACTTTCAGCGCAAAGGGTTTATTTATGGTAAAGAAGATTTATTAATTCCCAATCCTATTACCGAACCGGAAGCATATGCTAAGGCAAAAGGTGGAAGAGTTGCAGTTAAATAGTTTCTAAATAGGTTAATATAAAAGGATGAATGTTACGCAAATATTATTTTGGTTATTAAGTGTACTGGCTGTAGGTAGTGCTATAATGGTGGTATCCAGTAAAAACCCGGTGCATAGCATCTTGTTCCTAATCGTCACCTTTTTCGCTATTTCAGGGCATTATATTTTGTTGAATGCACAATTTTTAGCCATTGTAAATATTATAGTTTACGCAGGTGCAATAATGGTATTGTTTCTTTTTGTGGTAATGCTTATGAATCTGAATGCAGAATCTGAGCCTCCGCAAAAAAATAAATATATATTAATCGGTGGTACAATTGCAGGTGCTTGTTTATTGTTAGTTTTGGTGGCTGCTTTAAAACAAAGTGCCGGCGCTGGTCAAATTATTCAAACCAACAGTGGTAATGTTGGATTAATTGAAAACCTTGGTAAATTATTATTTACAGATTATGTTTTTCCTTTTGAGATTAGCAGTGTTTTGTTTTTAAGTGCCATGATCGGAGCCGTTGTAATTGCTAAAAAGGAAGCCTGATAGCTGTAGAATTTATCTGAAGATATTTAATTGCTACTGCCGGAAAATATTTTTTTAAACAAAAGACCGTCAAAGTGGACGTATTTTTAATAAGTTATAAAAGTATATGCCAATAAATTATTACGTTTTTTTAGCTTTAGCATTGTTCAGTATTGGAATAGTGGGTGTATTAACCCGTAGAAATGCAATCATCATTTTTATGTGTATAGAATTAATGCTGAATGC
>JAYTHI010000275.1:0-10802 GCA_043732685.1 Ferruginibacter sp. | reverse complement strand
TCCATCCCGTCGGTTATGCCTTCATATTTTATCCAGTTTATTTTACCAACCATCATGTCATTACCATTCAGATCGGCTTCTTCTCCTAATATAATGGTGTTTGTTTCTGCATCAATACTTGTTACAAAAGCTGGTTTGCCTAATGCGATATCGAGGCCTTTTCTTTGACCAATAGTATAAAAAGGATAGCCTTTATGCTGACCTAAAATTTTACCGGTTTTATCTACAAAGTTTCCCCCGTTTACTTTCTCTTCAAGTCCTGCTACATTTCTTTTTAAAAAGCCCCGGTAGTCGTTGTCAGGCACAAAACAAATTTCATAACTTTCTGCTTTTTTTGCCAATTCGGGGTATCCAAAATCATGGGCCATCTGCCGTATTTCGGTTTTACGATAAGTGCCAAGGGGTAATAAGGTTCTGCTTAATAAATCTTGTTGTAATCCCCATAGTGCATAACTCTGGTCCTTGGTTTCATCAATTCCTTTGCGTAAAAAATACCTGCCATTTGTATGTTGATGAACTTGTGCATAATGACCGGTAGCAATAAAATCGCATCCCAGGGCATCGGCTCTTTTAAGCAATGCACGCCATTTAATATGGGTATTGCACATTACGCAGGGGTTTGGGGTTCTGCCTGCGATATATTCTTCTATAAAATTATCAATTACAAAATCACCAAATTCTTCTCTGATGTCCAATATAAAATGCGGAAATCCATGTTGAACCGCGGCTTGCCTGGCATCATTAAAACTTTCTAAATTACAACAGCCTGTTTCCTTTTTGCCGGTAGCACCACCACTTGTAGAATAATCCCATGTTTTCATAGTTATACCTACAACATCATACCCTTCTTTATGTAGCATTAGCGCGGCAACGGTACTGTCAATTCCCCCACTCATGGCCATTAATACTTTTCCTTTTTTGTTCATATCGAAATTCTTCAATGCAAATATACTGCTTAGCTGTCTAACTATCTTTTTGCAAGACCGGCTGTTGATTTTATTCCTCAATTCGTGGTATGCCGGCTGACGGATATCTTACAGTTATGTATTAAAATTTTAAATAACTATATAAAATCAGTTTTGCCATTTCAGGCATCTTATTTGAAAACTCTAAAAATTACCAAACACAATTTGATATTATGAAATATAAAATATGTTATACAGCCTTAGTTGTTTGCATGATTGTAGGATGTAATAATAAAAAAAATAGCGAAGATGCGGGCAATATTGCAGGAACAGATAGTTCTTTAATGGTTAAAAATGGAATAGATGCCAATACAACCGGAGATGTGGTTACCGATTCTACTAAAAATATCAATTTGGTAAAAGACAGTTCAAAGATTAAAACTGCCACTGGTAAAATTAATACGGATTCTGTTGCTAAGGTTACAGGCAAAACCGATGCTGTTAAAAAAGCTAAAAAAGGCAGGATAAGTTTGGAACAAAATACGCCTGTTCATACAGGAAATTTAACGGCTGATAAGGAAGGTTTTTATGCAAATACCGAAGTATTACCATCTTTTAATGGGGGAGAAAAAGCACTTGAAAATTTCTTTGAAAAAAATATTCAATATCCTCAGGAAGCTACCGATAACAATGCTGAAGGAACGGTTTTACTAAATTTTGCCGTAGATGAAAAAGGAAAAATATATGCACCAAAGGTGATGAATAAAAATATTGGTTACGGAATAGAAAAGGAAGCACTGCGTGTATTTGATAAAATGCCTGTCTGGATGCCGGGAAAAATAAAAGGAAAAAATGTAAAGACCAGGTACACTTTACCGATCAAATTTCAACTCGAAAATTAAATATTTATTTATCACTCTAAACTTCAAAAAAATGACAAGGAAATTAGTACGAATGGCAGTAATAATGATGGCGATGGTTATCACATTTTCAATGCCATCTACTGCGGCAGTAAAAATTAGTACCCCTGCAGATGGTGTAACAGATGCGCGATTGTTAAGCGATATTATTAGCAGGGTAACGGAAATTCAGAATATGGATAAAACCAATCTTTCTGCCGGCGAGAAAAAAGAATTAAAAAAAGAGCTAAAAGAAATGAAACACAAGGCTGATGGGTTGGATAAGCGTGTTTATCTTTCTGTAGGTGCGATCATTATTATAATATTAATTTTGATATTGATTTTAAAGTAATTAATGCTGCTTTAAACAAAAGCAGTTACAGCATTAATGCCAATAAAAAACGCTTCAATATTTGAAGCGTTTTTTATTGTTTTAGTGCAAAATCTCTTTAGATATATTACCAATCAGGTGTACTTTTAAAATTTATAAACCTACTTTCTTTTTTAAATTTTCATCAATGGCATCTAAAAATTCTTCTGTGTACAAGTAATGTTCGCCATGTTTCACTTTGTTTCCATGTATACATACAGCCAAATCCTTGGTCATTTTTCCACTTTCAACCGTTTCAACACAAACGGCCTCTAAAGCCTGACAAAAATCTATGAGTGGTTGGTTACCATCAACTTTCCCCCTGAATTCCAAACCTCTTGTCCAGGCAAAAATAGATGCAATGGGGTTAGTAGAAGTTGGTTTACCTGCCTGGTGTTCGCGATAGTGGCGGGTTACGGTGCCATGAGCAGCTTCCGCTTCCATGGTTTTTCCATCGGGTGTAATTAAAACAGAAGTCATTAAACCTAAAGAACCAAAACCTTGGGCAACAGTATCGCTTTGTACGTCACCATCGTAATTTTTACAGGCCCATACAAAATTGCCATTCCATTTTAAGGCGCTGGCTACCATATCATCGATAAGACGATGCTCGTAAGTGATACCTGCCGTGGTGTAAGCAGCTTTAAATTCATTTTGATAAACTTCTTCAAAAATATCTTTAAACCTACCGTCATATTTTTTTAAGATGGTATTTTTTGTTGAAAGATAAAGGGGCCATTTTTTAGTAAGTGCCATATTAAAACAGCTTCTTGCAAAGCCAAAAATACTTTCATCGGTATTGTACATACTTAAAGCAACACCATCACCTTTATAATTATACACTTCAAAAACCTGAGGAGCACTACCATCTTCAGGTGTAAAGGTCATGGTTAATTTCCCTTTTCCTTTAATAACGGCATCGGTTGCACGATATTGATCTCCAAATGCATGGCGGCCAACAATGATTGGAGCTGTCCAGTTGGTTACCAAACGGGGTACATTCTGCATAACAATGGGCTCACGAAAAACAGTACCATCCAATATATTGCGGATAGTTCCGTTTGGTGATTTCCACATTTGTTTTAACTTAAATTCTTTTACCCTGTCTTCATCAGGTGTAATGGTTGCACACTTAATACCCACACCAAATTCTTTGATGGCATTTGCTGCATCAATGGTAACCTGGTCATTTGTTTCATCGCGGTATTCCATTCCCAAATCGTAATATTTAATGTCCAACTCCAGGTAGGGAAGAATTAATTTGTCCTTAATAAATTTCCAGATGATCCTTGTCATCTCATCGCCATCCAACTCTACAACGGGATTTAGTACTTTAATTTTAGCCATTATTTATTTATAAATTTTAAGTGAAGTGTGTTTTGCAATGTTATCAAAATCCCTGTCGTTGTGAAGCAATTGAAAATTATTTTCAATGCAAATACATGCGATAAGACAGTCGTTTGGTTTTCGGATAGTAGCTCCTTTACTTCTTAGGAATCTAAATAAAGATGCTGCATGCAGAGCGGCATCAAAACTATTGTATTCAATTTTTTTAAATGATAAAAATGCAGCTTTTACTGTTTCAAAAAGGGTTTCTTCTCTAATTCCCTGCAACACCTCCTGTAATATTACCGGAAGTGTTACTAATTCATTTTTATCCATAAAAGAATTAATTAAAACCGTTTGTGCAACAGCTTTTAGTTTTAAGTAATCTACCCAAACACTTGTATCAACGACCCTCCCATTTATCATATGTTCTCATTTTTTCCAAGTCACCTTCCCATTTAACTTTACCTTGTAATGCTTTTAGACCTTGCCTCTTTTGCATTTTTAGCAACTCTTCCAAAGCATGGTTTACAATATCTTTTTTACTTTTTATTCCAGTATATTTCATTACTTCTTCTAAAAGCTTATCATCAATTTCAATATTCGTTCTCATAAAAATAAAATTTTCTATACACAAATATATCAAAATCTATACACATTACAAATTCTTGATAACCGCATCCCCAAACTCACTCGTTTTGAGCAGGGTGCCTTCTTTCATCAGGTTATAAAAGTCAATCGTTACCATTTTATTACGGATTGTTTTGCCTACTGAATTGGTTATTAGTTCTGCCGCATCGCGCCAGCCCATGTACTCCAGCATCATAACTCCACTCAAAATAACGCTTGAAGGGTTCATGGTATTGGTGTTAGCAAAACGAGGTGCCGTGCCATGTGTAGCTTCAAAAACTGCGTGTCCGGTTAGGTAATTTATATTTGCACCGGGCGCAATACCAATACCGCCCACCTGCGCTGCCAATGCATCACTAATATAATCGCCATTTAAATTAAGGGTGGCAATTACAGAATAATCCTGCGGTGCCAGCAAAGCCTGTTGTAAAAAATTATCAGCAATGGCATCCTTAATTATTACTTTTCCGCCAATAGCACTTAGTTTCATCTCTTCATTGGCTACCGCTTCGCCACTTTCTTTTTTGGTGCGTTCCCATTGATTCCAGGTGTACACACTGCCGCCAAATTCTCTTTCTGCCAACTCGTATCCCCAATTTTTAAAGGCGCCTTCTGTAAACTTCATGATATTGCCTTTGTGCACAATGGTAACGGATGGTAATTTATTTAAAATCGCAAATTCAAAGGCAGAGCGTATCAATCTTTCGCTGCCTTCTTTACTTACCGGCTTAATTCCTAATGAGGTAGTGTTTGGAAACCGGATATTTTTAACACCCATTTCATTAATCAAAAAATTGAGTAATTTTTTGGCTTCCGGTGTACCAGTCATGTATTCAATACCTGCATAAATATCTTCCGTATTTTCTCTGAAAATGGTCATGCTAACTTTTTCGGGCTGCCACATGGGGGAGGGCACACCTTCAAAATATTTTACCGGGCGTAAGCAAACATATAAATCAAGCTCCTGCCTTAAGGCTACATTTAAACTGCGCATACCTCCCCCAACAGGTGTAGTAAGCGGACCTTTTATGGATAATAAATATTCTTTAAAGGCATCCATGGTAGCTTCCGGCATCCAGCTGCCGGTTTCATTAAATGCTTTTTCGCCGGCAAGCACTTCCAGCCATTCAATTTTTTTTTCGCCTTTGTAGGCCTTGGCAATTGCGGCGTCAAAAACCCTAACTGCTGCTGCCCAAATATCCGGACCAATACCATCACCTATAATAAAAGGGATAGTGGGGTTGTTAGGAACTACCAGTTTTCCATCTTCGCCCATGGTGATTTTATATGCCATAAATACAATTTAAAAGGTTTGAATTATTGAGCTGCAAAACTAAGCTTTCAACAATTAAATTATTGAAAGGCTAAACACTTCTTCCTAATTTTTATAATAACCCACGTTATCCTCTAAAATTTTAATAAGCCTATTTAATTATTTTTTAGGCTGCTAATGGCCGGTAATATATAAATGATCATACAACCATGCTGCAATTAACCCATTCCTCTTCAAAAATTACTCCATCCAATTTTTTGTAAAATTTAATAGCAGGCTCATTCCAATCCAATACCTGCCAGCTAATGCCTTGGAACTTATTTTCTTTAGCGGCTTCAATTAATGTATCAAACAATAATTGTCCCATTCCTTGTCCGCGAAACTGTTCCGTAACAATCAGGTCTTCAAGGTACATGCGTTGCCCTTTCCAGGTGCTGTATCTAACATAATAGAGGGCAAATGCTTGTACGGTTTCTTGTCCTTCAGCAGATTTTGTGGTAGCTACAAAAGCCCACCATACCGGATTTTGGCCAAAACCACTATCAACAAAATGATTAAAATCGACGGTTACCTCATTCGGTGCTTTTTCAAAAACTGCCAATTCCTGTACCAATTCCATCATACGATGGCAATCTTTTTTTACTGCTTTTCTAACGGAAATATGCATTGATTTAATGGTTGTGGTTAAAAATTTTTCTCAAAATTCGTAAAATCAATCCATATAATTTTAAGCTTAAAAAAGGGGCTCAATTTTTTACCCTTCGGTAGTTAGGACTTAACTTGCACTCATGCAGCAATATTTACAGCTTTTAAAGCACATTATTGATACGGGTACAGCTAAAAGCGATCGTACCGGCACCGGTACACGTAGTTTGTTTGGTTACCAAATGAGGTTTAATTTAAATGAGGGCTTTCCGATGGTAACTACCAAAAAAGTTCATATAAAAAGTATTATATATGAGTTGTTGTGGTTTTTAAAAGGGGATACCAATATTGATTATTTAAAAGAACATCAGGTTAAAATATGGGATGAATGGGCAGATGAAAACGGTGACCTTGGTCCGGTTTACGGCAAACAATGGCGCAGCTGGCAAGGGGCAGATGGTGTAGAATTTGATCAGGTTAAGGATTTAATTCATCAACTAAAAACAAATCCTGATAGCAGGCGAATGATCATCAGCGCCTGGAATGTGGCAGATTTACCTAAGATGAAATTAATGCCTTGTCATTGCTTATTTCAATTTTATGTAAAGCCGCCAACAGAAGATCAAAAAGCAAGAAATATAAAAGGTAATCTCTCCTGCCAATTGTACCAGCGCAGTGCCGATATTTTTTTAGGCGTACCCTTTAATATTGCCTCCTACGCTCTACTTACCCTTATGATAGCACAGGTTTGTGATATGGAGCCCGATGAATTTATTCATTCTTTCGGCGATGTGCACCTTTACAACAACCATGTGGAGCAGGCTGCATTGCAATTAAGCAGGCAACCGTTCCCGTTACCAACTATAAAAATAAACCCCTTGGTAAAAGATATCTTTGATTTTAGTTTTGAAGACTTTGAGTTGGTAAATTACCAGGCCCATCCCGGTATTAAAGCTCCGGTGGCCATTTAGAGTTGCATTGATAGGGTTGATGCCATAAAATTATTGAACCAATAAAAAATTAAAGTGTTTGTAGCCTTTGTTCCGGTGAGGTTACCCGTTCTATTTAAATTATTACCGATAATAAAATAATTGTTTTATGATAGCACCTGCAATGGCAAACGAAAATCAAGATTCTACAATTAAAAGGCCTCTAATTTCAATAATAGTAGCCGCTGCTGAAAATAATGCCATAGGAAAAAATAACCAGCTGCTCTGGAACTTACCAAACGACCTGAAATTCTTTAAAAATACCACCTGGGGATTTCCGGTAATTATGGGCAGAAAAACTTTTGAATCGGTAAATAAACCCTTACCCGGGCGTACTAATATTGTGGTAACAAATAAACCGGATTGGGCTGCACCAACAGTAATTACTGCAGCTACTATAGAAGATGGAATAAGTAAAGCAGCAACAACAAACAGCAAACAGGTCTTTATACTTGGGGGTGGTGAAATATATAAACAATCAATGGATTTGGCTGATGAGATATACATAACCAGGGTACATGCCGAATTGGAAGGAGATACTTTTTTTCCGGAAATAGCAGCAGATAAATGGGCACTATTTAGTAATGAGGATTTTGAAATAGATGAAAAGCATGCCTACGCGTATAGCTTTCAATTGTGGAAAAAAAAGATATAGAATTAAAAAGATAAAACGAAATTCTACAAAATAAAAAATTCTAAAAAATTGGAATATAACCAATAAAAAAAACTTTTCGATGCAAACACTTATAACTCATAACTTATAACTTATAACTCTCTTTGTACACTGCATTTCAACTATCAACAAAATATCTTCATTATTACTTTACTGCTTCCAATGGAAAAGGGCATGGTATACATTCTCCCCTGGTATATAATTTTATAAAAAATGTGCTGACGGATAAAAAAAAATACCCTGCTGCGGAAGAAATTGAAGCACAAAGACAAATTTTAACCAAAAACGAAACCATCATTGAGGTGGAAGATTTTGGTGCAGGTTCGGGCAGTATAAAATCAAACAGGCGTGCGGTAAAGGCCATTGCAAAGTCGTCACTAAAGCCAAAAAAATACGCACAACTATTATTCAGGATGGTTAAATATTACCAACCCGAAGTGTTGTTGGAATTAGGTACTTCATTGGGTATAACCACCGCCTATTTAGCCAGTGGTAATAGGGCGGCCAAGGTATTTACCTGTGAAGGTTCTAAAAATATTGCCGACATCGCTAAGAATAATTTTAAACATTTAGGCTTGCAAAATGTCACGCTATTGCAAGGAGCATTTCAAGAAACGTTGCCCCCATTATTAGCAGCTGTTAAAAAAATTGACTTTGCTTTTATTGATGGTAACCATCGCAAAATACCGACCCTGCAATATTTTGAGCAGTTGCTGGCTGTTGCAGAAAATAATAGTATTTTGGTTTTTGATGATATTCATTGGAGCGAAGAAATGGAGGCAGCATGGGCAATTATACTGCAACATCCTGCGGTAACTATTTCTATAGATCTTTTTTTTATAGGTATCATATACCTTAACCAGGATGTAAAAGTTAAACAACACTTCAAAATAGCCTATTGATTATTTACTATCTTTAGCTTAATTAATTTATTATGGTAATTGGCATTTTAAAAGAATCATATCCTGAAACCAGGGTTTCAATACTACCGGAACATGTTACCATTTTAAAAAAATGGAATCTGACTGTCTTAATAGAAGATGGTGCCGGTCTAACGGCTTATGCAGATAACGCAAAATATATTGAAACTGGTGCTGCCATTGCCACCCGTGACGAAATTTTAAGAACATCAGCAATTATTTTATCCATCAATAATTTTTCTGCTACTGATATTGAGCTTATAAAAGAGGGTACCGTAGTTACCGGTATCTATCAACCGCTGTTTACTTTTGCCGAAATAAAAGAATGGGCCGCAAAAGGTCTTACGGTTTTTAGTATGGATATGCTGCCGCGTACTACCCGCGCACAAACAATGGATGTGTTGAGCAGTCAGGCTAATATAGCCGGTTATAAAGCGGTGCTTACGGCGGCCAATTTATTTCCTAAATATTTCCCCATGTTTATGACGGCAGCAGGTAGTATTCCGCCTGCTAAAATGTTGATTCTTGGTGCCGGGGTTGCCGGTCTGCAGGCCATTGCTACCAGTAAAAGATTGGGTGCCGTTGTAGAAGTTTTTGATACCAGGCCTGCTGTTAAAGAAGAGGTGATGAGCCTTGGTGCAAAATTTATTGAAGTTGAAGGTGCTGCTGATGCCAGTAAAGCAGGCGGCTATGCAGTGGAGCAGAGTGTAGAATTTTTGGAACGTCAAAAAGCAAAAATTGCAGAGAGTGTAGCCAAAGCCGATATTATTATAACAACAGCTCAAATACCAGGCAAACCTGCACCGGTATTGATATCTGCAACCATGATAAATGCCATGAAAAGTGGTTCCATCATCATTGATATGGCCGCAGCTACAGGCGGAAATACAGAACTTACAAAAGACGATACGACAATTATACAGAATGGTGTAAGCATTGTAGGTGCATCCAGGTTACCGGGTACAATGCCCTCTGATGCGAGTAAATTATACGGTAAAAATGTACTTAATTTTTTACAATTAATCATTAAAGAGGGACAACTCCGTTTAAATTTTGAAGATGATCTGGTAAAAGGTAGTTGTATTGCACACGCAAAGCAAATTACAAATGAGCGTGTTAAAAACTTATAAGCACTTGCTGTTGTTATTATTTTAAAACAATCGAGCTACTAGTTGTTTGAATTGAAAAACTTTTTAAAAGAGGAAATTATTAAATATCGTTCGGTATTTTTCATAACTCGTTTTAAAAAAAGTGGTGTGAATTTTTAGCAGTAGCAAGTAGTGCGTTTTTGTTAATGGGTACAAAAATTTTGGTCGGGTAGCAAAAGACAGGTGAAAGGATTTAGTAAAGCCACCAACCCTTTTAGCCAGCAGCATTAAATTAACATTTTTAAGATAAAGGACTATATTTTTTTACTTCGATAATTTTGTTTTCATGGAAAATATTTTAGGTTTTATTTCGGCAAATCAGCAAATTATTTACATCGTTATTCTGATGGTATTTGTTGGAATTGAAATTATTGGAAGAGTACCCAGCGTTTTACACACCCCTTTAATGAGTGGTGCAAACGCCATACACGGTGTGGTAGTAATAGGGGCCATCATTGTTATGGGAAAGGCCGAAACCAATAATTACCCTGCGTTGGTATTGGGATTTTTAGCGGTTATTTTAGGTACCATTAACGTAGTGGGTGGTTTTGTGGTTACCGACAGAATGTTGGAAATGTTTAAAAAGAAAAAAAGTTAGCGGCATAAACTGTCATTGATTACAATAAACAATTATTAAAACACATTTTTACAATTTATTATATGGGGTTACACTTACTCACGGTTTGTTATTTATTTGGCTCCGTTACATTTATTATCGGGCTCAAAATGTTGTCGAGCCCGGCATCGGCACGCAAAGGCAATAGGGTGGCTGCTCTGGGAATGTCTATCGCAATTTTAGGTACCATTTTTTTATACCGCAATGCAGAAACGAACCAAAATCTGCATAACCTTCAATGGATCTTTGCAGGGTTACTAATTGGCGGTATTGTGGGTACGCTTGCTGCCAAAAAAGTTAAAATGACTTCCATGCCTGAAATGGTGAGTTTGTTTAATGGTATGGGTGGCGCTTGTGCTGCGCTGATATCTTTGGTAGAATTTAATCACTTATCAAAAGAACTACGTG
>JAYTHI010000274.1:0-3320 GCA_043732685.1 Ferruginibacter sp. | reverse complement strand
TGGCATCGCCATAGCCCAATGCTTTCTGGTTAAAATAAGGTTGATCGAACGGTAATTTTATTTTTCCTGATAATTGCATGCTGCCATACCAGTTATTTTTAAGGTTTATATATTTATTGTAAGCGCCTTCAACATAAAACATATTGATGCCTCCGGTAAAACCAAGGCCCCGTTTACTGAGGGTGGCAAAGCAGGTTGATCCCACAAGCGGGTAAATAATATTATCTGCACCGGCATAGCGGTAGGTATAGCTAAGGTCTACAATTAATCTTTTAACGGCGCCGTCTTTAAAATAATTTGGATTATACGGCAGGGCAGCTATTGAATCGTTTATGCCGGCACGGGTAAACGTGAGGTTAAAAAAATGCCTTGTTTTAATAGCTCTTCTAAAGCTATATCCTGCATTTATAAATAAGTTACTGTTTACAAAATTTCCATTTTTATAAAATAATAGCTTGTTGTTGTAGGATGTTTGATAGCCAACTTCCCTGCTTTGCGCATAGCCGGCACCAAATACAAAACCTTCCAACAAGGCTTTACTACTAAATGGTTGGGCATAGGTAAAGGATATATTTCGGGTGTAACCGTTAAGTAAATAAATTTTTAATATATCTCTGTTACCGGTTAAATTATAATCAACAAACTTAACACCATATTTAATTCTCGAAAAATCGGCCCGATATTTTACCAGCCATTCATTTAAGTTTCTATCAACCGGTTGAAATTGCGGTAGCGGATAAATATACCAGCGCTCTTTTACGGTAACTAAAATATCCACGCTGGTGGAAGAAATTTGCAGTGTTTCAATCAGTACTGTATTAAATAATGTGGTATTGTATACCTGCTGTCTTGCCAGTTCAATTTCTTTCAAAAGTTTTGAAGCGGAAATAGAATCACCGGTTGAAAATTGGAGCTCTCTAAGAATTACCGGAAGTTTTGTTTTTTTATTTCCTGTCACCCTAATTTGGTGTATTTGTAATTTTATTGCAGAATCAGCAATTATTGCAGAAGGGAATTTATTTATTTGAAATAAACTATCTAAATTTTGACCAATTACAGATAGCGGCATTAAAAAAAATAGGAAGGAGTATATTTTTTTAGAATAAATCATTAAAAGAGAAATAGAAATTTTGATAACACCATTAAATTTATTAAATATGTTATTGGGATTAAAATACCATTTTACAAGTTGCGCAAGGTAAGCTATAATTAAGTGTAGTAAATAACCTGTATTGTGCTGGCATTTACCGCTTTTATAAATGCTTAATTTAATTTTAAAAATTGATGCAGAGCAACTAAATATCCAGGTAATTCATCAGGTGGCGATAATTAGTATCGATATTATTTTCAAATTTTTCATCCCCATACTCATATACAATATCGTAATCATATCTTTCAAAAGCAGCAACTATTGAACTGATTTCCTTTTTATTTAAATGAAGGGTAACTGCAAGCAGTCCGGTATCTGCGTTAGTAACTGTATTTAAATGTAATATGGTTGCATCGTTACCTTCTACAATCCTGCTCAATTCAGAAACTGCAAATTTTGTTCTTTCCATTTCCAAAACAATGATACCGCCAATTTCGTTTGCACCGGCAAAATTACCTACCGTTTTTAACAGATCTGCCAGCGTTATTACCCCCATAAACTCATTGGCCAAATTAACAATGGGTACAATGGTAGTTTCAAACTGGTTACTGTAATTGATAGCGTTTAAAAAATGAACATTTCCTTTAACAGCGTCAAGCATAAAATCTTCCTGTAAACCTTCGATGGTAGATTTAATGTCATCATGATCAAGCAGATCATTTTCGCTGATCATACCCAGGTATTTATCTGCAGAAACCACCGGTAAATGGGTTACCCTAAAATCATTGATTAGCCGCAACGCCTTGCTAACAGTATCCTGAAGCTGAAGCCGGGGAATGTTATTATTAATTAAGTCTACAGTGAGCATATAATGTCAATTGTGTTTCTATGACAATAACGATACCGTTACTGTTTAAAGTATAAAACAATTAAAACTGTTAAACTGTTGCAAAAGGCGCCTGTTGTTTCGCTAAAAATGCTGCTAATATTTTATTAAATTCAATTGGCACCTCCATCATTGGAGCATGTCCGCATTTATCTATGAGGTGCAATTCACTATTTGGGATAAGGCGCTGAAATTCTTTACCAACAAATGGTGGTGTAATACTGTCATTATTACCCCATATCAGGCAAGTTGGTTGTTTAATTTCGTTTAGTTCTTCGCCAAGGTTATTGCGTATGGCACTTTTAGCAAGGGCTATTATTTTAATTACTTTAATACGATTATTTGTAATTTCAAAAACCTCGTTTACCAATTCGTCTGTGGCCATTGCCGGATCATAAAAGGTTAATTCGGTTTTTTTACGGATATAATCTTTATCACCTCTTTTTGGGTAGGTGTCGCCCATTCCGTTTTCGAACAGGCCCGAGCTGCCTGTTAAAATAAGCGACTTTATTCGTTCGGGGTGTTTAAGAATGTGTAATAGCGCAACATGACCACCTAAAGAATTACCTAACAGATTAATTTTATTATAGTTACGATGTTCAATAAATCTAAATACAAACTTTTCTAATCCACTTACAGAAGTATGCAAAAGATCGAGCTCCAGCAAAGGGAGCAAGGGTACAATAACTTGGTTTGTGTGTCTGAAAAATTCTATAAGCTCCCCAAAATTGCTTAACTCTCCAAAAAGGCCATGAAGTAATAATAGCGGCTCGCCTTCGCCTACTTCTATATATTTAAATTTTCCGTCTTGTTTAATTTCGTAAGTCATTTGTAACTAATAATAAATGCAGTCATTATGACCAACCGCCAAAATAGCGAATCGGGCTAAAATTACATTAAATAAAATAATGCCTCAAATTAATGAGGGGTTTGGGGCGACACACTTTGAAAATAGTCACCTAATTGAGTAAACATATCTTTAAAAATTGGTATAAACTTGCCTAATTGTTCCATTACTTTTGGTCCCCACGGCAATAGGTATTCATATGTTTTAGAAGCCTGAATGGTTGCTGCTGAAAACAAATGAATTTTTTGGGTATAAAATAAAAATATGCTGAATATAATAAGGTATAAAATAATATACAATATAATACCCCCCAATCGATTTAACCAGCCAAGCATTGCGAATTCAAACGTTTTTTGAAGTAATTTGCCCCCAATATTTACCAATAAAACCACTACCAAAAATACGATTGCAAAAGAGACAAAGGGCAACCATTTACCCGAAATTGATACACTATTTTGTAAATAAGTGGCCATTGTTGCAGATAATTTAATTGCTGC
>JAYTHI010000273.1:0-28197 GCA_043732685.1 Ferruginibacter sp. | reverse complement strand
ATTCAATAAAAAATGCGCAGCTTATTTTTTTGAAAGAAGCCAATGGAGCGGCGTTGCAGTTACGCAGCCCGCCGGCTGTGGAGGCGAAGGGTATAAAGGAAAAACTGGTTCAGAATTAAAAAAATGCCGCTTACAAATTACAAAGCTTAAGAAATAGGCAGGTTTTAATGTTAACCAAAGTTACTTAATGTTAGTTTTTTTAACCAGCGTAATTTATAAAGGTAAAAGGCAGCTTAAAATAGCAGTTTGCGAATGAGCTACCTAATCCTATAATATAATTCTTAATGGAGGCTTTACTTGTTCCCTTTATTGTTACGTTGTTTTAAATTAGAGTTGTTTATAAGTAACGAATCTGTTATTGCAGTATAAAACTGCGTGAAATTAAATAAACTTGTTTAAAATTATTTTTTACTTAATTGAAATTAATACCTGCTCAAAATCAGTTATTTCGAAACTCCATTTCTACTGAATGATTGAACCAATCTTTTTTGATTTATTTTTATCAAAATTCTTAGTAGTGAGTCATACAAAACAGAGAAAAGAAAAAAATTGTCTTAATTGTAATGCTGAAGTTCAGGGAAGGTACTGTCATATTTGCGGGCAGGAAAATAATCAGCCAAAGGAATCTTTCGGCCATTTGTTAAATCATTTTTTTCAGGATATTACTCATTTTGACGGCAAATTTTTCAGCACCATAAAATTGCTAATCACTAAACCCGGATTTTTAACTTTACAATATACGCTCGGCAGAAGAAACAACTTTTTAAACCCTATCAGGTTATATATTTTTACAAATGCCTTATTTTTTTTGATCTTTTTTTCTTTTATTCAAAAGGATGAAGCTGAAAATTACGATAAGCCTGCAACATCGCAAGAAGTTGCAGAAAAGTTAAATAAAAAAATTACCAGTCTAAAAAATTCTTTGTCAATATCACCCGATTCCGCAGTTTCGGCGAATGTAAACCATCAGATCTTTCTGTTAAAAAATACGATTGACTATCTGCAAAAAAATTCATCTGCCGCAGATAGCATTAATAATTCCTTTGGCGATGGTTTTATTGTAGCTATAGGTAATAAATATTCTACTAAAAAAGCGTATGATTCTTTGCAGCAGAAATTACCGCAAACGCAACGGGATAGCTGGTTGTATAACAAAATTCAGCAAAAAATATTATTGGCTAAAATAAAGTATGATGGAAACTATTCAAAAATTATGGACCAAATAATTCATAAATTCAAACACGGGTTTCCGCAAATATTGTTTTTGTCTTTACCTTTTTTTGGAATGACGCTCAAAGTGTTATACCTGCGACAAAAACAATTTTTTTACGTTGATCACCTTATTTTTAGCATTCACCTATATTGTGCGGTATTTATTTTATTACTTGCCACCTTTGCCAGTAGTTATTTAGAACAAATATACCAGTTGGTTATTTTTAAATGGATAGCTATTTTAATTAGGTTTGGTATAATGTTTTACCTGTATAAAGCTATGCGTAATTTTTACTTGCAGGGCCGCACTAAAACAATAATAAAATATCTGTTAATAAATATGGCAATGGTTATCGTTATCAGCGTATTGGCAATTGCTATGCTACTTTTTACTGCTTTTCAAATTTAATTTACTCGTTTATGCAAACAGAAAATGCCTTCGATCGATTAGTGAATATTATGAGCGAACTTAGGGAAAAATGTCCATGGGATAAAAAACAAACCATTCAAACCTTACGGCAACTTACCATTGAAGAAACTTACGAACTTACAGATGCCATTACCGATAATGATTGGAAAGGTATTAAGGAAGAATTGGGCGATATTTTATTGCACATTGTATTTTATGCTAAAATTGCCACCGAAAAACAACAATTTACGCTTGACGAAGTTATAAATGGAGTTTGCGAAAAACTTATATTCAGGCATCCGCATATTTATGGCGATGTAATTGTTAAAGATGAGGAAGATGTAAAACGAAACTGGGAAAAATTAAAATTAAAAGAAGGCAAAAAATCAATTTTAGCCGGGGTTCCTAAGGCCTTGCCCGCTACCATTAAGGCTATGCGCTTACAGGAAAAAGCCAAACAGGTAGGCTTTGAATGGGAAACAAAAGAACAGGTTTGGGAAAAAGTTGAAGAAGAAAAACTGGAACTTTTTGAAGCCATTGCATCCGGTAACCGGGAGCATATGGAAGATGAATTGGGAGATGTATTTTTCTCGCTGATAAACTTTGCAAGGTTTTTGCAGTTAGACGCAGAAAATGCATTGGAACGTACCAACAAAAAGTTCATAAGCCGTTTTAATAAAATGGAAGCCGAAGCTTCAGCCACCGGAAAAGCATTACAAGATATGTCGCTGGAAGAAATGGATGCGATCTGGAATAAAATAAAAAAGCAACAATAATTTTAATAACGGCACCTATTAAAAAGCAGCTAATTGCAAAACAATCAATCTTTTAAAAGCAGGTTTTTTAAAAACAGTTATCTGCTGGTAACTGCGGCATGGCTTATTACCTTGTCGTTTATAGTGGATAATTACTGGAGTGGGAACTCTTCTCCGCATACGCTGCAAAAATTGATGAGTAATTATGTACGCCTGCAGGAAAATGAAATTGATGGGCTTATAAAAGATACGGCTTTAATCAGCAGACTCGCCACTAAACGATATTCAGAAATTTCTTTGCAACGCATTACTGAGAAAAATTATTTCCTGTTCATTTTAAGTAAAAAGGATTCTGCAACTTACCAACCTTTATTTTGGAGCACCCAGCTTGTTGATCCAACCGCTAACGTTGCTGCTATGCAAGGTAAAACCGGTTTTATACAATTGCCAAATGGTTTTTATGTGTGGAGAAAAAATGAATTAAATGGTTTTACGGCCATTGCTCTTATTCCCATTAAATGGAATTATGCTATAACCAATGAATACCTTGAAAATACATTTGCAATTGGCGATCATCTTGCCAGTAATTTCACTATTTCCTTATTGCCAAATTCAAATTCAATCTTTTCCAAAGAAGGAAATTTTCTTTTTTCCTTAATTCAAAATGTGGTTATCACCATTCCTCACGATACTTTACCTGCTTCAATATTTCGCCTGCTTTCCGTATTAGTATTGTTTTTATTGGTGCATATTTTGGCTTCTTATCTGGTTCATCGAAGCTTTTATAAAGGCGTTACTTTTCTGGCAAGCTTTATATTGTTGGTTAGAATCACCAGTTATTATTTGCCCATCCCACTAAATCTACGCCAGTTTGAATTGTTTGACCCTACCATTTATGGCAGCAATATTGTGCTGCGTTCCTTGGGTGATCTCCTAATTAATGCTGTTCTTTTTTTATGGTTACTGCTATTTGTAAGGCACTATATTCAGGAAAAAAATATCATTATTTCAATTAAACGACCGGTTTTAAAGTGGATCGCAACAATCCTTGGCATCGCTGGCTTAATTATTACCACTTTAGTAAGCGGACATATTATACTTTCAATGGTGGCCGATTCGCAAATTTCTTTTGATGTAATTAATTTTTTTACCTTAAATATTTATAGTGTAGTAGGGTTTATAGTATTGGGTTGTGTGGCTATCGGGTATTTTTTTTTAACACAGGTAATACTGTATTTATTGCAGCCACTGTTACCGCCCAACAAATTGGTAATGCTGCTTTATCTAACCATTGTAGGGTTGGTTATATTAACTATTCGCATCAATGAATCTAATATAGGTTTCGATCTTATTTTGCTAATATGGATGCTGGTTTACCTGCTGCTGCTTAATAACGAAAATTTCTTTTTACTTGCTTCGCAGATAATCAGCTCCCGCTTAATTTTTTGGCTTTTCTTTTTTTCCTTATCTATTTCCAGCATTATTATCATTGAAAATGATAAAAAAGAAGTGGAACGAAGGAAATATTATGCAGAAACACTTGCCACAAAAGCCGATCCTGCCAGTGAACGCTTAATGAATACCGTACTTACCGATTTTAGAAGTGAGGCATTGGCACCACTTTTTTACCGGTTTAAAAAGGAAAACTCCAACAGAATTTTAAAAGATAGTTTACTCAATGAAAATTTTAGCGGGTACCTTAATAAATACGATACCCGAATCTATACTTTTGATGATGCAGAGAAACCTTTATTTAATCCTGATTCTACCAATTATAATACCCTTACTACTATTTTAAAAACACAGGGTAAGCCCACAGCAATTACCGATCTGTTTTATTATGATGTTGCCTACGATAGGTTTACCTACATCAGTAAAAGAAATATTATAGACTCCTCCGATAAACTGCTAGGTTCCATATTTATTTTAGCTACACCAAAAAGATATAAAACGGATGCACTTTATCCCGAATTATTTTTACGGGGATACAATAATTCTATCGAAAATTCCCTCATCTATTCTTACGCTATTTATAACAAATTGCAATTGGTAAGTAACCATAACGATTATGCATTTCCATGGAAATTGCGTGCCGACCAAATTCCTAAAACTGATTTTGAAACCTTCAGAAAAAAGGGCTATTACGAATTGTGGTATAAAGCCGGACCCGATAAAGTAGTTATCATGGCTAAGGAAGATAATTTTTTTATCGAATCCATCACCCTTTTCTCCTACCTGTTTTGTGCCTTTTTATTTGTTACCGGTATATTCTGGTTTTGTAATGCCATTGTACGTTCCCGCTTACATTGGGGTAAATTACAGTCGCATTGGCAAATGAGTATTCGAAACCAGGTGCATGGAACCATCATTTTTATTAGTCTTTTATCGTTTATCGTTGTGGGGGTTGCTACCATTTTATTTTTTATAAATCGGTATCACAATAATAATAAGGAAAAATTAAGCCGTACAATCAATGTCATGCAAAGTGAGGTACGTAATTCTTTAAAAGACCTGGTTGTTTTTGATGATATTGTTATTGATGATCAATCTTACCGGCAAAAATTAGAACAGATCATTACCCGAATATCCGAAGTGCATGCAGTGGATGTAAATATGTACGATTTGGATGGCAATCTTAAAGTATCTTCTTTACCCTTACCCTATAATAAAGGTATTGTAAGTTATAAGATGGATCCCACCGCCTATTACCATTTGCACGAATTAAAGGAGATACAATTTTTTAAAGAAGAGGCCATCGGCAGCCTTAATTACCTGAGCAATTATGTACCTGTAATTGATGAATCCGGTAAAGAATATGCTTACCTGAATATTCCTTATTTTACTTCTCAATCAAAATTGCGGCAGGAGATATCCAATTTTTTAGTGGCCATCATCAATTTAAATGCTTTTATATTTTTAATTGCAGGTATCGTTGCGTTTTTTATCACCAACCGTATCACCCGCTCTTTTACTTTCATCAGTAATAAAATGAAGGAAGTTAATTTGGGTAAAGAAAATGCTGCCATTGTTTGGAGTAGAAATGATGAGATAGGAGAGTTGGTTATGGAATACAATAAGATGGTGGCAAAACTCGATGGTAGTGCCGCCGCACTTGCTAAAAGTGAGCGGGAAGGCGCGTGGAGAGAAATGGCAAGGCAGGTGGCACACGAAATAAAAAATCCCCTCACCCCTATGAAACTAAGTTTGCAATACCTGCAGAAGGCCATTGATAATAATACGGGTAATATAAACCAGTTAAGCAGGAGTGTTGCTACTACACTGGTAGAGCAAATTGATCACCTTAGCCAGATTGCTACCCAGTTTTCTCAATTTGCAAATATTGGTAACCCAAGAAATGAAGTGTTCGATTTAAATGAATCCTTAAGAAGTATCATTCAATTACATTCAGCGGAAGAAACTGTGTTGATGCTTTGGACTCAGTTAGCAGAGCCGGTTTTTATTAATGCGGATAAAACGCATATTAATCGTTTGTTTACCAACCTTATTCAAAATGCTATTCAGGCGGTGCCCGACGATAAAAAGGCGCACATAGAAATTATTGAAGGGCTGCAAAATGATACCATCCTCGTTACCATCCGGGATAATGGAAATGGTATTCCGCTTGCCATGCAGTCTAAAATATTTACCCCTAATTTTACTACCAAAACATCCGGTACTGGCTTAGGTTTGGCCATGTGCAAAGGGATTGTAGAACAAAGCAAGGGCGATATCTGGTTTGAGACAAAAGAAGGGGAGGGGACTAATTTTTATGTGCAACTGCCCATAGTTAGCGCTACCGAAGAAGAACTTTAGTAACAGTTTAACTGCAGGCTTAGCTACATTTGAAATGGTTTAATAATAGGGTTAACCATCCTGTAGTATTTTAAATCTGCTAATAAAAATTTGGTGGGCGGGTTACCCAAACTCCCGCTGCGTCCGTTTGGGTAACCGGGCTATCCGTTGCAAGTCCGCGGCTGCAGCTTTTAATTTTAAGCACCCCAATGCGGGCTTTGCACTACTATCCCTCCCGCTGGTTTACCTATAAATTATTAGTCTTTTTGTAAGTTTTTCTACTGTAATTTTTAAAATTTATTAGTATACTACCTATCTAATACCCTGTCGATAATTTGATTTTTTTTATAAATTAGCATCCTGCAGGGATTTATTGTTTTATTAGATTAAATAGATAGTTGGCAAAAGCAGTATAGCGTGAGCTGTATAACTTTTAGATAATACAAAAGTCTACTTCAAACATGTTTATTCACAGACTTATTTGTGCTCAGTTTTTATATTTTATCAATGCAAATTATACATTTTCAATAAATGATGACCTTGGCAGACTGCTTTTAAAAACACCAGTAATTGCATAAGCCGCCTCATTGGGTATGGTCCGCCTTGGGGCGGATTCAATAAAAAATGCGTAGCTTATTTTTTTTGAAAAAAGCCAATGGGCGGCGTTGCAGTTACGCAGCCCGCCGGCTGTGGAGGCGAAGGGTCTAAAGAAAAAAGGGATGCTGAATTAAAAAAGTACCACTTACAAATTATAACGCTTAAAAAATAGTCGCGTTTTTTACTGTTACCCAAAGTTATTTAATGACAGTTATGTTTTTAAAGCCCTATATCTAAAAAGGTAAAAAACAGCTTAAAATAGCAGGTTAGCGAATGATCTACCTAATCCTATAAAATTATCCTGTAATTTAAAAATAGCCATCTTTTGATTCCTAAAAATATCACTACACTTTATTATCAAGGATTAGTTATTATTGATTTGCTTTATTTCACTTAATAAGGTCAAATTATCTTTATATGCAGGATGCAATATATTTGTTGTAAAAGTGTGTCCTGATTCGAAATCGGCAAAATTTTCATCTAAATAATGCGAAGTGACCTTTAACACATTTTCTACCCTGTTTACACTTAAATAATGAAAAAGTGGTTTATATGCAGCAGCTAAATCTGGCAGATTTTTATTGGAGGTGTTAATTGGTTGGTGCAAACCCCCACCGCCACCTATTACTAAAAAATCTTTACCCAATAAATTAAAGTGTTCAAAATTATGAGAGTGACCCGTAATAAATAACTGGCCTTTTTTAGAATTTATATAGGGCATCACAAAATTTTGTTGAACTGGACCGGAAGATCCCACAATTTTACTGTTTGAAAAAGGCGCATGATGGCAGGTCACAATCACAGCTTTTATAGCTTCATTAGAATCCAGGGTGTTTAATATTTGTTGGTACCAATTATCCTGTATTTGCTTATCAGTAGAAGATAGTGTTTTAAAATTAGAGTTTAATAAAATTATAGCTACAGAATCAGTAACTGACATATAACCTGTACGAATATTTTGCGGGAACCTTTTATCGAAATTTCGCTCCCCTTTTTTTCTTCTTCCCATAACATCATGGTTTCCCAATAAGCCACAAACAAGGGTATTTTCATTTCTGCAGCTGCTTAAAAATTTATCCACCTTTTTCCATTTGTGATTACTGTAGCCTAAGGAAACAATATCGCCAAGCATATAAAGGCTTTCAGGCTTTGTTTTAATAATGTCTTCAAAAAGTAAGGCTGTTGCCTTTATATTATGGGTTGATTTTAAAACAATTTTTTCTACCCACATTGGTTGTTGGGTATCACTTATGAAATCGATGGTGTTATTGGGAAAAGCTGATTTATTATTTTGGGCAATACTTAAAATTGGATAAAAAAGTAAAATAATGAACAAATAAGTTCGGAGTTTCATAGTGTTTTGTTTAATAATCTAAAAATCGCCAGACTAGTTGCAACTGCGCAGCAAGCATATAATCTTTTGTCTGAAAGGCATCAACAAATTTTGCCTCTACTGCTAATCCTAATTTCTTAGTAATGGGTTGTACATAATTAATTGCAAAATTCGAGCCCAAGCTTTGCGCATGTGATGTAAGTTGACCATTATAATTTAAATGTGTTGTTAAAAAATAGGAGCCAAAGCCTGCAAATATGTTTACCCGCTTTACAATTTTTACCGATACCACTACCAGTAATGGTACTGCAGTTAACTTAACCTTTCCTACAATACCAGCATTTGAGAGTGTATAAGAATAAAAATTAGTATAACCCGTCTCCAGCCCAACACTTAGCCGATATTTGGGATGCCACATAACACGTATGGTTTCATAAAGGTTAATTTTTTTTATATTAGTTTGTAAACCAATTGGTTGTGTATTAATATTGGCAACATACTGCGCCAGTCCGCTACCCGCGTATAAAATTAAAGTATAATTTCTTTTTACTTTCATCTTTGTACTGTTGGAAGACTGCGCTGAGATGGAAGTAATCCAACCGAAAAGCACTAGCAATATAATCAGTATTTTTTTATTCTTGTACATAGTAATTATAGGCAACGCAGGATGGATAATTAGATAATATTGCGTCAAAATGACCATTTTTAATAAATTTTTCAATGTATTCCGGTACATCGAGCGTCCATACAAAGGCCAATTTACCTTCTCCATGAATTTGATCTACTAAATCGTTTTGCGGACCTAAAGTAAATCTTGGTGCCCAAACCATCGCATTAATTGTGGGCACATCATCTGGCGAAAGTTCTAATAAGGAAGGCACATTTTTATAATCGGGTAAGGTTTTAAAAAGATTGTACGATGCTGTTGTGGGCAAGCCAATTACGATCTGTAATTTCCTGCCTGCCGCGGCAGCTAATGTTAAATACTCTTTTTGTATGGCACGGATAAGGGTCATCGAATCTGTGTATTTAGTATCTAACCATACAAAAGTTAACGGTGTTTGAAAAACTACTGTATTTAAAGCTTCCCGGAGCGTAGGGATTTTTTCACCATGTATGAGCCTTACAAAAGTTGACAATTGATTGTAGGTATAATTGTTAATAGGTCCAACTAATCCGCTTTTTTGCACCTCGCGAAGATTTAGTGTGTTATCATGATAAAGAATGGGAACACCGTCACTGGTCATCCTTACATCTATTTCAATGCCGGTTGAGCCAAATGCCGCTGTTTTTTGTATCATCGCCACCGAGTTTTCGGAAACAGGTAATAAATCGGAGGTTCTTCCGCCTGACCGATGTGCCATTATCCTGAAATTATTAGCAATATGTAACTTTCTGGTGTAGGTAAGGGAGATAGGTAGGGTGGGATTTGATTGACCGTAACCAAAAGTTCCTTGCATTACAACATCACCGCTGGCAACTACTGGATTTTGGGAAAATAAAATTTGAGCACCCTGGTTTTCAGCAATAGTTAAATGAATAATTCCGGTGGCGGCACTTACCATTTTTCTCCAGTATCCATTTAGTAAGATGGTATTCTTAAACCTTTTGCCGGTGCAAATAAAATAGGCAATATCCTTTCCAAAAAAACCTGATATATTAAAAGTGGTATCACTAATTGCTACTACATAACTAAGTTTAATGGCGCTTAAGTTTCCGAAGGTTTCTTGCCCCTGCGATAAAGTATATACACCTTCCATAGCAGATTGTGCGGCATGTGATAATGGTTTTACATCGGATGAGTTAAAAATATCCCAGCCTGAAGTATCCGGAACGGGAGCTTCGTATTCCTTTTTGCAGGAAATAAATATTGTAACTAAGTATAATATAATAAGTATTTTTTTCATAAAATAAACCCTACTGTGATTTGGGGATAAAATATTTTTCTATCGGTTTTATAAAATAATGCCCAGGTTTGCCAGTTAAAATAATTATTAATGGCAGAAAAAGCGAGTGTTAAATGTTTTTTACCATAAAATGGTTGTTCAAAACCAAGCGTAAAACTTTCTCCGTTATAAAAATTACTTCTGTTAGAAAGAGATTCTGTACCGATGGCAGACTTATAGTAAAGGCTGATGGATGTGGAAGCTTTAAAACTGATGAGCAAGTTTTTATTAGTTTTATAACCAATTGAAGCGGAAGGGTAATTTAAAAATCCATGGCCCTTTGTATTAAAACCTTCTATTTTTAAAAAGCCAAACCAGTAAGCCATATCATCTCCAACTGATAGGTAAATTTTATTGTTAATCGGTAACACATAATAAATACCAGTTGATAAATGGTTTTGTAAAAACTGAAAGGCCAGCCGCATATCCAGCATCAAATGGGTATTTATTTTTCTTAACACATGTAAGTCACCGCAAGGCAGTCTTAGTCTGGTTTCTTCTGTAATATCTTCCGGTAAGGTAAGTAGGGTAAAACCAATTGATGCACGCCATTTCTCTTTGTACATCGGGTAAGGGAAAAGGATGGCGGCATGCTTAGCCCTAAAAATGGAATCCTGCGCATGGGCAGTGTTAAAAATATTTGTAACAATAATAATAATACAAATAATTTTAAGAAGCTTTCCTCTATATATGTGAAATGAAGTGTTTTTAATAATAACTTTTTTATAGATTTATAACTTAGGTATTTTTCAAAGATATATGTATTATTAATTATATAATATAAAAGAATTATTAGTGTAGATATTTACCTGACAAAAAGGTTTGAAAACTAATATTACAATACTTAAGACATCTGGATGTATCAATATTAGTAGGGCCTTCTCATTAATATTGACTGTTATAGGGTTAATGGGTGTGTATTGTAAAAATTGCGATTAAATAATTACAAAGCTGTATTAATTATTAATATAAAAAAATATAATACAAAGATTTATGCGTTTAGTTTTTAATTTTAATAAATTATAAATAATAGCAAATCCTATAAAATTTTATATACAAACCGATGGTACCAATAATCTATACCTAACTTTTAAAGGAAATTGCGGTGTGTCCTTTTGGTGCTGCAAATAAGTATTTGGAAATGATTTTCAATTAAAAATAAATTCTAATTTATCGGTAGCGCGAAGGTTATATAAAATAGGTAGAATAAAATTTCCTGAAAATAACACTTGTATTGACTTAAGGTGATTTTCTCCCGAATCTTGCTGTTATCGGGAATTTAGAATAGATTGATTTTATTAGATAGCTTTATAGTACTAAAATATTATAGTTAGCATTTATCTTTCCTAAATTACATTTTAAGTATATTTATTTATACTGATCAATCCAACCACATGAAAAAATTGTTTTTATTTTTTTTTGACTATTCTGTTTCATTGGTAATTTATTTGCAAAAACTTCCGGAGAGCGGTTACTTTTATAAGCGATTCTATTCCGCTTATCATAGATCCGGAAGATTGGAACCCTATTTTAAATGAGGAAATTGCTGATTTTGCTGTAGTTAAAAACAAAGCTCTTTTAAAACTAAGGGGTTAGGGCAGTTTGATGGTATTATGTTCATTTTTACCAAGGCATATCACGTAAGCCCTGATAGTATAAAAAAATACTAAGTTTAAAACAAATGCTGCTAAAGGAGGATGTTTGGTTTTTCAATAACGCTCCTAGCGTTAATAAAGTAATTCCCGAAGTAATTATGAATTACTGTAACAATAACAGCAATCCTAAATAGGGTATTGTTGCAAGCTGTGTGTTACTGATGAGTTAACAAAATAAAATTACGTCATAAGACCAAGGGCGGGGTTTACTATTTTCAGAAATACATTCTTTAGATTAGGTAGATAATCCGCAAAAGCAGTATAGCCTGAGCTGTATAATATTTAGATACTATAAAAGTGTATATCAGGCATTTTAATTCTCAGACTTATTTGTCCGCAGTTTTTACATTTTACCAATGCAAATTATACATTGTCAATAAATGATGCCCTTCGCAGACTGCCTTTTAAAACACCAGTAATTGCATAAGTCGCCTCATTGGGTTCGGTCCGCCAAGGGTGGATTCAATAAAAAATGCGCAGCTTATTTTTTTTGAAAGCAGCTAATGGAGCGGCGTTGCAGAAACGCAGCCCTCCGGCTGTGGAGGCGAAGGGTATGCAGCGAAAAGCTGATGCTGCATTCAAAAAATGCGACTTATAAACTATAACGCTTAAAAAATAGTCGCGTTTTTTAATGTTAATCAAGGTTACTTAATGACCGTTATATTTTTTAATCCGCTTATTTTAAAAAGGTAAAAAACAGCTTAAGATAGCAGGTTTGCGAATAATCTACCTAATCCTATCACTTCTTACTCCATTTTAAATTTTATAATTTTTTTTTGTCTGCTTTTAAAGATAAATAACTTGCATATCCGGTAAAATAAAAGCCAATTCTTAACTTAAAAAAGACCATGGTGGTTATATCTTTGTTTTCTGTTTAAATACGAAAATGAAATTGGTATTACATTAAGGAAGACATATTTTAAAAGAAGGAAAATTGATTTTTATAAAATTTAGCTATGATAAATGTTACAGAAGCCAGGTTGATTATTGAGCGAAGTACAGAAAAATTAGGAACTATTACCCTTCCTATAATAGAAGCCGCTGGCTATGTTTTAGCAGCTGATATTATTGCTGCATTTGATATTCCCTCCTTTAACCAGTCCTCTATGGATGGTTATGCTATTAAATTTTTTGATACGGCGATCCCGCTAAAAGTAGTGGGAGAAATGGCTGCAGGAACTGCCGGGAATTTTACTGTTGAACTTGGGGAAGCTGCAAGAATTTTTACAGGAGCTCCCCTGCCAAATGGCACCGATACGGTTGTAATGCAGGAGAAAGTTGAGTTGAAAAATGAGGCTATACTTATTACTGATCCTAATTTAACCAAAGGATTAAATGTACGGCTTAAGGGCGCTGAAGCTATGGCCGGAACATTGGCAATGCCTGAAGGAGGGCTTTTATCTCCTGCCGCAATTGGATTTTTAGCTGGTATTGGCGTAACTAAAGTATTGGTTTATGCATTGCCAGTAGTCAGCATAATTGTTACCGGTAACGAGCTTCAACAACCTGGAAGCGTTCTATTGCCAGGGCAGGTGTATGAATCCAACAGCTATTCACTAACAACTGCGCTGCAACAGGCGGGTATAAAAAATATAAAAGTTTTTTATGCGGAGGATGATTTGATGGCACTAAAAAACACACTTGAGAAGGCACTTGAAAATAGTGACCTTGTTTTATTAACTGGCGGCGTAAGTGTGGGTGACTATGATTTTGTAGTTAGGGCTGCAACATTATGCGGCATTGTACAACAGTTTCATAAGGTAAAACAAAAGCCGGGTAAACCCCTTTATTTTGGTACTCTGGGTAAAAAACTTGTTTTTGGTTTACCCGGTAATCCTGCCTCAGTATTAAACTGTTTTTATAATTTTGTTTTGTTAGTGGTACAGTTTTTAAGTGGAAAAAATGGAGGGCTTCAAAAAATTGAAGCCAAACTTTCAAAAGCCTGTACAAAATCGCCAGGACTTACCCATTTTTTAAAAGGAATGTATCTTAATGGAAGTGCAATACCACTCAATGCCCAGGAATCTTTTAAATTAAATTCTTTTGCCCGTGCGGATTGCCTTATTTGCCTTGAAGAAGCCCATGCTGATTATGCCGAAGGTGAAATGGTGACTGTATATTTGTTGCCTCATTAATAGCTTATGACAGAAACTGCCTTTTTATTTTTACTGATTTTATTTATTGTCGCTTTTCTGTATGCTTCTGTTGGCCATGGTGGCGCCAGCGGATACCTTGCATTGATGGCAATTTTTAGTATTGCTCCCGACCAAATGAAACCAACAGCACTTTTACTCAACTTATTCGTTTCTTCAGTAGCTTTTTTTCAATTTTACAGGGGTGGATATTTTAAATGGAAATCCTTTTGGCCCTTTGCTGTAACCTCGGTGCCATTGTCTTTTATAGGAGGTACAATGGTTGTAAATACAATGGTTTATAAAAAAATATTGGGGCTTTTATTATTGATACCTGTAGGTAGATTTTTATTTTTTAGTAATGCAGCACCTAAAGATCTAAAGCCTGCTAATTTTACTGTATCCTTACTAATCGGGGCGGCAATTGGCCTGCTCTCCGGCATGATCGGTATCGGCGGCGGAATAATATTATCACCGGTATTATTGCTGCTAAAATGGGCCGATCAAAAGCAGGCCGCAGCCATCAGTGCACTTTTTATCTTTGTAAATTCTGTAGCGGGGCTTGCCGGTCAATTATCCAAGGGCATACATTTTAGTAGCATTATGATCGTTTATGTAGCTGTAGCTTTTTGCGGAGGTATGCTTGGCGCATATTTTGGCGCCTTACGTTTTCCGCAAACAATTTTAAAATATGTTCTGGCCATTGTATTGGCTGCAGCATCTTATAAATTATTATTTACTTTTGCTTAAATTATTTATTCATGAGCATTAATGTTATATTTTTTGGCCAACTGCAAGATTTAACGGGGGTAAAAACGGCAACCTGCATATATCAATCGGATACCAATCAACTTATTGCAGCAATGGAAAGCAGGTATCCTGCGCTGGTTGATGCTTCTTACAGTGTAGCGGTAAATAAAATAATGATTCAACAAAATACAGTTTTAAATATTGATTCAACAGTAGCTTTACTTCCTCCATTTTCAGGCGGATAATTTATGATGATCAATGACGATATTGAACGATATAGCCGGCAAACAATCCTTAAAGGTTTTGGGGAGCCTGCGCAACAAAAATTAGGGCTTGCAAAAGTATTGGTAATTGGTGCCGGCGGTCTTGGCTGTCCTGCCCTGCAATACCTTACTGCTGCGGGTATTGGTTGTATTGGTATTGCAGATGCCGATATAGTTTCACTTTCTAATTTACACCGGCAAACTTTATATACCACCGCTGATATTGGATTATTTAAAGTAGCAGTAGCCGCCAAAAAATTAAACAGCATCAATCCGGGCGTTACAATAATTACACATCAGTTTAATATTGACAATAAAAATGCTTTAACCATAATCAGCGGGTATGATTATGTATTGGATGGATCGGATAATTTTGCGACAAGGTACCTTGTAAATGATGCCTGTTTTATTTTGAATAAACCACTCGTATTTGGAGCTGTTGCGCAATACCAGGGACAGCTTGCTATTTTTAATGTGGCAGATACAAATGGTATGGTTACAAATTACCGGGACGTTTTTCCGGTTCCCCCTAAAAAAGGCGAAGTTTTAAATTGTGCAGAAGCCGGGGTAATGGGTGTTTTACCCGGCATTATAGGCACCATGCAAGCAGCAGAAATAATAAAGTTAATTACCGGCATCGGGAAGCCGGTAATCAATAATTTACTTACTTATAATTTGTTAAATAATGATATTTACGATATCACGATTCAACCTTCCGAAACTAAGCATCCTCAACCTTTAAACGAAAAAGAATTTCTTCAGATGGAGTATAATAATTTTTGTAACCTTACACAAAATCAGATCGTAGAAATTGATGCGATCCAGTTTCAGGCCCTTCGAACATTACCATCAACACTAGTTATTGATGTGCGCGAATTGGGCGAGCTGCCGCTAATTTCAACCATTAGTCATCTTCAATTACCGATGACAGTTTTTAAAGAAGAAATAGTACAGGTAAAAGAGCATACCCTTATTTTATTTTGTCAGCATGGCATTCGTAGTATTTATGCCGCAGAAATGATACAGGAAATTTTTGGAGATACTAAGCAGGTCTACAGCCTGAAGGGTGGAATCAGCAGGTGGGCTACTAAACTTTTATAATATTTATCATGGCAGAAAAAAAAATCCGGAATATATTTATTGAAGGTGCAATTGCACCCGCTTTTATTGGCGAAAGTATTACAAAACACAGTAGTAAAACCAGTATTGGTGCGCACAGTATTTTTCTAGGACAAGTACGTAGCGATGCCATTGATGGCAATATCGTTGCAGCAATTGAATACACTACCTATGCGGAAATGGCCAACGAAAAAATGTTTGAGATCAGAGAATTTATTTTTGCGAAATATCCGCTTAATTGTCTGCATGTTTACCATAGCCTTGGAAAAGTTGCTGCTGGTGAAATTTGCCTTTTTGTACTAACCTCTTCGGTTCACCGAAAATTAGCCATATCGGCTTGTGAAGAATTGGTAGAAAAAATAAAAGCTGAACTGCCTGTTTGGGGTAAAGAAATTTTTGAAGATGATCGTCACCAGTGGAAAGTAAATAAGTAAAACTATGGTCAACATAACACATAAATCCAATACGCTTCGTATCGCCATTGCTACTGCTGTGGTAGCGGTTTCTAAACAATCCACCATCGATGCCATTCAGCAAAGGCTGGTGCCTAAAGGAGATGTGTTTGAGTTTGCGAGGGCAGCGGGTTTATTAGGGGTTAAAAAAACAAGCGATGTTATTCCCGATTGTCATCCATTACCTGTTGAATATACTGCCATAACTTATGCTGTAAAAGGATTGGAAATTATTATTTCGGTAGAAGTGCACACCATTTATAAAACCGGTGTTGAAGTTGAAGCCATGCATGGTGCAGCCGTAACTGCCCTTACCATGTATGATATGCTGAAGCCGATAGATAAAGCGGTGGTAATAAAAAATATTGCCTTACAAAATAAATCGGGGGGGAAAACTGATTTTAATAAGGAAGATTACGGGCATTTAAAATGTGCCGTTATTGTTTGTTCTGATACTATTTCAAAAGGTGAAAAACAGGATACTGCCGGTAAATCCATCTGTGCAAAATTGGAAAAATTTGGCATTAAATCCATTTTTTATGAAGTAATTGCAGATGATAAGGAACTTATTCAGCAGGCAGTTAAAAAGCACAGTACGGAAGCGATCCAATTATTGATTTTTACTGGTGGCACAGGGGTTTCTGCCCGCGACAATACACCGGATGCAGTTGAACCTTTATTAGATAAATTAATACCCGGCATAATGGAAACCGCAAGAAATTACGGACAACAAAGAATGCCGCATGCAATGCTGTCGAGAGGTGTGGCGGGTTTTGTTGCTGATACATTGGTATTAACCTTACCCGGTTCAAAAAAAGGGGCATCCGAAACAATGGATGCTATTTTCCCGCAGGTCTTACATCTTTTTGATGTAAAAAAAGGTAAGCAACATTACCAATAAATGGAAAGTATTACGGGAAGTGGGTACGCATAAATTTTATTTGTAAAAATGACAATTTTAAACTTACTTTAATTATTCGGATTAAAAAATTCCTGAAGATCACAATGCTGCTTACTAAATAATTTATGAAAATAATTACTTTCTGCATCCTTGCTTCTTGCAGTATTTTATCTTGTAGTAAATCAAGCGGAAGCAATCCTGCTCCTTTGCCTGTAGTTACACCCGTTAACATCGATAGTTTTGTAAAAGGTGCAGATATAAGTTGGGTAACCCAAATGGAAGCTTCCAATATAAATTTTTATAATGCCACAGGTAGCGCTATGGAATGTATGTCCTTGCTTAAATCCTTAGGATTAAATACAATCCGCTTACGCGTTTGGGTGAATCCAGCAAATGGCTTTAATAACCAGGCCGATGTGTTGGCAAAAGCTATCAGGGCCAGCAAGCTGGGTTTACGCATTATGATAGATTTTCATTACAGCGATACCTGGGCAGATCCCGGCAAACAAACAAAACCTGCCGCCTGGGCCTCACAGGATTTTACTACTTTAAAAAGTTCGCTTTCCAACCATACTACAGCCGTGCTTACGGCATTAAAAAACAATAATGTTTCGCCGGAATGGGTGCAGATAGGTAACGAAACCAATGATGGTATGTTATGGCCCGAAGGGAGAGCCTCTACAAATATGGGTAATTTTGCTGCACTGATTTCTGCAGGATACGATGCGGTTAAAGCCGTTTTTCCGGCAGCAAAAGTTATCGTACATATTTCAAACGGATATGATAATAAATTATTTAGATGGATGTTTGATGGCCTCACTGCAAACGGGGCAAAATATGATATTATCGGAATGTCTTTATATCCATCTGCTTCAAACTGGGCAAGTTACAATACTCAATGTCAAGCCAATATGAATGATATGGTTAGTCGCTATAACAAAGCCGTAATGGTGGTAGAAGCGGGAATGAGTTGGGATGATGCCACCAACGGCAATGCATTTTTAGCGGATCTGATCACTAAAACCAGGGCGGTGCCTAACAAAAAAGCATTGGGCGTTTTATATTGGGAGCCCGAAGCATATAACAATTGGCAAGGCTATACTTTAGGCGCTTTTGATAACAGCGGTAAGCCAACATTTGCCATGCAGGCTTTTGCTAATTAGGTATTTTCTTTCTTTAAAAACTCTTTTAATTAAATTATTTATTATTGTATTTATGGTAGAAATTATTTTTAAAATTGCTATTTATTAAACAATGTTCTTATAAAGGTGGGGTTTAAAATTTATCTTTTTTTGTATTAATCTATCACTTAATTTAAAATATTTTTTAAATAACAAGTGCAAAAATTGCAGTAATTATTGAAAGTAACTACGACATATATTCTTTACAATATCGGCTATACATTAATGCAGATCATTATTATAATCAAGCAATTAAAAAGAATAAGGCTTTATTTAAATACTGTTTAGCAAAGTAAAATCTATTGAGCAGAATACAATCATAAATTTCCTGAAAAATAAGCCGGAAACATAAATTTAAAAATTCATCATCCCAATAATAACTCCTGAATTTTTGACCATTAAAAAAATGCCATGAAAAAAAATACTGTTCTCTTATTATTATTGTTTTTGTTTTCAACAACGGGTATTATAGCACAAACGGCGCCGCGCAAACAACTTAATTTGGATGAGGACTGGAAATTTCATTTAGGGGATGCGGCTAATCCGGTGAATGATTTTAATTACAGTATCGCCAATAGTTTTGCTAAATCAGCGGCATTTACCGGAACCGCTATTGATGCAAATTTTAAGGACAGTGAATGGCAAAAAGTTACCGTTCCGCACGATTGGGCAATTGAATTACCTTTTGTTAAAGTAAATAATTTTGATGTGATGGCTCATGGCTATAAACCCCTGGGAGGCCTGTTTCCTGCATCAAGTATTGGTTGGTATCGTAAGCATTTTACAGTTAATAAAACAGATTCGGGACAGCGGTATCAAATTCAGTTTGATGGTATTGCAAGAGATGCCAATATCTGGATAAATGGATTTTATCTGGGTAATAATAAAAGCGGCTATATAGGCGTAAATTATGATGTTACCGATTTTATAAATTTTGATAAGGACAATGTAATTGTTGTACGGGCAGACGCTACTCAATTTGAAGGCTGGTTTTACGAAGGCGCCGGAATTTACAGGCATGTATGGCTTAATCAATACAGCAACCTTCATATTGCAAAAGATGGCGTATTCGCTTTTTCTACCGTTCAAAAAAATGGCACTTCAATAACTGTGGAAACAGCACTTGAAAATAATAATTTTACTACCTCAAGCACTACGGTTACAGCGTTTTTAAAAGATAGAAATGGTGCTATTGTTGCCCGGTCAAAAGGGCAGCCCTTAACAGTAGATCCGGGCAATTCTTCCACTGTAAAACAAACCATTAAAATTGCCAACCCAAAGTTATGGTCACTCGAAGATCCTTACCTGTACAGGATTGTAGTGGAACTTAGTACTGGATCAACGATTACTGATGTTTCAACTTTCAGGTTTGGTATCCGTACGATAGCTATACAAGTGAATGGGGTCTTTCTTAACGGAAAATATATTAAAATTTATGGGGTTAATAACCACCAGGACCATGCAGGTTTGGGAACCGCTTTACCGGATTATATGCAATATTATAGAATTGAACTATTAAAAAATTTAGGTGCCAATGCCTATCGAACCAGTCACAATGCGCCTACACCCGAATTGCTGGACGCCTGCGATAGCTTGGGTATGCTGGTATTGGATGAACAGCGTTTGTTAACCAGCAGTGCCGAATATTTAAACCAGTTTGACAGGCTGATAAAAAGAGATAGAAACCATGCCGCTGTTTTTTTATGGTCCATTGGTAACGAAGAAGGCTGGATACAAACTACTGATCATGGTAAGCGGATAGCGCAAACTTTTATTGCCCGTCAAAAACAATTAGACCCTTCCCGCACCTGTACTTATGCTGCTGATGTAGCCAATGTTTTTAATGGGGTAAACGAAGTAATTCCGGTACGTGGTTTTAATTATCGGCAATATGGGGTTGAGGCCTATCATAAAGATCATCCTTTACAACCCATCATCGGCACCGAAATGGGAAGCACTTTAACGACAAGGGGTATTTATCAAAAAGATAGTCTGCGGGCTTACCTGCCCGATCAGGATATTACCGCACCCTGGTGGGCAAGCAGGGCCGAAGAATGGTGGAAACTCGCCGCTGAAAATACCTATTGGTTAGGTGGTTTTGTATGGACAGGTTTTGATTACCGTGGTGAACCAACCCCATATGAATGGCCAAATATAAATTCGCATTTTGGTATCATGGATGTCTGTGGTTTCCCAAAAAATATCTATTATTATTACCAAAGTTGGTGGACTGATAAAGATGTACTGCATATTTCTCCGCATTGGAACTGGCGGGGAAAGGAAGGTACACCAATTGATGTTTGGGTAAATACCAATGCAGATAATGTGGAGTTATTCTTAAATGGTAAAAGTCTGGGTAAAAAAGATATGCCCCGCAACAGTCATTTGCAATGGGCTGTAAATTATGCACCCGGAATTTTGCAAGCAGTGGCCTACAAAAAAGGCAGAAAATTAACGGCTAGTGTTGAAACAACTTCTCAAGCCGCAGAAGTGGTAATGACGCCTTATAAAACTACTATTTTAGCCGATGGTAAAGATGCTGTTGTAGTTAATATATCGGTGGTAGATAAACAGGGACGTGAAGTGCCGGATGCCGATAATTTAATTAATTTTTCAATTGAAGGATCAGGTAAAATAATTGGTGTTGGCAATGGTGATCCCAGCAGTCATGAAGCGGATAAATGTGCAGCGGGTACCTGGCACAGAGCTTTATTTAATGGAAAATGCCAGGTGATCATTCAGTCTGATAAACAAGCCGGAGCTATTAAATTTAAAGCTTCCGCGATTGGTTTATGGGATGGTTCTACGGATATTATTACCGTATCGCCTCAAAAAAATGAGCAGGTCACCATCGATAACAAATACCAGCTTTCCGCAGAAAAAATAAAGCCCGTTTCTATCCCTAAAATGCTGGGAGCTGATATTTCATTTTTACCGCAGTTAGAAAGTAAAGGGATAAAATTTTCTGATAAGGGCGTTGAAAAAGATGCTATTCAAATATTAAAAGATCACGGGTTTAATTATATCCGCTTAAGAATTTTTAATGATCCGGCTGCGGATAGTGGTTATGCTCCAGCACAAGGGTTTTGCGATCTGAAACATACACTTGTAATGGCAAAACGAGTAAAACAATTGGGCTTAAAATTGCTGCTCGATTTTCATTATAGTGATACCTGGGCTGATCCCGGAAAACAATATTTGCCGCAAGCCTGGAAGAAATTTTCTTTTAATGAACTTAAAACAGTACTTTATAATTTAACGAGAGAAGTTGTGCAAAAAATGAAAGACCAGGGAACCCTGCCCGATATGGTACAGGTGGGTAACGAAATTAACCATGGTATAATTTGGCCGATGGGTAGTATTGCTGAACCGGATAACTTAGCCCAGCTTTTAAATGCCGGTATTGCTGCGGTTAAATCAGTTGATCCCTCGGTTATTATTATGTTGCATGTTGCCTTAGGCGGACAAAATAATGAGTCTGTGGCTTTTATTAATAGTATGCTCAAACGAGGTGTTCATTTTGATGTAATTGGAGAATCGTATTATCCAAAATGGCATGGTAATTTAGAGGAGCTTCGGGATAATTTAACTGATCTGGTACATAGATTTCATAAAGAAATAATAGTGGTAGAATATTCTCAATTAAAAGAAGAAGTGAATAAAATTGTTTTTAATTTACCGGAAAACAAAGGAAAAGGTACTTTTATTTGGGAGCCTTTAAGCACCTGGGAAAAGTTTTTTGATGAAACGGGTAAAAGCAATTCATTACTAATGAAATACGATGAATTAAGCAATCAGTTTTTAAAATAAAATTCAGCCGGGCAGGTGATTTTTTTATCAAGGGGTTACTTATCAACCGTTTTTGTATTAAAGAGTAATAGTTTTTATTTTAAACAGGTAGTATTTAAAATTAGTTACTACAAAATTTAATCAAACATTACAATTATGGCAAAGAAAGTATCATTTATTTTAGCTGCAGTGGTGGTAGGTGAAGCAACTTCCGGACTTCTGTTAGGAGAATTTAATAATTGGAATTACAACGATGGCATTAATTTAGAAAAACAAAAAGACGGCTCTATGAAGGCGACAACTTCATTGGAGGCAGGTAAAAGATATGAATACCGTTATTTATTAAATGATGGCAGATGGGTTAACGATCAAAGTGCCGATCATTATGTACATATTTCCGGATTACAGGTAGAAAATTGCGTTATCAATATTCCTGCTGAAGCCACAGAAAAGAAGAAGACCTTAATTAAAGATAAAGTTGCAGTGGAAGCCAAAGTTGCTCCTGTAAAAAAAGCTGCTGTTAAACCAGTTGTATTAAAAGATGCAGTAGTTGTAAAAACCAAAACTCCCAAAGCGGAAGCTGTAAAAGCTGTAACCCCAAAGGTAAAAACCACTAAATAAATTACGGATTCCCTGGCACTACGCTTTCAGGGGTAAAATAACCCTAAAATTAATTTATACCCTTTAAAAATAGGAAGGGTGTAAATTAATTTGTCGGTATTTTTTTGGTTTAAAATTATCGATACCATTAAAAATGGTGTTTATACCTTTATGTCATTCAATGTATTTCCTTCATATTTAATATATATCTACACCATTAAATACTGTGAAATGCATTATAATTTAGCATATTAATCTGTAATTAAATGTTTACTATTCAATATTAAACATCATAATTATAATATTCTTAGCTTGTAATTACATATACAACTATCCATCATGTAATTTTAGAAGTGTTTATATTATTTTATTTGTAAAATCAGCTTTTTATTACTTGCTATTTTGTAATTTCACTTGACAATTTCTAAAATCCTCTATCTATTAAAACTCTCTTTACTTAAATGCCAACCCATCACAAGCCAACCGGTATTTCAGCCACATTACTTAAGCAGGCTGTTGATGGAGATGAAAATGCTTTCAAATCTATTTATAATCTGCTTTCAAACACAATGTATGGAATATGTTTGCGTTATAGTTTATATGATGATGAGGCAAACGATATGTTTCAGGAATCTTTTACCACATTATATTTGAACCTTAGTAAGTTTAGAAATGAAGGATCTTTTGAAGGTTGGGCCAAAAGCATTGTAGTTCGTACCTGTCTTGATTATGTTAAGGCTAGAAGGCCATTTATTTTCGAACTTAATAATGTACCAATTAAAGAAACAAATGATTTAAGCGGGTTTGATAAATTATCGATGGATGAGTTGGTAAAAATTATACAACTACTACCTGATATGTTTCGTTTAATAATAAATTTATATTGTATCGAAGGTTACAATCACAAAGAAATTGCTGAAATGCTTGGTATAGCTGAAGGAACCAGCAAATCGCAATTGGCACGTGCAAAAAGTATTTTAAAAGAAAAATTATTACACAAAGTTGAACAACGACCTTAATTTTTTAAGCAAGCTTCAAAAACATGAGTTTAAACCTCCTGCTGCTCTTTTCGATGCTGTAAAGCAACGCATTGCCCTTGAGAATGATAAGGCATTAGACGTTAAATTAAAAGAATTGTCTGCTTACAAACAGGCACCTCCTTCAAGCCTTGAACTTATAGTGAAAGCAGATCTTGCTAATAGAAAGCTTATTTTAATATAAAGGATCCTTTCCGGTAAAAAAAGCTGTTTTGACAGTCCCTCCTTTTTTTAAAAACCGCTGTCAATTTATTAAAATATATCCTGAAATCTATAGTAATCTTATGTTTGCCTTTATTACGTAAGCCACACCAATTGCCAGCCTTCCTTAATGGTATAAGTTTTGATTTACTTAACTGCATCTTCCATAAAAACTTTCTATAAAATTTTATCCGGCATAAACATCATCTATTCGCACCTGCCAATTACCAGTTTCTCAACAGCCTTTTCCCGACATAAAACTGTTTTTATATATTTATTTTCAGGAAATATTATCCTGGTACTTTTTTCTAATTTTTATTAGCGCTTTCTGTTATTGCTAACAAGGCATCTTTTTTATACAGTTTTGTTTACTATCTAATTTTAAATTTTTGCTATTGCATTTATAATTGGTTTCTTGTAGATTTATAAATTGTTATGTCCGTCAATATTTTTTAAGTTTAAAAAGCTATAAGGCTGCCGCTGAAATATCATAAGGAAAATACCATAATTTTCTTTTTTATGATTCAGATAAAAAATAATAATAGTAACATTTTAATTGCCTTAATAGGGGTGACTATTTTTACTATGTATGCTTGTAATCCCAAAGTTTTATCTTTTATTGCAAGCCCCAACACCATTGTTACCGCAAAGGATTCTGTTAAATTTTATTGGAAATTGGTTCATGGTGAAGCTGTTTTGCTTTTTTCGCAGGAAGAAGGTGACGATGAAGAAAACCCCGGAAAGCAATACCTGTATTATAAATTGATTGCCCGTAAAGGTAGTAAACTGGCCTCCTCCACAACACTTGCTATTACCGTTTTAAAAGATACGGCTATAGATAATATTGTTTTATCTACGTTTAGGCGTGGCGATAGTTTAATTGGAACAGGCATAAAAGATACCCTGGAGTGGGGACGGAAATTTATGCTAAATGGAGTTATGGCTATTACCAAACGAAAAATGCATATTGAGCACCTAAAAAAAGTGGCGGATATTGGTGAAGATGGCCGGATATCAACTGCAATAAATGGTGTGGAAAATAGTGGTGATTGGTACATTGGTACCTTACTTACGGATGCCGAAAAAAAGGATAGTTCAATAATTCCGGATAAACTAAAATTAAAAACAATCATCATTCACCAAAATTAATATGCTTATCTATGTTAGATAATATAAAAACAATTGTACTGTTGATGTTTGAAAACCGGTCGTTCGATAATATGCTGGGGCATTTAAGCTATTCTAATATAAATAAAAATGTAGATGGTATATCAAGACCCTTAAGCCAATATCAAAATGTGTATAACACCACAGGTTATAATCCATTTCCCATAAAAAACGATATACAGCTTAGTACCGATTTGCCACATGAAAAAGAATGGGTAGCTGAACAAATAAATAAAAATACTGCCAATGGAAAGTATAGTATGGATGGATTTGTAAAAGCTTACATGGAATTTACAGGCGCACCGCCAAATAATAAATCCGATCCGTTAGGGTTTTATACACAATTACAGGTACCTATTACCAGTTTTTTGGCAAGCAACTATTGCGTGTGTGATAAGTTTTTTGCCAGCCTGCCTACAAGTACCCAACCTAACAGAACCATGGCCTTTTGTGGTGATACTACAATTGACAGCACCAAGACCCAATTAATTGATGCCACCGGAAATATTTTTGATTGGATGGAAAAAGCCGGGGTAAAATGGAGGGTGTATCATGACGGGCTATCCTTTTTTGTTTTGTACAACCAACTTTGGAAATATGTATTAGGTGAAAATTTTAGAGATTATGAATCTTTATACGCCGATTTTCAATCAGAGCCTGATGATAGTTTTCCTGAGGTGATCATTGTTGAACCTTCTTATCAGGATGCGCCTCATTTTGGATCCGACCAACCCAATGATAACCACCCTCCGCTGGCCATTGGTTTTGGTGAAGAGTTTCTTCGGCGTACCTACGAAGCTGTTATTTGTAATCTATCCAGATGGGGCAATACTTTAATGCTGGTATACTATGATGAACATGGAGGATTTTTTGATCATGTACCGCCTCCACCTATTGGCTACTCTGTTGCCGGTAAAGGAAATTATCATTTTGAAAGTTTAGGTGTTCGGATACCTGCAATTATAATTTCTCCTTATGTTGAAAAAGGAACGGTAAACGCCTTAACTTTTGATCATACCTCAGTACTTCAATTATTAGCAGAAAAATTTACACCGGGAGTTCCTTATTCTGCCACAGTTGAAAATAGGAGGGCAGCTGGCATTAATTCGTTGTCTGCAAGTTTATTAACCCATGCCGATACTACAGCTCCACCTGCTCCCACGGTGCAAATATTTGCAAAAACCGCACTGGGAGGTTCAATTGCGACCACTCCGCAAGGGGCGATGGCAAAGGCTTTTGAAGGCGCAGCATTAAATATGATTGCTGATAACCCTACTGGTACCAAGGCCAAATATCCCGAATTAAGTCAGTGGAAAGACATAGCTCAAAAAACAAGAAACACCATTTCAATCTAAGGGATGGCGGGTATAAATTAATTTTTTTGATTGGGTAAATAATTCCCAAAAGTATTATAGACTTCACCGTTAAACTTTTATATAATATAACAGTGTATTTTAAACCTCATATGAATATGCCGCGGCATATTCATATGGTTGCATAATTATATATGTACCGGGAAGCTGCAATTTGCAAACGAAAATTATACATTTTCAGTCAATGATACCTTTTTAGCATGCCTTTAAAAACATCGGTAATTGCATCAGTCCGCTCATTTGGTTCGGTTCGCCCCAAAGGATTCAACAAAAATGAACAGTCCATTTTTGTTACATCTAATAGAACTGCATCGGAGTTGCGTAGCCCCCTGCTTTGGAGTCGACTGAAATTTAACGCAGTTTATATTTCTCAGGTAAAGTAAGGGAAGTATGGTTACGATAATTTATCCTATATTTTAATACATCAATAATTTTGAGGACTATAAAATAATTATATAAGTATATTTTATAATGTAATAAGGCTTTAGCCTTAACACTTTTAAATTAATTATAAAATATGTTTAATAATGTATTTAATGTTTTCATTTATAATAATTTATATTAACTTGTATTAATATTAAATTTTGTTCAACCTATTAAAAGATAAAAGGTATGCAGCAATTAAAGGCCGACCTTAACAACTGTGATAGGGAACAAATCCATCTATTGGGTCAAATTCAGTCCCACGGTTTTTTACTTGTTATTGATAATCTTAATATCATTCAATTTTATTCTGATAATATAAATAGTTTTATCAGCGGGATAGATGCTGGATTAATAGGTAAACCGCTAAATTATGTCGAGAATTTTATCAATACCGGCGAAAAAAATGAGGTAATTACAGATATAATAAATTTTGGAAGAGCCAGTAACGATTTTGAGCAAATCAATCCGGTTCATATAGAAATAGATGAAGTTGCCTTCTACCTGATCATTACAATTAGTGGTTCCCTTATTTTGCTTGAATTTGAACCGGTATTTTCCGATTTAAAAATAGATGTTCAAAAATTATTGGGTAAAACCATTACTCAAATGCTGGCAGGTAAAAAATTGCAAAACCTTTTAAATAATGCAGCAATGCAGGTTAAGGATGTAATTGATTACGATAGAATAATGATTTATCGCTTTAGTGAAGAGGGGCATGGCGAAATTGTAGCAGAAGCTAAAAATGCGGAATTGCCAAGTTGGTTGGGGCTACATTATCCTGCATCAGATATTCCCATGCAGGCACGTGAATTGTATAAAATAAATCTAACCAGAATTATTGCTGATGTAAATACTATACCGGCTAAAATTATCTCAGCTAAGGATCACCAACAACCACTTGACCTCAGTTTATCTCAACTAAGGGCGGTATCACCTATTCATATCCAGTACTTAAAAAATATGGGGGTGGTTTCCAGTTTTAGTGTTTCACTGGTTAATAACAACGAGCTTTGGGGCTTAATAACCTGTCATAATTATAGTCCGCGTTTTATAGACTATAAAGCCCGAGAATCATCCAAATTAATTGGTCAAATTCTTTCTTCAGCA
>JAYTHI010000272.1:0-10949 GCA_043732685.1 Ferruginibacter sp. | reverse complement strand
CAAAATGCACAGCGGTAGGCATGAATGATTATATCCCAAAGCCAGTAGACGAAAGATTGCTGTACCATAAAATAGTTGGTTTAATCAAGAAGCCATCTATAAAAGATGCAAGTGACGAGTTAATCAAAGGAGTAGATGAAATAATACAACAAAAATGCATCGACCTGAAATACCTTCACAACCTTACAAAATCTAATCCCAAACTGATGATGGAAATGATTTCGCTTTATCTGGAACAAACACCGCTATTGATAGAGGCCATGAACCATGGTTTAAATAACAACGATTGGATTGCTTTGCATTCGGCGGTACATAAGATGATCCCATCATTTTCTATAATGGGCATGAGTTCCGATTACGAAAACATGGCGAAAGAAATTCAGATATATGCAAATGCCGAAATGCAGCATGAAAGTATACACCATAAAATTTTACAGCTTCAAAATATTCTTGAGCAATCAATTAAAGAACTCAAAGATGAATTTAATATTTTAAAAAATACCCACCATGAAGGACAATAACCAACTAAAGATTTTTTTGGTAGATGATGATGCCGTATTCTTAAAATCATTGGAAATAGATTTTTTGCACAATGAAGGTTACAAAATTGAAACCTTTGCTAGCGGTGAACTTTGCATAAGAAATTTGATGGGTAAGCCCGACATAATTGTTTTAGATTATCATTTGGATGGCATAGACAAAAATGCCATGAATGGCATTGAAACCTTGGATAAGATTAAAGCCTTGAATGCTGACATCGCCGTTATAATGCTTTCCTCGCAGGATAAGATAGATGTGGCCGTAAAATGCATGCACCACAAGGCGATTGATTATGTAGTAAAAAGTGAAACAGCATTTATTAGGTTACAGAAAATTATAACTGCAATAAGTAGCTATAAAAAAATGGAAAAAACATTAAGCTGGTATATGGAAAGGATGTAGGGTTGAAAAAGATAAGCGTTCTACCATAAATTATGGCATTTAGAAAGTTAAGTGCCATCAAGTTTAGAGATGGTTATTTTTTCGATAAGCCTATTCATATTAAGATAGGTGGTTCGGAAGCCTTCCAAACAGGCCTGATTTCCAAGTGCACAGGCAAGGTAACTTTTGCCACATCCGTTAGATCCCGTAATCAGGATATTTTGCCCTTGTCTTAAATAATTACCCTCTATAAAAGTAGCCAGTTGTTGCTTGGTAAAGTTGCGGCTAATGCTACATTCAACCTGTTCAACTATTGCGGGTAGGCGAAGCTTGGCAAGCTGCAGGTAATAGGCCGTGCGCTCATTGGTTTTATGCAAGGATTCTGGCTGAACCAATTGCCTACCAGTTCGTGGGCTTCGAGTTGCTGGTGTACGGGTAGTTCCAACTGGTGGCTGTAAGCATTGTGCATGCCTTGTAACTTTAATTGCTGCAGTTGTTGCAGTGTCTCATTTGTGTTCATTTTTTATTGATTTTTATTGGTTAAAAAGAAGAATTTATTTTTCAGCGTATTTTGAAGAGGGAATCAGCAACAGAGACTTTAAAAGTTTCTTACTTTAACACTGATCCCCTCTTCAAAATATGCAAGCCCGCGGCAGCATCGGGGGCAGCTGTATCATTGGTAGTGCCCCGCACCAGAGATATTGCCATGGGTGGGTATTGGCGTGTTATTAAAGATGATGGCTTGTTTATCGAGACCATTTTTAAGTATATTCTTTATCATGGTGTAATTGATCCTGACATTATTTGACGCTCTTTTACAGACCGCTTCCAGCTACTTACTATACTTTTTGTCCAGCAGCAGCATACCATAGCAAGCCTTGTAATTTTGCTCCTTGTAAATACTATTATCAAGAATATGCGTTGCCACCTGCAGGGTACAGCAGCCTATCTTCTCTGCTTGATACCCGTACTTAATACGGTACGTTGTTCTGCAGAATAACAATATTGCAATGAAATTAAGGCTGTACCGTCATTACGAATTTTGCCTTTTCTTACGATAAGTTTAATGGGTTGCCGCATAACATGGTCTATTTATGGTCTATAAAAGTTCTACCAAGCTATGTAAAGTTAGGATGAAGAATATTGCTGATTTGTTTATAAAATACTAATAATCAGCATGTAACAGTAAGGTTAGATAAAATTAAGTAAAGATAAAATTGTTGATTTTGATCAAATTATTTCCCGTCCAGTCCGCAATCTAAATTATAAATGCTCTGTAAATTAACAATTTACAGAGCATTTTTTTTATTGGGCTACACTGTGGGGTACAGTTGAGCTTGTTTTGGGGTACACTGCTAAAATTTTGCTCCCTATTCATTTATCAAATTCCTTAATTTCCCTGCTGCTATTTTAATTATCTCTTATTTTTTTAGCATCCGGGTCTTCAAAATTTTAAACTTCACTCCTCCAACCTACATTTACCTTGGCGATTCACTGCCGAAGTTTTGTGTGCCTAACGTTACAAGTCTCCGTACTCGCCGTAGGTTCAGTTGAAGGGCTGACTTATTGACCAAGTTAAAAAGCGTAAACTTTCTTTTAGCACAGATGTCTTTTGTTCCGGACACTTATGCTGAATCACGGATTTAAAAGGATTACGCTGATTACACTGATTTTTGGGATCCTGTATTTTCAATGAAATCCCATAATATTTTGAATCCCGGATTTAATTGATTGTTGAGCTTACACTGATTTTTGGGATGCTGTATTTTTCGTGAAATCCCATATTCCTCTAAATTCGTGGTTCACAATTTTCTCAGAAATAAAGAATTGGAGAAGCTTATGCAAACAACAGCAGTATCCTTAAATCCTTCCTGCGTAGAATGCCTTTAAAAACACCAGTAATTGCATAAGCCGCCTCATTGGGTTCGGTCCGCCATTGGCGGATTCAATAAAAAATGCGCAGCTTATTTTTTTGTAAGAAGCCAATGGAGCGGCGTTGAAGTTACGCAGCCCACCGGCTGTGGAGGCGAAGAGTATGAGGAAAAAACTGGTTCCGAATTCAAAAAAATGCGACTTATAAATTATAAGGCTTAAGAAATAGGTGCGTTTTTTAATGTTAACAAACCTTACTTTATTACAGTGATGTTTTTTAACCCGCTAAATTTTAAAAGGTAAAAAAAAACCTTAACATAGCAGGTTTGCAAGTGATCTATGTAATCCTATAAATTATTTAATAATATAGAAAAAAAACTACTAATAATCACTTAATTTACTACAGTTGGTATTATTTTTATAAGGGATATTTGCACTTTATTGTTAAAATAAATATAGGCTAATTTGCTAAACATTTTTAAATATACCTAACCTGCTTACTCCTCTTTTTAACATCAAAAAATTAATCAATTTCAAACAGCTATGCCGTCATTTCAATCCCCGTTTTTTTGTCCATTACTGCCAAAGAAAATACCTTTTACCAGTCATATTTAAAGATGCCGGGCACTACCGCATCTATACCTGGCGTAAAAGTATTTAAACTTTATAAGGCTACTATGAAACATAAAATAAAATTTGAGCACTTCTATAAAGAAGTAAAGCATATATAGTATTCTGCAATCTATTCCCTTAAATATAATCATATGGGATAAAAACAAAGAAATTTTATTTGGATCGCAGTAATAACAAATAACCCTATCAGCAATTTTAAAAGTAAATAAAAAAATTTCAAATAATATTTAATTAATCCCTAAAAAAACCAATTGTTATGATACAAAATTACTTGCTTTTTATGGTGATATATACACTATTTATTTCAAAGCCTGTAAATGCGCAGGATATTTCAACACAGCATATAATTGTTAATACAGAAGCCGGAAAAGCACGGGGTAAGTTGACTGAAAATATTGCAGTTTTTAAAAATATACCTTATGCAGCTGCTCCGGTAGGTAATTATCGCTTTGCTGCTCCGGTAAAACATGCCCCCTGGCAGGATATACGTGATGCCATTCAATCGGGTCCTACCCCTCCTAATCCGCTAATAAAATCTGATATCATGGATAATCCAACAAACAATATGGGTTGGGTAAAGGGGGATGATTATCTTACTGCAAATGTATGGACGCCGGATGTAAATAATAAGCGTTTGCCCGTAATGGTCTACATATACGGTGGTGCCTTTATTTCCGGTGCCAGCCATATCCCTATTTATGATGGTACTAATTTTGCAAAAAAAGGCGTTGTTTTTGTTTCTTTTAATTACAGGTTAGGCATTGAAGGGTTTTTAAAAATAGATGGCGTACCAACTAATATTGGCATCCGGGATCAGATAGCAGCCCTAAAATGGGTACGGGATAATATCAGTGCTTTTGGTGGTGACCCTGAACAAGTGACAATTTTTGGCGAATCCGCCGGTGCAATAAGTGTAGGAATTTTGGTTGCAAGCCCTGCAGCCAAAGGTTTATTTAAAAGAGCAATTATGGAAAGCGGATCAGGGCAGGCCGTTTTTAGTATGGAACAGGCAAACCGTATTGCCAAACAGTATGCAAAAACGCTTAAAATAGAAAATAACCGTGATGCTTATATGAAATTTACCCCTGAAGAATTGCTGGAAGCGGAAACTAAAGTAATCCCGAAAATGGTTAAACTGAAAACGAAGGATTTCCCAGATCCATCCGGTGGTGTAACACTTTTTTTTCCTATAATTGATGGGGATATTATCACTGATGTACCCTTAAGAAATATTAGAAAAGGTGCCGGATTTGCTGAGGATTTGATGATAGGATATAATACGGATGAAATGAATATTTTTCTGCTGCCCACTGGCTTACTAAAAAAAATAAAATACAACTGGATTCTAAAACTTGCAGTTAAAAAAGTACATCCTTCACCATCCGCATTAATTTCTGTCTATAAAAAAGAATATCCTCAGAAAAACCTGGGAGAACTTTTTTCTTCCATCCTAACTTCTTACCAGGCACAAATACCCTCCATAAGATTTGCCAGTGCGCATGCCCTTGCAGGCAAAACATATATGTATGAATTTGCCTGGCCTTCCTCCATTGTTAATGGAATTTATGGAGCCTACCATTCACTTGAAATCCCTTTTGTTTTTAACAATCTTACCGGCCTTACCGGACCGAAAGGAATGCTGGGACCAAATGGAGCACCTATGGGGTTAGCTACTAAAATGCAGGATGCCTGGGTACAATTTGCTAAAACAGGTAGCCCGGGTTGGGATGCTTACACCCAGACAGAACGCAAAACAATGTTGATTAATGAAACATGGCAATTACAAACTAACCCGCATGCCAAAGTGCTTACTGCATGGGATGGAGTAAGGGATCAATAATAAATAATCAAGCTGCTTTTTTTTAATTAATACTCATAAAAAGAATAAAATCCATTAGTTTTCTTTCATTAATTATTTTGTTAGCTGCCTGTCATAGTACAGAACCTATACGGGCCGGAGGTTTCGAATGTTCCGAAGTATTATCAATAAATTAATGGATTGTTGAAAAAATTCAAGGTGAACGCCTTAATTTTTCTGGAAATCTACCTGCTATTTTATTCACTCTTATCCCAATTAAATAAATTAAATGGAAAGTAAGCTGTATTTGCAGGAATATACTGCTTCTTTTAGGATTGATTTCTTTATTAAACTACTTTTTTTATCACAGATTAAAAGGACGTATAAGTGTTATAACTCATGCGAATCAAGGGTTGAATAAAAACAGACATGAAGTAGAATTGTTAGGTATCTATGCAAATAAACAACCTTATAAAAATATACTTTTACGTCTTTCCTAATATTGCAAATGCAGTTAATTTCTATCGCCTTAAAATGGTGGATATGGATGAAAAATTTAAAATGGATACGGTGATTTTAATTAATAACACCAAACTGCCAAAATTTGCAGCATTACTTACCAATCCTGCAAAAGACCATATCTCCATGCTGATTAATAATGCAGACAAAGAAAAGGTTACCGCAGCATTATATAATTGCGTAGGCCAGTTAATAATACGGAGGGAACCGGGTAAAATAAACGGAACAATTAGTTTGCCTTTTAATACCAATAAACCTGTTGCAGGTATATATAATCTCAGGATAAATAATGGCGAAAAAACAGCTACATTTAAAATAAGTATGCTGTAACTAAAAGTGGGAACCTAAACCAGCCAGGTTGGTGATTGAATTCTAAGTAAGGATGTTCGGTACTTATTTAGCAGCCGATTTTGAAACGGGCAAACGTTACTTTTTAAATGTAGATTTTTATTGCAGGTCTTTGCGTAAATTTTATAGTTCTGGCTGTAAGCACAAGCCGACCGTTACGCTCTATGTATAGGACATTTTTCCGCGAGTGGCGGCTCGGGTTTGCAGCATGGTCTTTAAGGAAAAATACTATTAGGTTTAAATTTAGCAGTGCCCTGTAGTTATAGAATCAACTTAATTATTTCGGTGTTTAATGCAATTCAATAAATTAATGGCGCATTGCCTTATTCTACTGGATATCGTACTTAAAAGACTTTAAAATTAAAAGTCCTGAAGGGACGATATCCATTAGCGGTGGGCAACGCCCATCGGGGAATTTTGCATGGTTTGTAATAAGTTAGATATACCCCTTAAGTTACCTACTACAATGTTTACAGCGCCGGCAATTATTACAAATCGCATGTAATCGCATAACCATTGAAAGGTGCCGATGACTATGTTACAAATCCTAAAATGTTTCTCTAAGCACATCCTTACAAAAATGGCAAACGCTATTGTTATTCTAAAACATACCATTATAAATTCAAAAAATAGTAATGCTATGGGTATACACAAACTCGCGTTCACCTGCCACTTATGCTGCCACAAATAGTTTTATACTTTACTCAGCCTTTCTCCTAAGAAGTATACAGTTGTAAAATTTGGTTTAGGGAGTATTGGAAACCCGGAAAGGAAGAAATAAGCTCACTTGCTGAAGCGTGCTGCCTGTTTAAATTAAAGCTTAAAATATATTATCTCCAAAGGCAATATATTATAAAACCGCATCCTTAAATCCTTCCATCCAAAAAATCCTAACTCAGACAAAGATAATAGTGTAAAGGAAAGGTCAGGATACTGAAATCAAGCCTACTTCAATATAGGGTAAGTTTATCCCATTAGCATTTAAAGTATTGAATTTTACCCTGTTTGTAAAAATACCCAACAGCAGCCTGGTGATAGCTTGCTTTATTATCATTGCTTTTTCACTTAAAATTTTGTGCCTGCGGGTTAAAATAATTGGTTGATTATTGGGAACGCAAAATGGATAGAATTAATTGATATAAAATAAATAACTATTGCCCTTCTCTTCAAAGCTGCTTTTACAAAGCTAAATAGTATCGAAAAACCATGCGCGGGTACCGGGCAATAATTAATACAAAAAGGTAGTAAGTATTAAAGCAGCACTGTATTAGGCATTGTTTAAAATGATTAGTAAAGAACCTTGCGGGAAAACCATTTAGCTTGTTTTATGTATAATTTTTTTTACTCATAAAGTGGCTAAAAAACTACTTTAAATTAATTAATATGACTACAGATTAAAACAACCTTTAACAATAGTTTTGCTAAATCATTAATAATAGTAATTCCATAATTCGAAGAAGTCTCTTGAAAGATTTTTTTATTATTTCTTACTTTTTTAATCAATTTTTCCATACTCTTTTAAAAACTACCCACTTGTTAAAACACTTCAAATACCTATTTAATGAAACAGTGCCTGTAAGCATTGATCAACTTTTTAAGAAAGTATTTTCTAATTACCTCCCCAACCAGCTCCTTAATTATTTAACAACAAAGCATGCTTTACTACTGCTTTACAACCAATAAACACCTAAAATAAATTCGGCTATAATGAAAACAGCATTCTCTAATTTCCCAAACCCACCAACAATAGTTTAACTTATTTATGTCCAACTCTTTTTTCCACAATACCCTCAACTATGGTTTAAACAACACTCCATTTTTGTAAATAAATAAATAAATAACTTTATGAAAAATTCCGTACTCTTTCTGGCCTTCGCCATTTTTGGCGCAAGCTCGCTTAAAGCGCAGCTAAATGTGGGCAGCACCAGCGCTGCCGATGCCAGTGCAATTTTACAAGCCACCAGCACTACCAAAGGTTTTTTACCGCCGGTATTGACCACCACACAGCGCAACGCAATTGTAACCCCGGCGCCGGGTTTATTAATATTTAACAGTACAACCAACCAGCAAGAAGTTAACTCCGGTACAACAACTACACCGGTTTGGGGTGCAAATACAGCCGCTACCTTTTACAATGCTGATGGTACATTGGCTACAAATAGAGTAGTATCACAAGGAGCCAACACTCTATCTTATCTAGGTACCGGTGGGATCTTATTAAAATCAGGTGCTGTTAATTTCGATTCCAGTGCATTGATTGGTAAAGGAGATAGTCTTTCCGGCGGTGTAGTTGGGGTTGGCGTAACTGCACAGGGCGGTTTGAATATAGGACAGAATACGGTTGGTAATAATTTATATATTGGATACAAAAGCGGCAAAGTTACAACCGGGGCTAACAATCAATTTATAGGTTACAATGCAGGTATAAACACCAGCACTGGTTACCGAAATGTATTCTCAGGCTATAATAGTGGTTATGCAAATATAGGTGGACGAAATAATACTTTTAGCGGTTATCAAAGCGGTTATAATAATACTACAGGTGATTGGAATACATTTATTGGAATCAATAGTGGATCGATTAATACAACTGGATATTGGAATACAGCAATTGGTACAAATAGTGGACCTACATCAAGTAACCTAATAAATACTACTTCAATTGGTCTTAATGCCCAGGCAACAGTAAGCAATACTGTTATATTAGGTAATGGTGCCAATGTAGGTATTGGAACAACAACACCTACACATACTTTAGAACTTAATGGTTCTATGGGTATAACTGTTGCCAATCAATTAGAATTTGGTTCTGGTGTGACTAAGGAAGTTAATGCAGGAAAGATTTTTTATGATTCTACTTATGGAGTTTACGTAATTGGTGCAGGAACAACCAGTAATAATAGAAAATTACAACTTTATGACAACGTAGTCATTCCTAATGGTAGTTTAGGTATAGGTACATCTACACCTTCTCAAGCTCTTCAAGTTAACGGAGTTGTTAGAATAGGGCCAGATAATAGTGGTTCTGTACAGATAAATCCTGGTGGGGGTAATTCTGGTTTTGTCGGTTTTTATCAAGGTAATGGTACAACTCGTTTAGGATATTTAGGTGCTAGTGCTTCTAATATGTATTATTCAGCTGAAGGTAGTGCTATAAATCAATTCAGTGGTAATGTCGGTTTTAATACTTCCACCGCAGCTCATAATTTTGAACTTAATGGTTCTATGGGTATAACTGCTGCCAATCAATTAGAATTTGGTTCTGGTGTGACTAAGGAAGTTAATGCAGGAAAAATATGGTATACTACTGCTAATGAATTACTTATAGTTGGTGGTGGAACAGCAAATGGTAGTAGAAAAATAGTATTAGCTGATAATGTAACAATCGGTGGAACACTAACTGTAAGCGGCACAAATGTTCCTTCGGATGCACGTTTGAAAAAAGATATTAAAACTGCTAATTATGGATTAGCCGAAATAATGAAAATGCGCCCTGTTACCTATAGCTATAAAAGTAATGCCATTAAAGGTACTCAATTAGGCTTTTTAGCCCAAGAACTTGAAAAATTAATTCCATTAGTAGTTAATAAACCTGAGACGGAGAAAGACTTTTATTCTGTTAATTACACAGAGTTAATTCCTGTACTAACAAAAGCAATCCAGGAGCAACAAGCACAAAACGATACACAAGTAGCCATCAGCAAAGCACAAGCTGCAGAAATCGCTTCACTTAAAAAAGAAAATCTAAGCATCGCTGCTCAATTAGCAGACATGAAAGATTTAAAAATAGCCATGGCAGCTATGCAAACAGAACTTACTAAAATTGCAGTAACTACAAAAGTTGCCGCAAGCAATATAGCAAGCAAATAGGTAGTCAGTAAACAGTATAAATACAACCCCGGCTGTTTTTAAAGCTGGGTATATTAAACAACTACACCCTTTTAATAGTACGTTTTTAATCAACAAAAAATAAATACCTTTTATGAAAAATAAAGTACTCTTTCTGGTCGGAATGACCATTTTAGGCGCTTCGTCGCTTAAAGCCCAGCTAAATGTAGGCAGCACCAGTGCTGCCGATGCCAGTGCAATATTACAGGCTACCAGTACCACAAAAGGTTTTTTACCTCCGGTAATGACCACGGCACAGCGCAACGCAATTGTAACACCAGCGTCGGGTTTATTAATATTTAACAGTACCACTAACCAGCAAGAAGTTAACTCCGGTACTACAACCACGCCGGTATGGGGTGCCAATACTGCTGCTACTTTTTACAATGCGGATGGTACATTGGCTACAAATAGAGTGGTAACACAAGGCGCTAACACCTTATCTTATTTGGGTACGGGTGGTATCAAATTTAAATCAGGTACTGTTAATTTCGATTCCAGTGCATTGATTGGTTTGGGAGATAGCCTTTCTGGAGGTGTAGTTGGTGTTGGTATTACCGCAAACGGCGGGTTAAATATGGGCCAGAATAATGGAAGTAACGTATTTATTGGGTATAAAAGTGGTAATTTGACAACCGGTTCGCAAAATACTTTTAATGGTTATCAAAGCGGCTATGCAAATACCACTGGAAATCAAAATGTTTATAATGGATATTTAAGTGGCAGTAGCGGAACTACCGCAAGTTCTAATGTTTTTACAGGTTTTTATAGTGGACAAGCTATAACTACTGGCTCTGGAAATGTATTCAGTGGTAACCAAGCCGGAGCAGCTACTACAATTGGTAGTAATAATTTATTTCTTGGTCAAACGGCTGGCAGACAAAATATTACAGGAAGTACTAATACTATTATTGGGTTTCAATGTGGTTATAATAATAATACTGATGCAAATCACTTTGTTGGATATCAA
>JAYTHI010000271.1:0-3377 GCA_043732685.1 Ferruginibacter sp. | reverse complement strand
AATAATGTACTTTACAGTAACCTATTAACCCATGAGTAAATATCCATATCGCAAAGATAGAGACGAGTTAAAAGAACTGCTGCAACAATATAATAATCTCAAAGCGGGCAGGAGTCATTCTTTTATTGAAGAGGATTCTTTTGAGAAAATTATTGATTACTTCGATGAAAAGGATGAATTGATCCTGGCATTGGAAGCTACCGATTATGCCATCAACCAATATTCATATTCTGCTGCACTATTATTAAAAAAGGCCGATCTTTTAATTGCCGCCAAAAAATATAAGGAATCATTAAATTTTTTAGAACAGGCCGAAATGTTGGATAGTAGCGACATTACTTTATATATATTGAAGACAGACGCCTATTTAGCACTCGATCAACAAGAAAAAGCTGCTGCTGTTCTGGAAATCGCGCTTAACTATTTTGAAGGGGATGATAAATTAGAATTACTTTTTGAACTTACGGATGTGTACGACGATTATGAAAATTTTGATAAAGTGTTCGACTGCCTGAAGATGATTTTAGAAATGGATCCTAATAATGAAGAAGCCATGTATAAAATTTGTTTTTGGACAGATTTTACCGGTCGGAATGAGGAGGGAATAAGGCTTCATCAAAAAATTATTGAAGACTTTCCATTTAGTGAATTGGCATGGTTTAATCTTGCTGCTGCCTACCAGGGCATTAAATTATACGAAAAGGCAATTGATGCTTATTTATATGCGGTGGCAATTGATGAGAAATTTGATTATGCCTGGCGCAACATGGGTGATGCCTACCTCCGGATTCGAAAATATAAAGAAGCAATAGAAGTATTGCAAAAAGTGCTGGAACTTGCAAGGCCCGAAGATGTTATTTATGAGGCCATCGGTCATTGTTACGATAAATTGCAAAATTATGCATTGGCCAGATTTAATTATCGTAAAGCCACACATTTAAACCAGGATGATAGCCAACTTTTTTATAAAATCGCTTGTACCTATATGAATGAAGGGATTTGGGATAGCGCTATTAAAAATTTAAATGTGGCCATGCGAATTTACCGGCTGCAGCCTGAATATAATCTGGCCATGGGGCAGTGCTATATGGAGCAAGGTAAAATTGAAGAGGCCGTTCAATATTTTGGTAATGTAGTTCGTACCAAACCCAAGAGCAGTAATGGTTGGATAGAATTACTTAAATGTTTATTTCATGCCAAATGTTTTGATGAAGGTTTGGAATATGTTGAACATGCAATAGAATTAACCAACCGTAAACCGATTTTTATATTTTATAAAACTGCCTTCTTATTAGCCGTGGGTAAGTCAAAAGAAGCGGCCCTTCAACTTGAAGCTGGGATGCATACAAATCCTAAACTCATAAAAAAATTGGTGGAACTCAATCCTGCAATCTTACAAAATCAAATGGTGGTGGATATAATTGCGAAATTTAAAAGGAGTAAGTCCACCTAGCTATAATCCATTATTAAATGATTTTTTACCGAATTATTTGATAATTATGTTATTGGCATAACCCGGGATAATAGTTTACCTGTAAGCCCTGACAATTGCAACTAATATTAAAAGTTAATTTTTATATGCCGATAAGTCAAGGTCCTTAATTTAACTTCCCGATTACCGTATTGAAATATTTATGGTACAATTTACTTAATAATTCACTATTACCGACCCATTCAAATTTATTGATGCTCAATTTATCGTTTTCGTTATAAGCTCTCAAACGCAACACAGGCTACTATCCTGGTAATAAATATCTTTTTTTTTCTTTACATTTATTAATAAAATTAACCTATATGCCATCTTTTTTATTGGCATTGCATTTTAGTAAGTTCAATAGTTATCTTTGCGCCAACAAAAAATATCCAGCATGAATTTTAATCTTACACAAATACCGCAACGACCAGATAAACCTCGTCAACATGGTTTAACGATGGTAATGGACAAAGGTTTAAGCGTTGAAGAAGCTAAAAACTTTATGAGCGTTGCTCATCAGCATGTAGATATTGTAAAGCTTGGTTTTGGCACTGCCTACGTAACTCCAACACTTAAAGAAAAACTGGAAGTGTACCGCAGCTACGATATTCCTGTGTATTTTGGAGGAACCTTGTTTGAAGCTTTTTTAGTGCGCAATCAGTTTAACGACTATGTAAATGCCTGTAAAGAATACGGTATAAAATATATTGAAGTAAGTGACGGTTCGGTAAATATACCCCACACAGAAAAATGTGGTTACATCGAAAAATTAGCTAAAGATTTTATTGTATTAAGTGAGGTAGGTAGTAAAGATGCTGCCCATATTATTCCGCCTTATAAATGGATTGAATTAATGCGAGCCGAACTGGAAGCAGGTTCTGCTTATGTTATTGCAGAAGCCAGAGAGTCTGGAAATGTAGGTATTTACCGGGGTAGCGGGGAAGTTAGAGAAGGACTTGTACAGGAAATATTAACTCAAATACCAGAGCAAAAAATTTTATGGGAAGCACCGCAAAAAGGTCAGCAATTATACTTTTTAGAACTTATTGGTTGCAATGTAAACCTTGGTAATATTGCCCCTACAGAAGTTATTCCCCTGGAAGCAATGCGCATTGGACTACGTGGGGATACATTCGATTTATACCTTGATAAATAATTAGTATGAACTTATATGGATTGATTGGTTACCCTTTGGGGCATTCATTTTCTAAACAATATTTCACTGAAAAATTTTTAAGCGAAAATTTAAATAATTGTCAGTTTGAGGCATTTCCAATTGCTTCAATCAATGAGTTTCCTGCTTTATTAAAAACCAATAAAAATTTAAAGGGGTTAAGCGTAACAATTCCTTACAAAGAAGCCGTTTTAAATTTTGTTGATGAAGTAAGTGAAGAAGTTAAATTTATTGGTGCAACAAATAGCATCAAAATTATAAATGATAAATTAATTGCCTACAATACGGATATCGTTGGTTTTAAAGAATCTTTTGTAAAACTATTGCAACCGCATCATACAAAAGCATTGGTACTTGGTACAGGCGGTGCTTCTAAGGCAGTGCAATATGTTTTAGCAAAATTGGGAATTGCCTATTTAGTTGTTTCGAGAAACCCGGATTTAAACGAAGGGGAAATTAGTTATACCATGATTGATGGCAGCATAATGAATGACTATTCAATCATAATAAATGCTTCGCCGGTAGGTACATCACCCAATGAATCAGTTTGTCCACAAATTCCTTATAGTTTTATAAATGAAAAACACTATTTATTCGACCTCGTTTATAAACCAGAAAAGACATTATTTTTAAAAAACGGAGAAGATAACGGAGCGCAAATAAAAAATGGTTTTGATATGCTGATAATTCAGGCAGAGGCTAGTTGGAAAATCTGGAATAATACTTAAA
>JAYTHI010000270.1:0-3382 GCA_043732685.1 Ferruginibacter sp. | reverse complement strand
TACAGCGAACCTCCAAAAACTCTTTTTAAAATGGCGGTTGTTCGGGATGCGAAATTGGTGCGGATATCCTTTTCTTCCAGGGCAATTTGGTCGAATAGGGCATTGGTAGCTTTGGTGGTTACATAACCCGCCAAATCAGGATTTACTTTTGTAAATGTGAGTGGAAAATTATTGTATTTGTTTACGATATCGCTGTAATATTTTGTGGCATCAACTTTATTTAAAGAGGATTTAATGATGGGTAAAAATGCGGTAAACAATTGTTGGGTTGTCTTTTCTCTAAAAAAATGGGTGGCACTGGTATCCCCATTTTTTACCAATCCGATGGCATCCGTTAAGGTCATATTTTGTATGGCGTTTACAAAAATTGGTTTGGCATAGCCTGCAGCATCTTCTGCGCCGCGATTTATTTGTAAAATGGCTTTATCTACCATATTGCCCAAACCAACGGTTCGCAAAGCGTTTTCAATTTTTTGTGCATCGGGTGGTAACAATACTTTATAGGTTAAATCTTTAAAAAATCCATCCTCTTTATTGAGCTGTAAAACGGCTCTTACCAAACCCTGACTTAAGGCTGCTTTAATGCCTTGCGCTGCTTCATCCTGTGTTAAGGGAACACTCAGTCCGGCATTTTGTGAAACCTGTTGCAGTACATCACAACCGGAAAATAAAATTAGTACAATAAATATGACGGAAAACTTTTTCATTTTGCAGGAATTTATAAGGCTAAAGATATGTAAGTATTTGTAATATAATAATCTATACGGCTCGGTGGTACTAATGCCTTGCATGCGGTATCTTCGCAAAAATTTTTTAAAATAGTACCATTTAAAGGGCGCATTAATTAATTACATGAGTTTACAACATTTATCCGAACAGGAAATTATAAGAAGGGAGAAATTGGCTACCCTTACAACATTGGGTATCGATGCTTATCCGGCAGCACTTTATCCGGTAAACACTACCGCTGTTTTTATAAAGGAAAATTATAAGGGAGAAGAAAATAAAGCGGATTTTGCGGAGGTTTGTTTGGCAGGAAGAATAATGAGTGTGCGGGATATGGGTAAGGCAAATTTTGCAGTTATTCAGGATAGTACAGGCAAAATTCAATTCTATATTAAGCAGGATGATATTTGTACCGGAGACGATAAAACATTATACCAAACGGTATGGAAAAAACTGATTGACATTGGTGATATCATCGGCATTAAGGGCTATGTTTTTACTACCAAAACAGGGGAGACAAGCATCCATGTAAAAGAGTTTACCATACTTACAAAATCATTGCGCCCGCTACCAATCGTTAAAGAAAAGGATGGGGAAGCCTTTGATGAAGTTACAGATCCTGAGTTTAGGTACAGGCAGCGTTATGCTGATTTAATAGTTAACCCTTCCGTTAAAGAAACATTTATTAAACGTACTAAAATGGTAAATGCCATTCGTACTTTTTTAAATGACAGAGGTGCGCTTGAAGTGGATACGCCCGTATTGCAAAGTATTCCCGGTGGTGCTGCTGCCAGGCCATTTACAACCCACCACAATGCATTGGATGTATCGATGTATATGCGCATTGCCAATGAATTGTATTTAAAAAGATTGATAGTAGGCGGCTTTGAATGGGTGTATGAATTTAGCCGAAATTTTCGCAACGAAGGCATGGACCGCACCCATAACCCTGAGTTTACTGTATTGGAGTTTTATGTTGCCTACAAAGATTATGAGTGGATGATGGATACCACCGAATTACTTTTAGAAAATGCCGCCATTGCTACCAATGGAACCAGCAAGGTTACCGTGGGCAATAAGGAAATTGATTTTAAAGCACCCTACAAAAGAATAACGATGTACGATGCGATAAAAGAATTTACAGGTTTTGATATTAGTGAAATGGATGAAGCAGGTGTTAGAAGCGTTTGTAAGGAATTAAATATTCATGCCGATGAAAAATGGGGCAAGGGTAAATTGATTGATGAAATTTTTGGCACCAAATGCGAAGCCAATTATATACAACCAACTTTTATTACCGATTATCCGGTAGAGATGAGTCCGCTTACAAAAAAACACCGCAGCAAACCCGGATTGGTAGAGCGTTTTGAATTGATGTGTAACGGTAAAGAAATTGCCAATGCCTACACAGAATTAAACGATCCGCTGGAGCAACGGGAACGTTTTGAGGAGCAAGCCAAATTAATGGAGCGCGGCGATGATGAAGCCATGTTTATTGACCATGATTTTTTACGTGCGCTTGAATATGGTATGCCCCCAACAAGTGGTATTGGCTTTGGTATTGATAGAATTGCAATGTTGTTAACCAACCAACATTCTATACAGGATGTATTGTTGTTTCCGATGATGCGGCCGGAGAATTTTGATTAAAGTATAATTTTTTCAATAGAATAAAACTTAGTATAGATTGGGTATTAAACCTGGTTTGTGCTAAGTTTTTTTGTGTAGGATGGATGCCTAAATATTAATTTCCTATTTAAAGGACTATCCAAATAATTACCAATGGTTTATTTATTGAAGGACGCTACGCTATAATACCAACAACTGTTTCATACATTAATTGATCAAAAAATTTTGTATCTATAATACATTTGTTGTTCGCGTCAATCAGCTGCATATCAATTCCTCAACGGCTAATCCATAGTTTTTGGTTTGCCATAAAAAAACTATCTTGTCTATATAATTAAAATTTAAATATGCAACTTTTTGTAAATAAAACAACCCTGTTTTTGGTGTTGTTAGCGACTTCTATTTGTGCCCAGGCGCAAAAAAAAGACTTAACCGATGACCAATATTTTAAGTCGGATTTTAAGGGAATTATTAAGCAACTTCCGGTGGCTGGAAACTGGATCGATGGTAGTCATGTTGAATTAATGAGGGATAACCAATCCTTTATCCTTAACTGTAAAACTGGTGAAGAGGTTTCTTCGACAGCCAGCTTAAAAAAAGTTGAAAATTCAGGAGAGGCCACTGTCTTTAAAAGAAGTGGATTTATCTTCATTAAAATAAATGGTGTCGAAACCCAGTTAACCAACGACTCTGCTAACATAATAAATCCGGTGTTGAGCCCCGATAATAATTATGTGGCATTTACAAAAAATAACGACCTCTACACTATTGACGTTGCCGGTAAAAAGCAAACCCGTTTAACTTCAGATGGTAACGACTCCTTGATGAACGGATACGCAAGCTGGGTTTATACCGAAGAAATTTTAGGACGTGCCAGCATGTACCGAACTTTTTGGTGGAGCCCCGATAGTAAGCATATTGCCTTTTTTAAAACAGACGATTCTCCTGTACCTCAATTTACCATTACAGATGGTAATGGGCAGCATGGCTATGTAGAAAAAGAACGTTATCCAAAAGTAGGAGACGC
>JAYTHI010000269.1:0-3384 GCA_043732685.1 Ferruginibacter sp. | reverse complement strand
AATACTTGGCAATGACATTCAAAAAGAAGTATATAAAATTGATCTTTCTATGATTGTATCAAAATACATCGGCGAAACTGAAAAAAACCTTGAATTATTATTTGCACGTGCAGAAGATAAAGGCTGGATATTGTTTTTTGATGAGGCAGATGCTTTGTTTGGTAAACGTACAAACGTTCGCGATGCACATGATAAATATGCCAACCAGGAAGTATCTTATTTATTGCAAAGAATAGAAAATTATAACGGACTGGTAATACTTGCTACCAATATGAAAAATAATATTGATGATGCTTTTATCAGAAGGTTTAATTCAATGCTAAAATTTCAACTACCAACTGCAGAAGACAGAAAACAAATATGGGTAAAATTATTTCCTGAAAACAAATCCTACGTAGATAAGTCTGGTAAAACAATAGAAAACGAAGTTGTTCTTGAATTAATAAAGAGCTATGAACTTACAGGGGGTAATATAAATAATATTGTACATTATGCTTGCTTAAAAGCATATGAGCGAAGGGTTGATAATCCGTATCAATCCGATTATGCCGAAAAAACAGGATTGGTCATTCACCTGCCAGATATATTAAGCGGTATAAAAAGGGAATTAATCAAAGAGGGTAAACCATTCACGGCCTAAAAATATACTTTTAAGTAATCTTAAACCACGCTAATGCTTCAATCTATAAGTAAGTTTTTTATAGCATAAAAAATTATGTTTATGACATTCGTTTGATTGAAGAAAAAATATCATTTAAGTAATTGGTTATTCACTGCAAAGGTTGGTATGTCAATAGTAATTTTTGTACATCGGCTTTAGCAAAAAACGCCTGTTATCCTTACATAATTGTATACGATGGCAAATGTGCAGCCTATATTTTTAATATACGTTTTGAGCTACTTACTTGCGGGTAATTAAAAAATTTTTCCATAAATCTTTCACTTAAAATAAATATCGTTAACAAACCGGTAACAAAAATTGGAGCCCTTTAATTGTTAAAAATAATTTTGCATAAAAGAGTACAATTACTTTTGCGTCTTACCAATAATGAGTTTATTTTAAATGCGGTCTTCCAATAAAAATATGCTATTTCATTTCTCCAAGTTTTACTTGCTGATTATATATATCCCATTTTTTATTGTTCAGGGTTTTTTTAATTTTGATATTCATACCAGCTTCCTTACAAAATCAATAAGTTCAAATATTTCGACTCGTATTAAAAAACAACCAACAGTTGCTTATTTTAATACCAATAAATCTAAGGATAATAAAGCAAGCATCCGACTTAACAAACGCTTTCAACCGGAAGATTCCCCAATATTAATTTCTCCTGCTTTTGAAATGACCGTTTACTTTATAAGTTCGGGTCTTTTTTATTGCTATCCGGATCCTGAAGTTGCTGATTCACATCTGCTTTCAAATAAATTAAGAGGGCCACCTGTTGTTGCGTAACATTTTTACGTAACAATATTGCTCATCTTAATTACATTTTATGAACCCTTCCTGTTTAAGGAAGTGTTATTTGGCATTTAGTATTTTTTTATTGATGCCGACACTTTTTCTATACTCCCAAACTAATACCTACTCACTGTCCGGCTTGGTTGATAGTGCACAAAACTACCTGCCGGTAATACTGCAAAAAAAAGCATTGATCGGTGCTGCCAATGCAAGGGTTACAGATACCAAACATTCCTTTTTACCACAATTAAAATTTAGCGAGCAAATAAATATAGGCTCGGCAAACTCGTTGGAAGGCAGTTATTTTGGTTTTGGCATTACGCCGTCTACCTCCGGAAGTATAAGAAATCAAAATAATGATGCACCGGCAACTGGTAATATAGCGGTATTGTATACCGAATATGAACTGGCTAATTTTGGTTTAACTGCTGCAAAACTTAATAATGCCCAAGCTTATGTAGCCCTTGCGGAAACTGATTTAAAGAAAGAACAATATTTTATTTCCTTAAATATTGCTAAACTTTATTTTAATATTTTAAAGAATCAATACAGGTTAAGCGCGGATAGACAAAATGTAGATAGGTACCAAAGTATTTATACCGTAATACAAGCCCTTGCAATTAGTGGCATAACCGCGGGTGCAGATTCTTCTCTTGCAAAAGCTGAATTATCGCGGACAAGGATAAGTTATAACCAAACAGCAGGTATCATCGGTCAATTAAAAGAGCAACTGGCTTATTATACGGGCATACCGGCAGGTAGGATAAAAATTGATTCTTTAAAAAATATTCTTGCCGGAAGCACGCCGGCAGCTGAATTTTTGAATGGCGGCGCCACCTATAATCCCTTAATTGATTATTATGTAAAACAGCGCAATATTGTTGCCACTACCCAACGACTTATTCAAAAAACTTACCTGCCTAAAATTTTATTGAACGGCAGCACCTGGGCGAGGGGCAGTAGCATTCAATACGGTGACCAGTACAAAAATTTAACTACTGGTTTAGGATACCAACGGTATAATTATGCGGTGGGTATTGCTTTTACCTATAATCTTTTTAATGGTATTTATAAAAAAGACAAGCTGGCAATTAACCGCTATCAATTACAGGCAAGCGATGCGGAACTGCAACAGCAAAAATTAGCATTATCCTCTTCCTCAAGGCAGGCGGATAATGCGTTGCAAACTGCACTTAACAACCTTAAAGAACTGCCCGTACAACTTCAGGCTGCAACCGCAACCTACCAGCAAAAACTGGCACAATATAAGGCGGGCATCATTTCGCTGATAGATTTAACCAATGCCTCCTTTGTATTATATCGCTCCCAAACAGATTATATCGAAACATTAAACGACTGGTACCAGGCTCAATTAAATAGGGCTGCAGCTTCCGGAAACCTTACTTTATTTATTAACACCTTAAAATAATTATTATGGTACGAGCTGCGTTAAAAAGGCCCATTACCATATTGGTGCTTTTTACAGGGTTGTTGTTATTTTCCATCATGGCAATAAGAACCATCCCTATTGATATTTTTCCCAAATTAAATCTACCCACTATTTATGTAATAGAATCTTATGGCGGTATGAGTCCGCAACAAATGGAGGGTTTTTTCGCTACCCGTTTGCAAGATCAGTTTCTTTATGTAAACGGCATTAAAAACATAGAAAGTAAAAACATCCAGGGTCTGACATTGATCAAACTTTCTTTTTATGAAGAAGCCAATATGGCGGAAGCCTCTGCACAGGTAGCCTTGCAGGTAAACAGGGCTGCCAAATTTTTTCCACCCGGGGCCTTGCCGCCTCAAGTAATACGGTTTGATGCGTCATCGCTCCCAGTAGGCCAACTGGTATTTAGCAGTAAAACAAAATCTTTAAAAGAGATATACGATCTTGCTGCCATCCGAATACGTCCCATGTTTTC
>JAYTHI010000268.1:0-11014 GCA_043732685.1 Ferruginibacter sp. | reverse complement strand
AATTTTATGAAAAATCGTTTCCGGCGGAAGTAAGCCTGAAGTTAAAGATTGGTACCCAGGTGATGTTTTTAAAAAACGATATTGAAAAGGTTCGGCGTTATTTTAACGGTAAAATTGGAATTGTCGAAAAAATTGAAGGCGATAAAATTTTTGTTTTATGCGAAGGTGAAACCGCACCTATTGAAGTTAAAAAAGAAAAGTGGAAAAATATCAGGTATATGCTTGATAAAACAACTAATCAGATTGAAGAAAATGAAATTGGCTCTTTCACACAGTTTCCACTAAGACTTGCCTGGGCAATTACCATTCATAAAAGTCAGGGGCTTACTTTTGAAAAAGCCATCATAGATGCCGGTGAGGCTTTTAGTTCAGGACAAGTATATGTTGCGCTAAGCCGCTGCACTACTTTACAAGGTATGATTTTACACAGTCGTATAAATAACAACAGTCTGCGCAGCGATAAACGTATTGCAAATTTTGCTGCAACGCAAGCACCATCAGCAGCTCAATTACAATTATTAAATAAAGCCCGGCACGCATTTCAGGAAAATTGTTTGATAAATTTATTTGACTTTATGGAGCTTGCCTTAAATGCAAAATCTTTATTGGTGTTTCTTGTTGCTCAGCATGAAATGTTTAACAAAGAAGCTATAACATGGGCCGAAACAATTGTTAACACGGCTACTCAAATGGAAGCCACTGCAACAAAATTTTTACCAGTATTAAAAGAGCTGGTGAACAACCCTGCTTTACCGGAAAATAATGAAGGCCTTCAAAAAAGAATTATTGGCGCAAGTGCACACTTTATAAACGGTCTGCAAAACGGCAAACAACAAATCAACAATTGTAAAGCTGTTACAGATAGTAAACTTGTTGCTACTGATGGCAATAAATTATTATCGCAATTACATCTTAGTATCTGCGAAAAGGAACATTTATTTGCAGGTTGTAAAACCGGATATTTAATCAATAATTACCTGCTTCATAAACGAGGTTTTATAAAATCTTTCTTATCCGTCAATTTGTACGCCGGCAAAAATTCGACTCAAAATATTGAAAGTCCATACCCTGATTTATACAAGCAACTACGCGATAAGCGGGATGAAATTTGTGAACAGAAAGATATGCCTGTTTATTTAGTGGCAAACAGTAACAGCCTGGATGAGATGGCCAGATACCTGCCACAAACATTTGAAGAACTCAATAGAATTTCAGGATTTGGAAAAATAAAATCTGAAAAATTAGGCCCTGCATTTTTATCTATTATCAACAGTTATTGCGAGCAACATAATTTGCATACCAATATAGACTCCTTACCCGTAAAAAAGGCTAAAGAAAAGAAGAAAGTAGAAATAAAAACAGATACCAAAACAAATAGTTTTTTATTATATAAAGCCGGCAAAACCATTAACGAGATTGCTCTTGAAAGATCTATGACGCCTGGAACTATAGAAGGGCATCTTGGCTATTTTATTAGCACCGGCGATATCGAATTAAGTGAATTGGTGTCAATAGAAAAACAACAATTAATAAAGCAAGCTGTTGAGAAATTTGGAAGGGAGGACATTAAATTGCTGTTTCAAAATCTTACTGATTGTTCCTATTACGCGATAAGGCTGGTGTTAGATAATGTAAAAATTATTGCATAAAAACCAGTAGAAAAATTTATTAAAAGTTGGGCCGCAAGTATTTATTTTGATGATGACGCTTTCTTAAGTAATTTGAATAATATGCATTTAGAATTTCTTTACCTAAAATATACCGATCGGTATATTAGTAATTTTGACTTTGAAGAAATACCATTGTTACAGATAAGCAAACGCGGTAGTTAGTGTTCAGATTAAAATTGGGCAGACAGTATTTTAAGGAATCGTAAGAATATCTCTGTAATAGCAGGAATGTTTTATTACCTGACACATTTAGTAACTAAAAATAAAGGACTAAATTTATACAGACAGCGATCACAAAACTATCCTTAAAGCATCTTTATCTTGTAGTAACAGATGCGGTCTGTCACTACGGGAAACATGCTGCATTGTAGAATAATCTTTTTCAAATGAAATTAATTTCAAATTTTATGCGGTAATAAATGATGGCGTATTACTGTGTCAGGGTTGCCTCGAAAGGGTATAAAAATTAAATGAAAGGCTGGGGGAACCCTGCCGAGACGAACCCTGATTTTTGCAAAAAAAGACTGCAACTCAATCCCAAAGATTTGATATATTTAGGAATTTAAAAATATAAACAGGTTCAAAGTATCTGAATCTTGTAGAAACAGACCGCGGTCTGTTCCTACGACCGCAATGCTGTATTGTGGTGCAACCCTTTTCAAATGGAATTAATTACAGATTTGGTGCTTTAATAAATGTTGGCGTTTTACAGGCCTCAGGATTGCACCATGAAGAGCAAGACTGTTGGATTTTCCTTTACTGTTTTTACACTGTCCTGGCGGGGTTTTCACAGCAGGGTCTATAAATTATAGTGCTACAACTGTGCAACCCCGACGATGTTTTACGCTTTAAAATTACCCTATACTTTTAAATTAATTACAGCCGCTTATGGGATATATATGTTGGTATATTACTGCGTCAGGGTTTCCCAAAAAGCTTATAAAATTTTAAATGAAATGCTGAGGAAACCCTGCCGGGACGGACCCTGATTTTTGGAGATGAAAGACTGCGACTCAATCCGAAAGATTTCATTTGGTTAGCGATTTAAAAATAAAAAAAAGCAAAGTATAAGAATCTTGTAGGAACAGACCGCGGTCTGTTGCTACGGGTATCTTGCTGACTTATAGAATAATTTTTTTCAGTTGAAATTAATTCCGCCTCTTATGCACATAATATATGTTGACCTATTACTGCGTCAGGGTTGCCCCAAAAGCTTATAAAATTTTTAATGAAATGCTGAAGAAATCCTGCCGGGACACACCCTGGTTTTTGCAGAAAAAGACTGCAACTCAATCCAAAAGATTTGATATGTTTAGGAATTTAAAAATATAAACAGGTTCAGTGTATCTGTTCATACCCCTTTTAATCCAGACAGTCCCTTTGTTTAAACAATATAATATTTAAAACATCCTTATAAAATATACCAATCGGTATATTTTATCTTTCAAATTGCACTTTAAATTTCAGTACCTATTTTTTTTAAAGAGGTGGGATTGGCGTCAGGGTGTCGCAGTTTAAAAGCATTTAAATAAAGAATAGATTTTTAGAAAGCGCTAAAATTATTATGCCTTTATCTTCCAAAATCATCCTGCAATCTTACAATATCTTCTTCATCGCTGGGTAAATTAACATCTGTATGTCTCCAAATTTCTGCTACAATTCCCCAGCCTTTCAATCCAATTAAGCGGTGGCGCTCGCCTTGCTTTAATTGTATAATATCACCAATGGAAAGTTTGCTTATTTCTTTTTCTACATCCGAGTCGCTTGTTATAACCCCTGCCTGTCCTCCAATTAATTTCCAAATCTCTGCACGGCGATGGTGGTATTGCCAGCTTAACCTTTTATCGGGCGCTACAATTAAAATCTTCGGACTAAGTTTACCTGAAATTGTAAGTTCATCGCTGGTTAAGTGGGAAAAAAATAAACGAATAAATTTTTCCGCATCTGCTTCCGCCAAAACAAAAAATCCTCCCCAAGGTCTGGTACTGTCTTGTTTATCAACTTTTAATTGGTATTTATGTAGGTATTCTGCAACCGATTCAAAAACCAACTCTTTTGGAGTATCTAAAGAAAAATTTAAGGGCATAAAGTACTAGTTTTTAATATCGCAAAGGTATGTATTTGATTTTTTTTACATGTCTTTAAATTATCTTCCCATAAAAACCATCAAAATTTGAACGTCGCTGGGGTTTACGCCCGATATACGGGAAGCTTGTCCGAGCGTGCGGGGCCTAATACGCGTAAATTTTTGACGTGCCTCATTGCTTAAAGAACCCAGCTTATCATAATTAAAAGATTCAGGGATAAGCAGATCTTCTAACTGGCTCATTTTTGCAACCAATTCCTTTTCCTTTTCAATATACGTGTCGTATTTAATTTGAATTTCAACTTGCTCCAGTGTTTCCCTATCAAATTCTTTTAATGCTTCCTTAATTTTGGGTACAGCGACCTGCATAATTTCTAATCCAATATTTGGCCTTAATAATATTTGCAGAACTTTTTGCCTTGTCAGCAAAATTGCAGAAGGAATAGTTTGCAGCAATTCATTGATCTCAGCAGGGTCAACAGATAGATTTGCCAATATCGCTTTGGCTTTTTCTACCGCTTCCATTTTTGCTGAAACCTTATCCATACGCTCTTTAGATGCCAGGCCAAGCTTATAACTTAGAGGTGTTAATCGAACATCCGCATTATCCTGGCGCAATAAAGTTCTGTATTCGGCCCTGCTGGTGAACATCCTATAGGGTTCGTCAGTGCCTTTGTTAATTAAATCATCTATTAAAACGCCAATATAGGCTTCGCTACGTTTTAAAATTACAGGTGCCAAACCCATTACTTTTTGGTGCGCGTTTATTCCTGCCATTAAACCCTGACAAGCAGCTTCTTCATAGCCCGTAGTTCCATTTATTTGTCCGGCAAAATATAGGTTGGCAAGTAATTTTGTTTCTAAACTAAATTTTAACTGTGTAGGTGGAAAAAAATCATATTCAATAGCATATCCGGGTCTAAACATTTTACAATTTTCGAAGCCGGGAACTAATCTAAGTGCTTGTAATTGAACATCTTCGGGCAGAGAAGAGGAAAAACCATTAACATAAATTTCCACCGTATTAAATCCTTCCGGTTCAATAAACAATTGATGTCTGTCCCTTTCTGCAAATCGATTTATTTTATCTTCAATACTTGGACAATATCTTGGTCCGGTGCCTTTTATTCGTCCCTGAAACATCGGGCTTTTTTCAAAGCCTGTTTTTAAAATTTCATGTACCGCCTCGTTGGTGTAGGTTATCCAGCAGCAACGTTGTTGGGCTGAAGTAATTTTAGGTAAATCAAGATAACTGAAACCAAGCATTTCCTCATCTCCTTTTTGCTCTTCCATTTTACTGTAGTCTAAACTACGGCCATCAACCCTTGGTGGGGTACCAGTTTTAAGCCTGCTCGTTTCAAAACCTAAACTAACCAGTTGTTCTGTTATTCCTGTGGCTGCCTTTTCAGCCATTCTTCCGCCACCCAATTGTTTTTCACCAATATGAATAACGCCATTTAAGAATGTACCGTTGGTAAGCACCACTGCTTTGGATCTAATTGCATGTCCTAAACCTGTTACAACACCTTTAACCACACCATCTTCAACTATTAAAGCGTTTACCATATCCTGATAAAAATCAACATTGAGCGTTTGTTCCAACATTTCTCTCCATTTGCCGGCAAAAAGCATGCGGTCGCTTTGTGCCCGGGGGCTCCACATGGCGGGACCTTTAGAACGGTTTAACATTCTAAATTGTATCATACTTTGGTCGGTAACTATACCACTATATCCGCCCATGGCATCTATTTCTCTAACTATTTGTCCTTTTGCAATACCTCCCATGGCAGGATTACAACTCATTTGTGCAATGGTTTGCATATTCATCGTCACCAGCAACACTTTACTACCTAAGTTAGCGGCAGCAGCGGCGGCTTCACAACCTGCATGCCCTGCTCCTACTACTATTACATCATATTCTTGAAACATAACACAAAGTTAGCCTATCATTTATTATTGCCAGCAAAGATTAAGTGTCTTTATCATAAAAGACCTATTGTAGTCGTTACCCGAACCGTTTAAAAAGTGCTATTTCTTTTAAAATATCTTCCAGGGAAGTGCCGGTATTTAGTCTGTTAAAAGCCTCCTTTTCTAACCCGGAAAGAATTTGTAGCCGATCTTTATTTTTAAGGATAAATTCTTCAATGACGGGGTCGCTGTTTAAAGCAGTATTTTCAATAAAGCTAATCTTCTCCATCATTTTAGCACAGAGATTAAAGCCTGTTTTTTTATACAGTTCTTCAAAATAACCTCGGGCCGCAATAACATTTATTCCAGCCATATTACCTGCATCATTTGTTATATCAGCTACCCTAATATTAATAAAACTCCAACACAATTGTAAGTCCTCCTCATTAGTAAAATCGAAATAGGCAACCGGAATTATATGTTCAAATTGCCAGGAATGGCCAAAATTATCCCAGTTTAATTCGTCGGTAAATTGAATTTCAATCCATTCTCTAAAATCTCCAATGGTTAATCCAAAGTAGAAAGCATAGCCCGCACATATATTTTTCTCCAAAACATACCTTCTTAGCGCTAATTGCCACTTTTTTTTCTCCCGTAACTTTAATAGAGGTCCTGTTATTTCCGTATTGGGTGTCCATTTCTTTCTTTCCATTATACAAAACTAGGCATTGTTTCATATTGAAACTGTGTTTCGTGGAACAATTGAAATCTTAGCACACTACACTTCTCTCCCTCCTTACAATAATTATAAAAAATACGATAATCCAGTTCAAATTTCAATTGGCTATTAAAAATAAAATCGAACAATACGCTTTATCACTGCTCCACGATGGTCTTATTTCCTAACTACTCGCCATAGCATTTGCTTTACCTATGAAAATAAAGCTATTCTGAAGACTGCTATGGTTCTCTGTGGTATACTTTACAAATAAAAGGCACAAGAGGCTGCAGAAGGCACCAATAATGCTTAAGATAAACGGTACTAAGGCAATTACTATATGTAGAACATTATTTACGATATATATTCGTCTAGATTTCCTGTAGCAAACAGGACTAATTATAAAATAGCACATACTTACAATTTACAGCTCGAAACATATTTAGCATGATGTTTCAATATGAAACTGTGATACGTGAAACATTAATGGAAGTATTTAGACAGACAAACATCCTCTGCTCTAGTCATTTCAGCTTTATGTTTAGCCGCTTTATCCTTTAATCCACAAAGGTGTAATACTCCATGAAAGATAATTCTATGTAACTCTTCATTATTGCTAACCTCGTGTGTAACTGCATTATCTTTTACTCTGTCAACACTTATGTAAATCTCCCCTTCTATTGGCTGCCTCGCAACAGCAAGGTTAAACGTAATAATATCTGTATAATAATCATGGGCTAAAAATTGCTTATTAATACCCAATAAGTATTCATCTGTACAAAAGACAACAGTTAGTGAAGCATACTGTTTACTATAATGATTAAAAAGTTCCCCTAAAAAGACTTTAAGGCGCTTTCTCTCCTTAAGTTTGATAGCGGTTTCTATAAAAAAGAATTGTATACTCATAGTAAATTTTCGGATTACGAAAATAGAGACAATAATGATTGAATTACTTTTGTACCTAATAAATTAAAAGCATGGATAGGCGGTTGTCGGAAATTAAAGTAGGTAAGTCAGTGATAATAAAGTCATTTGAAAAGGATGATATTTTTTTAAAATTAATGGAGATGGGTTGTGTGCCAGGTGAAATAATTACAGTAGACCAGATTGCACCCTTGGGAGACCCTATATCCATACTTGTTGCAGGCTATAATTTAAGTTTGCGCATTAATGAAGCTGAAAATATTTGGGTGGAAGCAATTATAAAGTAAACAACTGATCATATTGATTATCAATTGAATTATGAAAATAGGTTTATACTTTGGATCCTTTAACCCAATACATATAGGGCACCTTATAATTGCAGAACATGTTTTAAACTTCGGCGATATCAAGCAATTATGGATGGTAATATCTCCACATAATCCATTTAAATTATCATCAAGTTTATTAAATGAATACAATAGACTTCACTTAATACAAACTGCAATTGAAAATATAGACAATATAAAGGCTTCAAAAGTTGAATTCGGTCTGCCAAAACCTTCTTATACAGTAGAAACATTAAGTTATCTTAATGAAAAATATCCTCAACATGAGTTTTCAATAATAATGGGAAGCGATAGCTTTAGCAATATCAGTAAGTGGAAGAATTATGAAGTGATCATAAAAAATCACTTTATTTATATATTTAACCGACCGGGATTTATAGTAACAAATACTATCGGCGCAAAGATTAAAATTTTAAATGCACCGCTACTGGACATCTCTTCTACCCATATAAGAAACCTGGTAAAAGAAAAGAAATCAATTAAATTTTTAGTACCGGATAAAGTAATGGAAGAAATTTTTAAAAATAATTATTACGGTTAACAGCATTAAAAAATCCACCCTAACAAAATACAAAGCAATACAATTATAGGCGCAGGTAACTTACTATAACGTAAGCATAGAAAAGTTCCTGTAATAATGAGTATATTTAAAATGCTCGTATATACTGATGAATCAACAAATACGCCCTTTAGCAGATATAAAGCTGCACCACACATTAAACCAACCACAACTGCATTAATGCCTTCTAAAGCCCTGAAAACAACAACATATTTTTTCACATATTGCCAAACAGGAAAGAAGAATAAAACCAACAAGGCACTAGGTAAAAAAATACCAATAGAACCTATAACACATCCCAATAGCTGCTTAGATCGCCCTTCATTTTTAAGTGCCATACCGCCAGTAAAAGAAGCAATAGAAAAAACTGGACCAGGTATAGCTCTAACAATTCCTGCACCGGTAAGCAACTCGTTTTTTTCAATTCTTATGATATTCTCTTTGTTATCAGCAAATTTAGGTGCTGTTGGCCGGGCTACATACTGGTCTAACATCATAGGAATTAATACATCTCCCCCACCGAATACAAAGCTTCCGAACCTATAAAAATTTTCAAATAAATTATAGGCTTTTCTATCTTGCCAATGATCCTTACGGGCGGTTTCACTAAGGTATCCGGCAACTAAAAATATAAAAACAAATAACCATATATTGGTCCACCGTACAGATTTGGCTTTTCCCTTTTCAATCTCAGGAATTCTTTTACTACTAAGGTTGGTAATGATACCCCCTAAAATAAAAAGAGCGGGAAAAACCCAGGGCGTTTTAAATAAGAAGAATGTAGTGATTGTTGTTACCAACATTATAATTCGGGTAATAAGATTGGTAATAGATATATTAAAAGATCGCACAGCGGCATACACTAAAAACCCAATGGCCATAGATTGTATATACTGAAAAATACTTTTTTGTAGATTATGTGTCCCTATCCTGCCAATTAAAAAAGAAAATAAACCCATCAGTGTACAGGCGGGTAAAATCCAAATAATTAAGGTTGCAATAGCCAAAGGAACACCCCCTCTTTTATAACCAATTAATGTAAGGGTTTGTGTAGAGGAAGCACCAGGTAACATTTGGCAAAAAGAAACATATTCCATTAACTCCTCCTTTGTAATGTCTCTGCGCTTATCAACAAAGGTTTTCATCATCATACCTAAATGACCTTGCGGACCACCAAAGGCGGTAATACTATGAAAAAAAACAGCTTTTAAAAATGGTATATGTCGTATGAAGTACAAGTAGCAAGATTATAATAAAAACAATTTTTAGCAACCTTAAAGGCAAATTGTTTTTAATGACTGTAAATAAAAACTATAATTCAACATTTATTTCTTTAACCCAATTTCGCGTAACCGTTCGTCAAGATATTCACCGGCAGTTACATCAGGATAGTGTTTTGGATGCAAATTATCAACGGTGAAGTCCAGACAACGTAAACTCATACTCGATTGCGGGTGAAGAAAAAAGGGAATGGAAAACCTGGAAGTATGCCATAGTTCTCTGGGAGGATTTATCACCCTATGTGTAGTACTACACAATTTATTGTTTGTTAACCGCTGCAACATGTCACCAACATTAACAACAATCTGATCTGGTAAAGAAGTTACAGCAATCCAATCTTTTTGCTTTGTCAAAATTTGAAGCCCATCCGCAGAAGCTCCAATTAATAAAGTAATGAGATTAATATCTTCATGCTGCTCTGCCCTCAATGCAGATTTTGGTTCATCAGTTATTGGAGGATAATGAATGGCTCTTAATATAGAATTACCATTGTGGACAAATCCATCAAAATAATTTTCATCTAATTTAAGGTGTAACGCAATTGCCTGTAATAAAGCTTTACCTGTTTTTTCAAAAGACCGGTAAGCTTTTTCAAACACTTCATTAAAGCCCTCTACTTGTTTTACAGAAATATTGGGCGGATATTCTTCTTCCTTAAAATTATCAAGCGGTACTTGTCCGTATTGATAAAATTCTTTTAAATCAGGAGAATCAAAACCTTTGGCATGTTCTTTACCAAAAGAAGTATACCCTCGCTGACCTGCCAAAACCGGATCTTCAAAATTTTTTTTTTGAACGGAAGGCAAAGAAAAGAAGGCTTGTACTTTACCGTATAAATCATCAATAATTTCTTTTGAAATACCATGATTTTTTAGCGCGACAAATCCAACTTCTTCAAATGCTTTTCCTGCAGCTTGCACAAAAGCAGCCTTTTTATTTTTATCACCACTTAAAAAGTCTGCAAGATCTATGGCGGGTATTGACATAAAATAATTTTAAATATTACGAATACAATTTAATAAAATACATTTACCTAAATAACTTCCAAAATGCTTAAACAAAGCTAAAAACTAAACTTATCAAATAGAAAACGCTGGTGTCGAGTTTAAAATAAAAATAAACGATATAAAAATATATAATATATTATTAAAAATTAATATATTATAATCCATATTTTTTACTAATAGCCAACATTCTTTCAATGGGTTTTTTGGCAGCTAACAATAAATGCTCGGGCATGGTAATTTCAGGCGTTTCATATTCCATACACAAGTACAATTTTTCAAGCGTATTTAATTTCATGTGCGGACAATCATTACAAGCACAACTATTATTAGGGGGTGCAGGTATAAAAGTTTTATTAGGGCTTGTCTTTTGCATTTGATGCAGAATGCCTGTCTCTGTAACAACAATAAATTCTGTTGCTGCATTATCAACCGAATACTTTAATAAGGCCGTAGTACTACCTATAAAGTCTGCTGAACGCAATACAGCCTCTTCACACTCCGGGTGAGCAATAAC
>JAYTHI010000267.1:0-11027 GCA_043732685.1 Ferruginibacter sp. | reverse complement strand
CCGGCGATTTTGGTATTTAAGGTAATAAGCATGCTCCCAAACATCAAGACCCATTAAAGGAAATCCTTTTGCATCGGCAATATCCATCAACGGATTATCCTGGTTGGGTGTAGAGCTTATGGCTAACTTTTTGTCTGCTGTAAAAATAAGCCAGGCCCAGCCACTTCCAAACCTGCTGGAGGCTGCGGTGTTAAATTGTTTTTTCAACTCCTCCATCGAACCGAAACTTGTAGTTATAGCCGCCAATAATTTGGCATTTGGCTGTGTATTGGTATCTGCTGATAATAATTTCCAAAAAAGTTCATGGTTATAATGGCCGCCGGCATTATTACGCATTTTGGTACTGTATTTACTAATTTTAACCAGCACATCTTCAAGCGGTTTATTAGTATCCACAGCTTCTGCAGCTGCAGCTTCTTTTACATTTTTACTATATGCCGCCGCATGTTTATTATAATGAATATCCATTGTTAGCGCATCAATATTTGGCTCAAGTGCACTGTATGCATAGGGTAGTGGCGTTTGGTTAAATCCAGTTTTTAGCGATGCCGGTATTTTATTATTAATGGTATCAAAAGATTGCAAAATTGTGCCAATGGCAGGTAGGGCAATAAATGTTCCAAGGCCCGCAATGGTAGATTTACTTATAAAATTTCTACGTGATGTTGGTTTCATAAATTATAGTTTATAGTATAAATTTAGTTAACAATTTTGGTTCTTTTATTATATTATCAGCAAAATGGATGACTTGAATAATTTACTGTTAAAATAAAAATTTACGATTTCTTTTATCTTTTATTAAATACTAACCTAAGAACCACCAATTAAACAGTTTAAACAATAGGATTGTCAGATGGTTCAACCAATTAAACAATAGGGCTTGTTAAAGTTGGCTTCTTGATAATTGCATTTTTTAACTTATTTAAAACAGGCTTTATTTTTTTGAAAAAACGGTGATAAAATTCCTTATTAAATAATTGAGAATCGTGCATGGCCTTGTAGGTAAGAAATATACCAACAGGCGCTAAAACCAATATGGCAAGCCACATACCGGTAAAAGGTGATAATATTCCTTCTTTTACAAACTTTTCGCCAAACATATTTAGCAGGTGAAAAATCAGGAAGAATAAAATGGCTACTACCAATGGCATACCCAGCCCACCTTTGCGAATAATTGATCCCATGGGTGCGCCTATAAAAAACAAAATTAAACAGGCCAGCGATAAGGAGAATTTGCGGTGCCATTCAATAAGCCCAAACATGACATCATTTTTTTTATTATCCAGCTCAATGCCCGAAAGTTGGTAGCTGTTTTTAATATTGTACACAATTCCTAAGGCATTATCGTATACCATATTTCTTGCAGAGTCTGGCAAAATTGATAAAAATGTGGTGTCCTTTTTTTTAAGAATGGGTGCCTTTTTCCAAAGATCTGCCGGTAAATTAAGGTAATGCAGTTGCCCTTTTAAATCGTTGCTTATTTTTTTACTCAGACTATCATTAATATTTTTAAGAGAATCCAGCGTACTGTTTAGTAACCTGATGCTAAGCATCTTGTAGTCGTTTTTAAAAAGCGTGTCGGACGACTTTGGCATTTGTAAAGAACTAATGTCAAAAAGCTTTTTATATTCTTTAAAACCCATGCGTATAAATTCCGTAGCAGTATCATTAGGGTTACCTCTTTCCTGATAACGATGTCCGTTTTGTAAGGTAAACTCCAAATATTTTTGGTCTGCAGATAAAGTCATGGTTCCTTGCTCTGCCACAATACTATTGTCTTGCAGCAAACCTTCCTGTTCATAAATCACCACTTTGTGAATGGTTTTTCCATCTGCATCTTTTTTTCCGATTTTAATAGCGTAGCCCGGAATATGTTTATAAAAAGTACCCGGTTTTAAATCGAAGGCCGGTTTTTTAAAAGCAATATCATAATATATTGTCCTGAACTTTAAGTTCGCATAGGGAATAACATAATTGGCAAATAAAAAGGTAATACCGCATAAAAGAATAGCTACAAAAACCAGCGGGCGCATAAAACGCAATAAGGAAATACCGGCAGATTTAATGGCGACCAATTCGAAACTTTCTCCTAAATTTCCGAAGGTCATTATGGAAGAAATGAGTATGGCGATGGGCATGGTTAAAGTGAGCAGGGAGGCACTGGCATACCATAAAAATTGTCCGATGGTTAACAGATCAAGGTCTTTGCCTACCAGATCGTCAATATATTTCCATAAACTTTGCATCATCAACACAAAAAAGGTTATGAAAAAGGTTACCACAAATGGTCCTATGAACGACCTGATTATTAACTTGTCTAATTTTTTAATCATTACTCAAATCTTTCTACGACCCTGCTTTAATAAGTTATTTGTATCTTGATGGTGATGACTGATAAAACAAAAATAACGCTTTCTGATAAAGAACTTGATTTGGTTTGCAACACTGATTGGATTTTAACGAAACAGCGTATTATTAATAAAGTGGTTGATATTTTTGGAGAATTATTAATTTCCATGCAGCAGGTAACAACACAAAATAAAAACGTGTTACCGATAGAAATTTTTGCTAAAGATCCAAAAATAAGCAAGGGCGAAAACTACCTGCTTTTACCTTATGTGATGTTGGATTATCCCCGCTATTTCGGTGCCGCGCATACCGTAGCGATAAGGACTATGTTTTGGTGGGGGAATTTTTTTAGTATCAGTTTACTAATTGCAGGCAGTTTTAAAGAAAGCGCCGTGTCTGCACTTATTGAGAATTTTTTATTGCTGCAGCAAAATAGTTATGGCATATGTATACATGAAAATCCATGGCAACATCATTTTGAAGAAGATAACTACATTTTATTAGCAGAAATTAGCTTAAAAGATTTTGAAAAAATTATTTATCAAAAATCATTTATAAAAATAGCAAAGAAAATAAGTTTAAGGCAATGGGATACTGTAACCCTGTTTGCAAAGGATACATTTGAAGAACTAATAAATTTATTAGAAATTAATTACCTAAACGATGAAATAGATCTTTAACCTGGTATTCCCATAACCGGCTTTGGTCTTTAATATCTTTCTTTTCGGCAAAATCTTTAATGATCAGGATAGTCTGGTTGGTAACCTCCGATTTTTCGATGCTAAATTCAAAATATTCTTCCTTAGGCATGTGCAACCAATGAAAACGGATGTACTTATTTTCTTCACCTTCCATTAATTCAGCCTGTTCATCATCGCCATTCCAGGAAAAGCTGAATATGCCATCTCTTTCGTCTACTTTATCCGCAAACCATTCCTGCAATCCTGCAGGGGTACTTAGAAATTCATACAATATTCCGGGAGAACATCTAACCGGGTATTCTAATGTATATAATGCTTTTTTGCTCATCCGTTTTTTTTGAAACTGCTTTGTATAAATGCAATAATAACAAAATAAACGAGGCAACAAAATAATTTCTTACAAATTTTTGTTATGCATATTATATAGTGTACGTAAATCAGCTGTATTTTAATAAAAAAATCAGCTTTTTTGTAAAAACTTTTTTGGTAACCTCTGCTAAAAGATATAAATTACATTTAATAAAATATATCTTAAGCCCCCCTGTCTCCCCACTAAATCTTTAATTACATTTTAATCTTTAACTAATTAAACTTTGATTTTATGGGTATGCGTCAACTAAAGATCACCAAATCTATCACTAATCGGGAAAGCCAAAGCCTTGAAAAATATTTACACGAAATTGGAAAAGTTGATTTAATTAGTCCGGAAGAAGAAGTACATCTTGCCGTTCTTATAAAAAAGGGGGATCAGGCTGCGCTGGAAAAGTTAACCAAAGCAAACCTGCGCTTTGTAGTTTCTGTGGCCAAACAATACCAAAACCAGGGACTTACCTTACCCGATGTAATTAACGAAGGTAACCTGGGTTTAATTAAAGCTGCCCAGCGTTTTGATGAAACACGCGGGTTTAAATTTATCTCCTATGCCGTTTGGTGGATAAGGCAAAGTATATTACAGGCACTTGCAGAGCAATCAAGAATTGTGCGGTTACCACTAAATAAACTCGGACTAACCAATCGTATAAGTAAGGCCTATTCTCAGTTAGAGCAGGAATTTGAAAGAGAACCATCAACGGAAGAGCTTGCTTTTTTATTGGATATAGAAACAGAAGAAGTTGCTGCCACCATGGGTGCTTCGGTACGCCATGTAAGTATGGACCAGCCTTTTGGTGATGGAGAAGAAGGATGTTTAATGGATGTGCTGGAAAATCCGAATACCGATAGCACCGATATGCACCTTAACTTTAGTGTTTCGCTCACTACCGAAATTGACCGTAGCCTGAGTACTTTAACAGACAGGCAAAAAGAGGTGGTAAGGTTATTTTTTGGTTTGGGTGTAGATCATCCATTAAGTTTGGAAGATATTGGGGATAGATTTAGCCTCACAAGAGAAAGGGTAAGGCAAATAAAAGATAAGGCAATCACCAAACTTCAGGTAACATCGCGTTGTAAGCTTTTACGGAGTTATTTGGGAGCATAAAACTTTCATACATTTGCATATAATAGTGAACTTTTAAGGTTCACTTTTTTTATTGTTAAAATGTTTTAAATTATAAAATAAATGTTTAATTCTTTAAGTGAAAAGTTAGAAGGCGCGTTAAAAAATATTAAGGGTCAGGGAAGAATAACGGAACTTAATATTGCAAATACAGTAAAAGAAATAAGAAGGGCATTGGTAGATGCTGATGTGAATTATAAAATTGCTAAAGAATTTACAGATGCCATTAAGGAAAAAGCTTTAGGCGAAAAGGTGTTAACGGCGGTTAGTCCGGGCCAGTTGATGGTAAAAATTGTACAGGACCAGTTAACAGAATTAATGGGCGGCAGCGAAAGTGAATTTAATATTAGTGGTAACCCTACTATTATTTTAATTGCAGGGTTACAGGGTAGTGGTAAAACAACTTTTAGTGGTAAACTGGCCAATTATTTAAAAACAAAAAAGGGAAAGTCTCCCTTGCTGGTAGCAGCTGATATTTACAGACCGGCAGCCATCGACCAATTAGAGATTTTAGGCGGTCAGATTGGTGTAGATGTTTTTAGTGAACGTGAAAATAAGGACGCAGTTAGTATTGTTCAAAATGCCATAAAAGAGGCTAAGGCTAAAAATAAAAATGTAATTATTGTAGATACTGCAGGAAGGTTGGCAGTTGATGAAATAATGATGAATGAGGTGGCTAATATTAAAGCCGCCATAAAGCCGCAGGAAATTTTATTTGTTGTAGATAGTATGACGGGGCAGGATGCCGTAAATACTGCTGCAGCTTTTAATGAAAGGCTCGATTTTACCGGTGTGGTATTAACCAAATTAGACGGTGATACCCGCGGTGGTGCTGCCTTATCAATTAAGTACACCGTAAACAAACCTATAAAATTTGCAAGCAGTGGCGAAAAGATGGATACACTCGATGTATTTTATCCGGAGCGTATGGCGCAGCGAATTTTAGGTATGGGTGATATTGTGAGTTTGGTTGAAAAAGCCCAGGAACAATTTGATGCGGTTGAAGCTGCAAAACTTGAAAAAAAGATAAGGAAAAATCAATTTGATTTTGAAGATTTTAAAATCCAGCTTCAGCAAATAAAAAAGATGGGAAACCTGAAAGATTTGATGGGTATGATACCTGGCGTTAGTAAACAAATAAAAGATGTTGACATTAATGATGATGCATTTAAAGGTATTGAAGCCATGATTAATTCCATGACTTTACAAGAACGCCGTAACCCCGACCTCATTAACCCAAATAGAAAAATACGTATTGCCAAAGGAAGCGGAAAAGATATTGGAGAGTTAAACCAGTTTTTAAAACAGTTTGAACAAATGAAAGGCATGATGAAAATGATGAATAAAATGCCTTTAGGCAAAATGCCAGGAATGGGAAAACGATAATTTTTTATAGAGAAGCTTTTTTATCCACTTTATTAAAACAAAGTGGATTTTTTTGTAATTTTTTTTGGAAGGATGAAGAATTGGATTTGGCGATAATTGTAATACAGCCCTCCACCAGACTTTTCAATACCCGTGAAAATTCACTAAAACAAAATTATCAGTCTTTTTGCTTTTAATGGTGTATGCTTTATCGATACAAATTTTTTAAGGTTTACGGTTACCATTTCTTTTGGAAATAAAAATAAAAAAAGACGTAATTAAAGCTTTTAAATTAAGCTTAATGGCAATATGATTATAATTTAAAATCAATGGTCTGCTGTAGAAAAAACTACACGAGTCCATGGAAGTAGCGAAGAAATTTAACCAACCATATGGAATGTTTTTGTACACATATTTTGAGCTGTAGATGGGTTTAAAATTTTGCAAAAGAAAAAGTTGAACAGCATACATAAAAATTATACATTAAGCAAAGGGCAATAAATTTAAAACTTTTTGAATTTTGTATTTTAAAAAATTGAACAAATAAAATGCTTTCCTTTTATGGTAAATTAGGCTCCATAATATTACCTGATATTTATTTAAACAAAATTTTTGTGCTATAAATTCTCCGGCATTAGTAATTTGCGACAGTAGTATTCGTAATATTATTTTATACCTGCCCCGGCTTAATTGGTTTCTTTTAAAATAAAAGTAAGTGCTAAATAGGTGATCTTGTTTTTCCAAAATATTACGCTAAACATTGGGAAATGTATTGGCAGTTGTTTACCAAATTTCCAACTTTTTTAGAATATAATATTGCTTGGCCTGCACTATTTCTACAGCAAATTTCAGCTGGCTTAATATTAGTATTTAATACAAAATGGAAAGACAGGCTATTGTAATTGTAGGTGCAGGTGCAGCAGGGTTAATGGCGGCCAGGCTGCTGTCTACTGCCTTTGATGTAACTGTTTTGGAAGCGGGAAACCGCATTGGAGGCAGGATAAATACCTTGGAAGTAAATGATAATATAATTGAAGGAGGGGCAGAATTTATTCACGGAAACTTGCCCCTAACATTACAATTATTAACCGAAGCGCAAATTAATTACGTTGCTGCAACAGGTAAAATGTACCGCAAAAAAAATGGCGAATTTATTATTCAGCAAGAAATTTTAAATGGGTGGGATGCTTTATTACAAAAAATGAAGGCTGTAAAAAGAGACATGAGCCTGCATCATTTTTTACAAAAACATTATGGCGAAAGTACCCATAGTTATTTTAGAAATCAGGTAATTGCTTATGCCGAAGGATTTGACCTGGCTGATATAAATGAAGTAAGTGTTAGATCTTTATACAGGGAGTGGAGTGCTGAATCGGAGGTTAATTACCGCATACCAAACGGCTATAATACGCTTACCAATTTCTTGCTGCAACAATCTATTACAAATGGCTGTTTTTTTTTAAAGGATACAATAGTTCAAAAGGTTAATTGGAATCAAAATTTTATTACTGTCTGCACAGCCGATGGACAAGTGTTTGAAGCAAATAAAATATTGATAACCGTACCATTGAAAATGCTTTATGATACAAAAAAGGGCTCTACTATTGCCTTTAATCCACTAATAAATAGTTATACTAAAGCAGCCACAGAAATTGGAATAGGTTCGGTAATAAAAGTTGTTATAAAGTTTAAGGAAGTTTTTTGGCAAAAGGATGCGGGCTTTATTTTAAGCGATGCGCCGTATTTTGCTACCTGGTGGACACAATTACCGGACAAAATACCCATTTTAACGGGATGGATGGGTGGCGTTAATGCTAAGGCAATATGTACAAACAGTGACACGGAATTAAAAGCAATGGCACTTCAAAGTTTGGCAACATTATATGGTATTTCACTCGCCATGCTTACCCAAAATATGGTATTTATTGAATTATTTAATTGGGAACAAATGTCTGTATCGCCGGGCGGATATAGTTTTGATACCTTAAAATCTCAGGAGGCGCGAGCCATATTGAATACACCACTTTTTAATACAATATTTTTTGCCGGGGAGGCCTTGTATAAAGGTTTACATCCAGGAACCGTAGAGGCTGCATTAACAAGTGGACAAGATGCCGCATTCAGGATTTTAAATAATCCATAAAAAATTAAGACCTTACATTTTATCCGGTTTAATTAATTTTTGCGATAGCCATGAAACTTTTTAGAAGTCATATAATTTGGATAATCCCCGCGCCAAAAATTCATAACGATAATAAAATAGTTTAGGTTAGTAAAAAATTAAGAAGGGTTTTATAAATTATTTTTGATTGCATAATATCAACCGTAATCACCATCAGTTGTCTGAATTTTTCCATCAATCATCAGTTCCTGCTCAAAACGAATATTATTACTTCAGCACACCAATTTTTACATCAGTCTTAAAATCTTTATAATCTTTTTTGATGGTTTCTACATAAGCAAAAGCATATTCAATAATTTCATTTTGCCAATCCTCCTTTTCGCCGAAAGCTATTAACTCATCTGCAACTACTGCTCCCTGCCTTCCCGAACTTCTTAATTGGGCAGATGCAGTTAACCTGGCCATATCATCAATTACAGTATACATATCCCGATACCTGTCTTTTATCAATTCAAAATTGATGCTATCTTTTGTAGGTTGCATTTCCTGTACAATGTAGTCATCGTTTTTAAAATTTGTGGCACTTGACAAAGCGGGCGACACATTTTGCATCCTTTGCTGTATGGCAACAATACGGGTTGCTTCCGAATTCCATGCCGGTTGTTTTGAAATATATTGTTGCAGGCAGGCAGGAGCAGCTTGTTTCATTTCTACCAGTAAATGTTTTTTTCGATCATTTATGTTCCTGAGTAAAATTACATATCTTTTTAAACCCAGGCTGGATGTGCCTGCCACACGATAGGCCGCATCCAGCACTTCATAATTATAAGGGCTATCATTATTGTACATTATCCAATTGGTAATATGGTGAATCAGTTCTCTTTTTAATAGTTTATCAATTTCTCTATGTTTTGGTGTTGCCAATAAAATGGCCAGTTTACGACGCCTTTTCTCGGTTTTCTTTTTAAAAAGAGTACTTTTTTTTCTATTACTTGCATGGGTTAAAAATGCACACACAATACCTTTTGCAGTCTGGGGTTCTATATAATGCGCCTTGCCTTTTGCTAAGGTTTTACTATAGGTTTTTAAAAATAACTGCGCCATGCGGTGTGCTTTTTTTTGCTCAATTTTAAGCGTTGAAAAGGCTATAAAAATACTGCATACCATCCTTACTAATTCCAGCGATGCAGGTGCCAATAAACTTTCATCAAAATCATTCATATCAAAATATACAAGGCGATTACTGCCTTTATAGCTTCCGAAATTTTCTAAATGCAAATCGCCGCAAATCCAGCTAAGGGGCGATTTAAATGTTACACCAGATTTAAATAAATCTTCATAAAAAATATGACTTGTACCCCTAAAGAAACTGAACATGTTTTGACACATCAATTTATACTTATAACTTACTATTTCGGGGTCACGTTCTTTATTAAAATCTTTAATTCGTACTGAAATTGCGTGCATTTTTATAGCTATTAAAATGGGTAAATATTTACCAAATATTAAAAACAATTATCATACCTTAAACTTGAATTTCAGACTAAATATTATTCTACACCTTTTAGCCGGTAATTAGTACATTTTATTGTGCTGTATGAATGTGTTATTGTAAAAGGAGCCGTAAAAAAATATTGAATTTATCAGGCAACCATTTCTTTTTTATATACGATATCAATTTAATCTTTAAACACACCAACAATTCAACCTATCGAGCATATTATACAAGGTTGCTGTAAAGCAGAGCGGGAAAGCCAGAAAGCATTTTACCAGTTTTTTTATGGTTTTTCTATGGCTATTGCTATGCGGTATTGCAATAATAGAGATGATGCCATGGAAGTTGTAAATGATGGATTTATAAAAGTTTACCGGGACTTAAAAACGTTTAAACCATCATTCAGCAATTATGAGGCTTCCTTAAAAGGATGGATGAAAACCATTTTTATTCATACTGCGATTGATAATTATAGAAAAAACAAAAAGAATTATTTGATTGGTGAAATGGAAGATGTGCATTTTGACATGCAGGATGTTCAGGAAACGGCGATCGATAAAATGTCGTATGCAGAGATTATGGAAATGGTACAGCGCTTATCTCCCATGTATAAAACTGTATTTAATCTCTTTGTAATAGATGGATTTAAGCATGAGGAAATAGCCAAACAATTAAACATCACCATTGGTACTTCCAAATCGAATTTGGCCAAGGCAAGAGCAAATATTCAGAAAATGCTTAGTGAATCATTAATAAGATATTATGAGCGCAGAGCAATTTAACCATATTGAGAATAGAATAAAAGTAGCCGCTGAAAATAGCGAGCCTGTCTATAATGAACAGGCCTGGGTGCTTATAAATGCCAGACTGGACAAGGAACGGCGTCGTAAAAAACGCTTTATTTATTGGTGGTTTTTGCCGGCCCTTACAATATTACTGAGTGGTATTGCCGGTTTATCTTATATGGTTAATAATAAAAAAGTTCAGGTAGTTAATTACACAAACCCAATAAAAACGCCGGTAAATATAAAGCCGGAGGCTATTTCAGACACTCACCAAAATAAAAATGAGGTAATAAGTTTGGTAAAAAATCCCCATGATCACCTGTTATTTAACAGATCAATGTTAAATAAAATAAATGTAGCGTTATCACCTGCTGAAAAATATACAATTAGCAATATGGATAGCAGGAGTGAGCGATTATTTAAAACCAATCTTATAAAACCTGAAAAAGATAAAATCAGTTTAAAAAATCCTGCAAATTTGATAGGAGTGGAGGATGTAAAAAAGTTTAATTTATTACAACAGGAGGTTGATTCCTTGGTGCAAAGGAAGCCGGTGTTTAATTTATTATCTTTTGAGATTCTAAAGTTGAGTAATAAAAATTATATCCGGGAAGGTGCTTTATCGCCTGTTGCTCAAAATAATAAACCAGTTGTTGTTGATGGTCAAAAAAATAAAAAAGAGGGATTTAGTCGAAACCAAACAACAAACCATATT
>JAYTHI010000266.1:0-3421 GCA_043732685.1 Ferruginibacter sp. | reverse complement strand
TATCCGGTATCGGACAACCCTGGTAACGGGCAAAACCTGCAACAGTAGGGCATTTATCTAATTCATCATTTATTCCATCACCATCTGTATCCGGTATCGGGCAACCCTGGTATTTAGCGAGCCCTGCCACATCCGGACATTTATCTTCCGCATCTGCAATACCATCTCCATCTTTGTCCGGGCATCCTTGTAAAGCTGCCAAACCCGCTACATCCGGGCACTTATCCAGGGAGTCTATAACGCCATCGCCGTCTCTGTCTTTAATTGGCTCAATATAAGGAACAGGCAAAGGTTTTGGAGCCACTTCCTTTTTATCAAAAATAGCTCCGGCAATACCAAAACTATGGTAAAAATGATAGCTTACATCTTCGGTTACCCTTGCACGATATTGCGAGTTTATGATAATATATGCACTGTTTAAAATATTAAATTGCAAGCCTACACCCAGCGGTATAAAGGCGCCATAATGTGAAGAAAATTGAGATGCTCCCAGACCCACTGTTAGAAAGGGGGTAAAAAAATGTTTGTCTGTTAATAATTTTAAGTTAGCTGTCGCGGCAGCTTCTACTAAAAAAGCATCAGCGCCCGAACCCGTTCCATCAGGTAAAATATATTCGCTTGAAGAAAGAGAAAGGGTGGCAGCAAAATCAACATGGTCACTTACGCCCCGCATATAACTTAAAGCAATTCCCGGTTTCAACCGGTCCATTTTGCCATATTGCTTATCCGTTAAAACCCGCGTTATGCCAAGTGTTCTAATATCTGTGGCAGTTTGAAAATCGTTAAAAAAAAAGTGAATACCCAGGGCAGGTTCCTTTATAAAATCGGATTGTGCAGCGGCGGTAAATATTAAACCAACTGACAATAAGGATAGAATAATTTTTTTCATACAAAAAGTAGTTTAGGATTAAGCAAATGTACTGTATAGTGCTACAATATAAAAGTTTTTACTAATACAATTTGAGCTTGAAAAATCAGCCGGGATAATTTATTATTAGGATGGATAAGGGTAAATTAAATCAGGATTTAATTTTAGCCGGATATTCAACTTTCACACGGGCTACGCCCCTGCCATGAAAGCCAAGTTTCATCGCGGTAGCTTTTGTAAGATCTACAATTCGCCTCATTCTGGGATGGAGCCTGTCGTTTACTTTAACGATTGCCCATTTACCATTACGCACATTGGTAACTTTAATGTAAGTACCAAAAGGCAACATATTACAAGCGCAGGTAAGTTTATTCTGACTAAAAACATCTCCATTGGCGGTGTGGCGACCATTAAATTTATCGGCATAAAAACTAGCTTCACCGTAAAAAACCCTTCGGTTTGCAGCGTGTTTACCTGTCTTATTTAATTTTTGAGCTTGCAGCATCTGGGCAAAAAAAATGGACAGTACCACACAAAAAAACATGCGTACGTAAAGGTTTGGTTGAGGTATTAATTTTATCATGAAAGAATGGAACAATTAATTTTTATCAGCAAAATACTTTTCTCTTATAAATTTATCTTCGCCGTAAATATCATCATAAAATTTTATTTTACCATTTTTTGCTTCGCAGGTAAAATAACGGATAAATAAAAAAACTTTATTTTTTACAGCGATCCTTTTATTTATTTTACTATCAATCCAGGCTTTTATGGAGTCTGTAGTATAATGTAAAGTCTCTCCGGGTTTTAAATTCAAGCTATCGTTTACTGCAATAAAATCGGCCAATTTTTCCCATTGCTGCACCCTTACACAACCATGACTAAGATCGCGCAATGCATTTTTAAATAAATATCGTTGGTTAGTATCGTGCAAATAAACCGCATATTCGTTGTTAAAATTAAATTTAAAAATGCCCAGTGCATTGTCATCGCCGCTGCCTTGCATAACTTTAAAAGGAATTCCCTTTTTATATTTACTCCAATTTATGCTATTGGCATCCACAGTTTCGCCTTTATTATTAACCAGGTGTAAGCCTAAAGTGGTAAGGTACCCGGGATTGTTTTTAAGCTTTGGCAAATACTGTTTTGAAATGATACTTGCAGGAACCGTCCAGGTAGGATAGGTTACCATATCTGATATATAACTATTGAGCAAAGGCGTTCTGGTTGCTGGTTTACCACAAATTATTTTAGAATCCATAACCAGTGTATCGTGATTCCATAGCTGTAAATAATAAGCAGGCAAGTTTACCCAAATATATTTTTCCGGCATAGAATCGGGTAATTGTTTATACCTGTCGAGTGTAATGGCAATTCTTTTAAAACGCTCTGCATCGTTGGTATTCATTAACTTAATAAGGGCAATACTTACCTTACCATCCTGCTTGATACTTCTTAATTTCTGGTATTTTTTTATTGCGGCTTTTAATTGTAAAGTATCAACCAATGTTTCCGTTGTAGCTATGCATTTGCTTTCCGTTAACCGTTTTTGCAAAGTTTTTACAAATAAAAGAGAGTCTTCCTGGTCATTAATTTTAAAGGGATAAGGAACATAGGTATACAATTTTTTATCCATGCTATCCAAAAATTGTGGCAGCAAATTTTTAAGATCCCAATAGCCGGGATTTTTTGGTTGTAAACCATTAAACAAAGGCATTAATTGTTTGCCGGATAAAAAGGCAGATAGACTGCTACCTAAGAGGCTATCGGTATTCAGCTTTTTATTTAGAGATGTACTATCCCTGTTAAGCCTTCCATCTTTTAAATCTTTTACCAGGTGCATAAAAGCATCTGTAAGTAAAAGATCGGCCTTGGTCCATAAAATAGCATCCGTTCGTTTTAAAGAATCTGTATCTAAGGTATGTTTTATTGAATGAAGATATTTTAAGTGATAATCGTTAGCAAATAAACCAAATAGGGCGGCATTATTAATAAATTCATAAATAGAATCTGCCAATGGGTCCCATTTTTCTTTATGGCTCCACACATTTTTATAGTCGATACCGGCATAAAAATTATTAACCGAACCAATAAATTGTAAGCGAATGCTATCATCAATTTTACCTTTATTCTGCATTCCATACTGAAGTGCATCTTCAATACTATTGGCAGTTTGGTTGTCCATATCCTCGGGCTTGGTTACAATTTTTTCTTTAGCAACACCGTGGTTATTTTTTTTATGGTGACAGGAAGTAATTAAAAAAGAAAAAGCTATTAAAATGGATAACAAAAATATACGATACTGTTGGCTCATAAAAATGGGTAAATATTTCTTATTTTAATGACGGATCTAAATAATATTAAATGGGTAAAAACAATACAAGGTAATAAATTAGGCATTAACCATAGTTTATATTTTATAACAATATCAACTGAAGTTACTGCCGCAACAGGTTATTAACCCACATTGCAGCAAAACCTGCTTAAATTTTCAAACTTGTTAAATTATGCTTGAAAAACTGTTAAAATTTGCAAATTTTAGTGTTTTTTACT
>JAYTHI010000265.1:0-11167 GCA_043732685.1 Ferruginibacter sp. | reverse complement strand
CTGCAATTAGAAGGGCCATAGATGAAGCCAGGCGCGCATCGGCCGCAAAAGCAGCAGAAGATAAAAGGGCGCGGGATGCAGAGGCTAAAGCAGATGCCAAGGCATTAAAAAATTCTACAGCAGCCAATAATACTACGGATAACAATCCAACCAAATCAATTGTAAAAACACCTAGAAAGGTTTCAACGCCGGTTAAGCAAGAAAGTGTTTTGCTTTCTACCAACGCAGAAATAAACCTAAATGCAAATTTTATAAAAAATAGGGGCATTCTTCCCTGGCCAGTTGATAAAGGATATATTTTATTGCACTGGGGAAGCAATAAAGTGGGTAGCATGGAAATTATTAGTCAGGGCCTTTCCATAGGTTGCGAAATTGGAGCGCCTGTAAAAATAATATTTGGCGGCGATGTGGTGTTGGTAAATAACTATGATGATGTGCAAATGGTTGTAGTAAAACATGGTACTTATTTTACTGCCTACAGTAATCTTTCAGGAGTAAATTTAAGCAAGGGACAAACTGTACAAACCGGACAAGTAATAGGCAAAGTAGCGGCTAACCTTGATGGTATTGGCGCTATGGATCTAATGATTAGTAACGAGAAAAGTGACGTTAATCCGGAGCAGTGGTTAAGAAGGAGGTAATTTTTTTGATAGGAAAATTTGAAGGAAAGTGAAGCAAACAGGTTGCGAGTAAGTAGTAAATTTTAAATAAATTAGTTTGAAAAACCCTAAAATCGAAATTGGAATGCCCGATTTGTAATTGCTGTATAAAATAAAAATATTGAAACAACCCAATGCCATACAATTATTTGAAGATAAAAAGTAAGAATCCCTTGGAACGCCGATGAGGAGAATTGGTATATCTCCATTATTGATGTGATTGAGATTTTAACAAATATTGACAGACCTAGGAAATACCGGAGTGATTTAAAATCAAAGCTTGAAAAAGAAGGCAGTGAACTTTCCGAAAATATCGGGCAGTTGAAAATGGAAGCTCCGGATGTTAAAATGCGAATGACTAATGTAGCCTCGCCTCATACAATTCATTCCATCCCCGAAAGCAGCACCTTTTAAACTATGGTTGGTAAAGGTAGCTGTTGAAAGATTAGATGAATTGCAGGATCCCGAAATAAGTATTGACCGGGCTCCGGAACAATATCTTCAACTGGGCTATTCTGAAAACTGGATAAACCAACGATTAAAAAGTATTTAAATAAATAAAGAATTAACAGCTGAGTGGAAAAAAGAGGATTGAAGGAAGGATCACAATTTGCAACGCTTACTGATATAATGACCAATGCATGGTAGGGCAATACTAAAAAAGAATATAAAATTCTTAGAGGTCTCAAAAAAGAAAACCTGCGGGATAATATGACCAATACAGCTCTCATTTTAAACATGCTGGCGGAGGCATCTGACAAAGATATTTCACAGGCGGTAAATCCAACAAATTTTATCCAAAGTAAAAAAGTAGCTGCACAAGGAGGCAATGTAGCCAAAGTTGCAATGAAAACGTTAGAAGCAAAAACGGCAAAAAAGTAGTTACCGCATCAAATGCGAAAGCTGTTTCAGCAACCAACGCTACTGGTAAACTACCTTCTTATAATATTAAAAAATCCAAAATTCATCCTCCTTTAAATAAACTTGTAGCGAACCCAAAGTTTTTTATTACACTAAACTTTCGTATAATTTTTCGTACTGCGGTACAATATTATCTATATCAAATTTGTTGGCTTGTTCCAGCGCATTTGCTTTAAATTGATCGTGCGTTTTTTTATCCCTTAAAATGATCAGGGCATTTTTTGCCATATCTTCCACGTCACCAATATTACTCATAAAACCACTGTAGCCATTAATATTAATTTCCGGTAAACCCCCGGCATTAGTTGAAATTACAGGTACTTCAGCAGCCATTGCTTCCAGCGCAGCAAGCCCGAAACTTTCATATTCACTGGTCAATAAAAATAAATCGGCAATGGGCAAAATATCCTCCATCTGCTCCTGCTTACCTAAAAATTTTATATTATTTATTGCCGCACAATCTCTGCAGATAGATTCCGCATAGGGTCTTTCTGGGCCATCACCCAATAACAACAACTTGCCCGGCATTTTTTCATTAATTAATAAAAAAGTATTGATAACATCTTCAACCCGCTTTACTTTTCTAAAATTGCTGGCGTGCACAATTATTTTTTCTCCGTTTGGTGCAATCAATTGTTTAAAGGCATCCACAGGTTTTCTATGAAATCGTTTAACATCTACAAAATTGTGTATTACTTCAATCTCTTTATTGATATCAAAATTTTTGTACGTCTCTTCCTTTAAATTGGTTGAAACAGCCGTTAAAATATCACTTTCCATCATTGAAAAGGTTACTACCGGCTTGTAGGTTTTATCTCTTCCTACCAAGGTAATATCGGTGCCGTGTAATGTGGTAATTACCGGAAGGTGCTTACCTTGTTTGGCTAAAATTTGTTTGGCCATATAGGCTGCGGAAGCATGTGGTATGGCATAATGTACATGCATTAACTGTATATTATTATTGGTAACAACATCTACCATAGTGCTTGCCAGCGCGGTTTCATAAGGCGGGTAATCAAATAATGGATAGGTGGGTACCCTAACCTCGTGATAAAATATGTTAGTGTGAAAATGACTTAATCTTACCGGTTGCTGGTAGGTAATAAAATGAATATTATGCCCTTTATCTGCCAGAGCTTTACCTAGTTCTGTTGCTAAAACACCACTGCCTCCAAAGGTTGGATAGCAAACAATCGCAATATTCATACTTATTATTTTTAATGCATTTTGAGTTGGCAAATTTACAGATTAATTACAGATACCCATTTTGATTTATGACTGGTAATAAAAATATAACTTCTTTAAATTATATGATTGAAATTAATTGCCTTTTAGCGCGCACATCTTTGTCACTAAATCAACCCTATTTCTTGAATATTTTTATAGAAAGACAATTGTTTTAATTGCCGTTTTTAATGGTATATGTGAAAATGATATCTAATAAAATAAATTAAAAATTTGTCCGGGATATCGCGCTTCCTAATTAAAAAATGATGCTGCAATTGATTTTATAAAAGAAAATTAAAGTAACCGGACATTCTTTAAGCGATTAAATTTTATAGTTCAACAATATACTACCTGCTAATAGTTTATGTTTGTTTACTAAATTCAATATATGTTCAAAAAAGTACTCCTTTTACTTTCTTTAATTTTTGCCGGGTTTTCAGTTTTGGCACAATCAACAGATACTGCAACCATTAAAAAAATTAGTGATGAAATTTTGTCCAATGGCAAAGCGTATGAAAATTTGCGCTTTTTATGTAAAAAAATCGGACCAAGATTAAGCGGCTCCAAACAAGCGCAAAAAGCTGTTGAAGCAACTTTTAAAATGTTGAAAGATGCCGGTGCCGATACTGTTTATCTGCAAGCCTGCATGGTACCACATTGGATACGTGGAATAAAAGAAGTAGGTAATATTAAAGTGGATGGCGAAGCAAATTATGTACTGCATTTATGCTCACTCGGTAATTCTTTGGGTACTGGTATTAAGGGAATTAGTGCCGGTGTAGTAGAAGTAAAAAGCTTTGAAGAATTAGATAAACTAGGTACGTCAAATATAAAGGATAAAATAGTGTTTTTTAATTTTGCTATGAATCCAACCTATATCAGAACATTTAAAGCCTACGGCGAAAGCGGCATTAGCCGTAGAAATGGACCATCGATGGCGGCTCGCTATGGTGCTATCGGAGCCATGGTGCGAAGTTTGGCAAGTAATACAGATGATTATCCACATACCGGAGCGATGGTATACAATGATTCATTTCCTAAAATTCCTGCCGTGGCCATTAGTACCAACGATGCCGAATGGCTTAGCGCTACGTTAAAAACTAACCCGAAGGTTACAGGGTCTTTTACCAACACAAGTGCTATGCTTGCGGATACGGTATCTTATAATGTGATAGGCGAAATAAGAGGAAGTGAATTTGCAAAAGAATTTATAACAGTAGGCGGACATCTGGATAGTTGGGACCTGGCAGAAGGTGCCCAGGATGATGGGGCAGGTATTGTACAAAGCATTGAAGTATTGCGAACGTTAAAGGCCTTGGGTATCAAACCTAAAAGAACCTTTAGAGCAGTAATGTTTATGAACGAAGAAAATGGAGGAAGAGGCGGCGAAAAATATTTGGAACTTGCAGAAATAAACAAAGAAAAACATTTATTTGCACTCGAAAGCGATGCGGGTGGTTTTACTCCACGTGGATTTAGTTTTGATATGGAAGAAGAAAAAGTGACTAAAATTAAACAATGGGCAAAATTATTTTTAAATTACGGTGTGTATGATTTTAATGAAAAGGGGAGTGGAAGTGATGTGGAACCATTAAAAAAAATTGGCACAGCCTTAGCAGAACTTTTACCCGATAGTCAGCGTTACTTTGATGTTCATCATGCTGCAAACGATGTGTTTGAAAATGTTAGCAAAAGGGAACTGCATTTGGGCGCTGTAAACATGACCATTTTAATTTACCTGATTGATAAATACGGATTATAATTTTAAAAATAAATAAGTATGGAAAATACATTCGATAGCAGCAGGCAAGCACCTTTAGTACCTAAAAGAATAGGTGGTTTTGCAAAGTTTATGCGGTGGTTTTTATTTATAATTTTAGTAGTATTTGGTATTATGTTTTGGTGGAAATATTATTATACCTATAGTGATGGTTACCGAAGCGGACTAATGCAAAAATTATCGCACAAAGGCAATTTATTTAAAACTTACGAAGGGGAACTGGTTTTGAGTAGTGTAGCATCAACCGCTAATGTTGCGCTGGCTTCTGAAAAATTTTATTTTTCTGTACCGAGTGATAGTATTGCCAGGGTATTACAATCTTATGAAGGAAGGAAAGCCAAATTACACTACATCCAAAAAAATGGTATTTTATTTTGGCGTGGCGAAAGCGAATACCTTGTTGATGGAGTAGAGGCTGGTAGCATTACTCCATAAAGTTGACACTATCACTATTGTTAGTTGGAAGTAGGGCTTTGAAAATAAAATTTGGATCTTTCTATTAAATAATCACGCTAACATTAAAAATATAACCGGCTTCTTATGGAAGTCGGTTTTTTCTTTTTGCCAGTTTGCAACTGTTTTAGTTTTTACATATTCGTTAATACCGGTTAATTCTGCGGCTATGCAAATTTTAGTGGTTGGTTTGCAGGTTTTTAAAAGCGTTTCAATCAATTGGTTATTTCTATAAGGTGTTTCTATAAAAATAATAGAACTGCGTTTTTTTTGAGAATTTATTTCTAATTCTTTTATGGTTTTAATGCGCTCAAAATTATCAATGGGCAGGTAGCCAACAAATTCAAATTGTTGTCCGTTCATTCCGCTTGCCATTAAGGCGAGCAAAATAGAACTTGGGCCTACCAATGGTTTGATGGTGAGGTTCATTTGTTGTGCCAGTTCAATTAAAATTTGTCCGGGGTCCGCAATGCCGGGGCAACCGGCTTCGCTGATGATCGCAATATTTTTACCCTCATTTGCCTTGGTGCGAAAAGCCATTTTTTGTTCCTCTTCGGCTTTGTGGATGGTGTACCACTCATAATCATCTATAACTAAATCTTTACAAATTGCTTTAAAAAATCGCCTGGCTGTACGTTCGTTTTCTGCAAAAATTACCTTGCAATCTTTAATGGCATCTACAATATACAGCGGTATAGTATTGTTAGCAGTTTCATCTAATACACAGGGTATCAGGTATACAGTTGAGGTCATAAATTAAACTTGTTTTGTTTTGTAAAAACTAATGGTGGCGGCAATTACAGCATAGCTCGGAGCAAATACCCATCCTATCACCGGCACAAGATGCATCAGGTAAAAAACGATTCCATTGCCAATAGCCAGCCCTTTGTGGCTGCCAATAAATGCAATGCTTTGCGATGTAGATAATTTGTTTCTTTCACAGCTATAATCCAGCATGGCAAAACCCAGGTAATAACATTCTATTATCAGGGCTATCAGGGGGGTAAACCAGCCTACCAGCGGGATAAACGTGAGTATTAAAATAGAAACAATATAAACGGTTTGCCATAGAGCATTCCGTAAAGATAATTTTATACCTCTTATGATATCCTGTAACAATTGGGCAATACTAAAAGGATAATCCCTTCCTTCCATAATGGCGGCTGTTTTTTCGCTCAGGTAAGCTAACAGGGGAGAAGCTATTATTAAAAACAAAAATTTAAATAAGGAAAAATAAAATAATAGTAAAACCAATTGAAGTATTACCTGTCCAAAAATAAATAGGAATTTTAACCAGCCTCCACCAATTGAGTTCATCCAATTTTTTAAACCTGTGATGGAAAGGAAAGAATCAATGGCATGCGCGCTACTTATTAAAAACAAGTAAATACCTGCACAAAATAATATAGCGTATAAAATACCGGGAATGTAGATCCATTTCCACAAACGATGTTTTATTATAAAGCGGTGAGCTTCTAAATAGGCCTGTATGGCAATGATGATGTCTTTTAGCATAGTTAAACTTTCTCAGTTGAGGGTATAGTTTTGAAATTGAGCTCAATTTTTTTAGTAACTATACTTTTCTTTTATCGTTTAAACAGTGGTTGTCAAACCCTATAAAAATAAGGGTTATGTATTAAATTTGTGTTTAAAAGTACAGCTAAGTTGAAGAAACTAAGGATTGAATTTTATAAACGGGAAAATGTCGTATTGATTGCCCGCCAATTGGTAGGTAAAATTATCACCACAAATATTGAAGGCATAATAACCAGTGGTAGAATTGTAGAAACAGAGGCTTATATGGGTATTACAGATAAAGCTTCGCATGCGTTTGCGGGCAGGCGTACTGCCCGAAATGAACATATTTATGGAAGCCCTGCTACATCCTATGTGTATATATGTTATGGAATTCACCATCTTTTTAATGTGGTTACCAATAAAAAAGATATTCCGCACGCTGTTTTGATAAGGGCGGTAGAGCCTTTGCAGGGTATTGCAGATATGCTGATAAGAACCGGCAAAAAAGATTTAGACGATTCTTTAACAAGGGGGCCCGGCAACGCAGCAAAAGCCCTGGGCATAAATAAATTACATTCTGGCTTCAATTTGCTGGGTGAATCTATTTTTATAAGTGAAGATGATTGTAAAATACCTGATGAGATGGTAGTAAGTAGTCCGCGTATTGGGGTTGACTATGCAGCAGAGGACGCAGCTTTACCCTATCGTTTTTATGTAAAGGGGTGCAGGTATGTTAGTGGCAAGCCAAAGTAGTTTAACCCTGAATTTGCTATTTATTGTTGTAATAAATGATGATAATTTGCATGCTAAAATTCCCAATCACTATTAATATCTTATAAATAACAGCGATTTTTATCGGGTAAGTTGAAATCTTTAATTAATTATTTTTGGAGAAAAAAATACCTCCCTGGTAAGGTACAATTGATTGTATGACGCAGGCAATGCAGTAACCCTGTTTCGAACCAAATACATTTATACTGCTAACTAAGTTATCAGGTATAAAAAAAGGTGAAATTTAAAACTTTAACTTAAAAAAAGGCTCACTAAATTTAAAACTTCGGACAAGGAATACCTCTTCCTGCAGTAGAAGCTCTTTTAATATAGATCAATGAAAATTCTGAACCGCCCCTGCTTGCTGTAGCTGCTTTTAAACTACTGGTATTAATATCATAACTGGCACCAATACGCAAACCATTTATTTCAATACCCAGATAAGGGATAATGGCATCACCAAACCTAAGCCAGGTTCCAATATAAACACTGGTAGGATTATTAATATCGTCATTTACATTTGCTGATAAAGCACCACCAATAACGGTTTCTGTCGCTTTGTTCTGGTATTGAAAAATAGCTGAAGTAGAAACTGAAAGGTTATTACCAATAGGTAACGAGGCTCCGCCATGTATTGACAAGCGGGGTGCTAAATTCCATGTTTTGTCTATAAAGCTTAAACTTGGTGCATTAATATGATAAATGGAAGCTCCTGCATAATAATTATTATAACCATCAGTGGAACCTGAATAAAGTATACCTGCATTTACATCGAAATAATTTTGATTTTTTCCATTATTTAAAGTTTCGGCAGAGGTTCCGGTAAACCCATTTTGCGTAAGCTGGTCTTCAAAAGTAAGTTTGGTCATGTCCAGTACCGCACTGCTGTACGTGCCTTGAAACCCTGCACCAATTGTATTATACCCATCTTCATCCAGTGCTTTGTGATAGCTCATTGAAAAAGAACCATAGTTTAATTTCAAGGCGGCATCTGCGCTTTGATCGCTTAGTCCCGAAAATCCAATACCAAAAATATCGCCAGCAGGTACCCTATCTTTTAATATACTAAAATCTACCGAGGCGCTGGTTGTAACATAAGCCTTTGGAATTGAAGGCCATTGATCGCGATGATTGGCAGCCAACCGAAATTGTCCGTCAAATTTACCGGTAAAGGCAGGATTTAACGTAAGCGGCGAAGCAAAAAATTGCGAAAAATGCGGATCCTGTGCATTTACTAAAGTAGCTAAAACAATGGCAAAGGTAAAAAGTACTGATTTTCTCATTATTATATATAATTCAGAATAATATTAAAGGTAATGATTTGAAATAGAACGCTGAAATGTTCTGTCAAATGTTATTAGATAAATTCAAAATATATTGGAAATAATCAAATTAATTCATTAATAGACTGGTTACTAGTATTTAATACAGGTGTTTTATTTTACATCTGCATTTTTTGACCGAAGGCTAAATCTCCCGCATCACCCAATCCAGGTACTATATATCCTTTTGCAGTAATTTCATCATCTATATCTCCGCACCATATAAAGGCCTTGGGTTGTTCCCTTAAAACATATTCTATGCCCACCGTACAGGCTATTGCACAAACAACATGCAACTCTTTTATATCACCTTCGGCTTTTAAAAATTGAATAGCCTTTACAAGTGATGCACCGGTGGCAATCATCGGGTCGCTAATTATTACCACCTTTCCCTCAACTTCGGGGCAACTCATGTATTCGATACTAATTTCAAAGCTTCCATCCGGATTGTGTTTACGATAAGCGCTTATAAAAGCATTTTCTCCCTTATCAAAATAATTAAGCAAACCGCTGTGCATGCCTAATCCCGCCCTTAAAATTGTAGCCAGCACGGGTTGTGCCTGCAACACTTTACAATTGGATATGCCCAGCTGGGTAGTAACTTCTTTATCTTCCCAAGCCAATTGTTTACTTATTTCATAGGCTGCTACTTCTCCAATACGCTCTAAATTTCTGCGAAAACGCATGCGGTCATTTTGTATTTCTACATCCCTTAATTCGCTTATCCAGTTGCTTAGCAGGGAGTGTTGGTCGCTAAGATTTATTACCATGAATATAATTTTGAATTTTTGAATTTGAAATTTGAAATTGCAGCTTAATTCTTTGTTGTAAAAATAGCAAAATAAAATTTATATCGTATGATTTATAGGGCAATTGGTGTTATGAGTGGCAGCTCGATGGATGGTTTGGATATTGCCTATACAGAACTTACAGAAACTGGCGGCAAATGGAGCTACGAATTAATTGCCACCAATTGTTTAGTATATCAACCGGAATGGATAAAGCAATTAACCGCTGCAGCCGAAATGCCTGCAAAAGATTACCTGCTCTTAAACACCGCTTATGGTCATTATATAGGTAATAAAATAAATGATTTTATTGAGACAAATGATTTGCAACATCGCGTAAACCTTGTTGCATCACATGGCCATACCATCTTTCATTTTCCTGATAAAAAAATGACCGCCCAGTTAGGAGACGGCGCATCAATTGCTGCTGAAATAAAATTACCTGTAGTGAGTGATCTGCGCAGTATTGATATCGCTTTCGGTGGCCAGGGAGCTCCCATTGTACCCATTGGCGAAAAATTATTATTTGGCGATTATACCTATTTATTAAACCTGGGTGGTATTGCTAATATTTCTATTAATAAGGATGGAAATTTTAAAGCTTTTGATATTTGTGTTGCCAATAAAATATTAAATGTATTGGCTGCTAAGCTAGGCCTGGACTATGATGCCGAAGGAAAACTTGCGCAAACCGGTATCATTAATGAATTGCTTTTGCAACAATTAAATACCCTTGTATATTATAAGTTATCTGCCCCAAAGGCGCTTGATAATAGTTTTGGAACAAACTTCGTTTTGCCCATTATTGAAAGGGCAAACTTAACACCCGAGGATGCTCTGGCAACTTATACCGGGCATATTATACAACAAATTTGTACTGCTATATTAAACAATGTTACCACTGCCGAAAATTCAAAATTATTGGTTACCGGCGGTGGGGCGTTCAATACATTTTTAGTAAAAAGCTTAATTGCGGTTTTACTGCCGTATCAAATTGAAGTTGTGGTGCCTGATGCAGATTTGGTAAAATTTAAAGAAGCATTGATAATGGCGCTTATTGGTGTACTAAGGTGGCGGGAAGAAACAAATGTATTGGCATCTGTAACCGGTGCTGCGCAAAATAGTATTGGTGGTGCTTTGTGGCTGGGTACAGAGGCGTAAACAATTGTGGCATGTTTGTAAAAATTGATTCATGCCATTTTTTTCGGTTAAGGTTTAACAAATAGTACCCTTAAAATTGCTGCCTGTTATTTTAGGTAGTGTATTTGTAACTTTTCAAGTTTGTACAATGTCGTTGTAAGATTTGCATAAACCGTTAATTTTTTTTATGAAAAAACTATTTACTTTTTATTTTGCACTGATACTTTCTTTTTTTGCATGCCATAATAAAGCCGCAGATGCAGCCGCCGACAAAGAAATATACCAAAAGGCCACCGAAACATTATTTGAAAAGGAGAAAAAGGATCCTGTTGCTTTTTTAACGGTAAGCAGTCATGATAAACACAACTTACTTGGCCAAACCGTTATAAAGGGCAGTATTTATAATGTAGCAAAAGTCACTACTTTTAAAGATATAGTATTGCAACTATCCTTCTTTAGTAAAACCCATACCTTGTTAGAAAAAGATATTGAAACCATTTACGAAGTGGTTTTGCCGGGAGCTGCTGCCAATTTTAAAACAAAGTATTTTGCCCCAAAAGGAACGGATAGTATTGCTTTAAAAGTACT
>JAYTHI010000264.1:0-3461 GCA_043732685.1 Ferruginibacter sp. | reverse complement strand
AAAAGTATGAGCTGGATTTTGCAAATTGGAAGTATTACCGTCGCCAAAATCCCAATTCCATTTGTCGGCACCAACGGATTTATCCGTGAATGACCTGTCGAAGTGTTTTTTACAATCCATGTTAACCAAAAAGCTTGCAACAGGTGCGTTAATATGAACGTAATCTGTCATAATTAGCGTATCACTGCAGCCTCCGCTTCTGGTAATTAACTGGATTGTAAAATTACCGGTATCGCTATAAGTATGTGATGGATTTTGTGCGAAGGAATAGCTACCATCACCAAATTGCCAGTACCAATTGGTTGGATTTCCACTGGAAATATCCGAAAAATTTATTCCGATTTGAGCACAGGTAATTCTTGGTGTTGCGCTAAATTTAGTGACAGGTTTTACACTGGTGGTAATTGCATTTTTAAGCAAAACGGTATCCTTACATCCGTTTGTGGAAGTTACGATTAATGATACGGAAAAACTGCCTGAAGCATTGTAGGTATAACTTGGTGATTTTAGAGAAGAAGTTCCACCATCGCCAAAGCTCCACGCATAATTTGAAATAGAATCAACTGATTTATTTGTAAAACTGAAATCTTTCGCAAAAGGTACACAATTGCTATCAGGTAAATTATTAAGCTTTATTATGGGTTGCTGAATTTTTATAAAATTTTGTTTTCTGATCGTATCACTGCAGCCACTTATATTTTTTACAATTAATTGTACTGTAAAAGTGCCGCTTTTGGTATAGTTATGGGCGGGTGTTTGCAATGTAGACCTGGTGCTGTCTCCAAAATCCCATTGCCAGCTAACATCATTTTTAGAGTTATTTGCGAAATTTACTTTAAAAGGTACCGTACAGGAGGAAGTGTTGGGGGCATTAAAAGCTGCCGTTGGGTTTGCGTTTACTGTTATACTTTTTGTTATAGAATCATAACAACCGCCAAAGTTTGCGACCAATTTAATTTTATAGGTTCCGGCAATACTATATCTTTTAACAGGATTTATAAGCGAATCCGAAGTTCCATCTCCAAATGTCCAGTTACACTTTTGTGGTACAGGTGCAGAAGTGTTTTTTATTAGAAAAGATTGGTTTACACAAACAATATTCTGAAAGCTGAATGCTGCCTTTGCCGTACCTATTGATATTATATTTGGTTTGAGGATAGAATCTTTGCAGCCATTGGTATTTGTTACAATAAGTTTTACTGTAAAATTACCTGCATTGGTATAGGTGTGTGTAGGATTGGGAAGTGTAGATTCAGTGCCATCTCCAAATTGCCATTTATAAATTAGTGCAGTGCTTCCGGATGATAAATTGGTAAAATTAATAGTAATCGGGGTGGTACAACTGGTTGGATTGGAATTACTAAAAGCTGCTTTAACACCCGTACTAATATTGATGTAACGACTTTTAGACGCTATATTTTGGCAATTATTATTATTACGAACGTAAAGCGTGACATTAAAACTGCCGGAACCACTATATACATGTAAAGGATTTTGCAGGGTTGAAGAAAAACCGTCCCCAAAATCCCATTGCCAGTTTTTAATGTTGCCATACACGTCTGTACTTTTATCTGTAAATTGAACAGGTAACGGGTAGCATCCCGTTGTTGTAGATGCACTAAAATCTATCGTAGGCGGAGAATAAACATTAATATATTTTACTCGGGTTAGGGTATCCGAAAATTTTCCATTAGTTACAATTAACCGTATGGTATATGCCCCCGCATTAAAATAAGTTGCAGATGGATTTTGTAAAAATGAGGTCGTGCCATTACCTAGATCCCATTTCCATTTTGTTGGGTTGCCGATACTCAGATCTGTAAAACTAACAATAAGCGGAGAACATCCACTGGTAGTGTTTGCTGAAAAATTTGCTTTCGTTTGAGCTTTTAAAAAAAAGCTTAAAAAAAGTAAAATTATTACACCAATTGCTCTATTTGCAATTCTTTGTACCATTGAATAGTTCTTTAAGATATTGTGCAATAATCATCCTTAATTCAGGCTTTATTATCATATCTTCAAAAATATGCAAAAGTTACAAATAAATAGCAACAATTTAATAATATTATCATTAATTAATACATTATAATCTCCTCATATATAATATCTTAGCTTCCATTGTTTCATAGGGAGCAAGTTGCAAAACAGGGGGTACTTTTTTGGTAAATTTCCATGCCCTGTTTAAGAAAATAAATGGAGTTGGAATGGTAGGTGTAGTAAGGTTAATTATTAACTCACTAAAGTCTTCTGTGGTGCTCCATGTTCCTGTATAGGTTGCCCCATCTTTTACTCCGGTTAATTTACCTGCATAATAGGTATCGCCCTTTGTTAAAACAAAATCGTATCCTGCATACTGGCTTGTTATATCTGTGCCGTTATCACTCGCAAAATCTACTACAAAATTTCTCGACAGCACATTGTCTGCAAAAAATTGTTCCAGCGCACTTTTATTTCCTGCCAGTAATTCTAATTTTTTACAACTGCACAGGCACAATAAAATAGAACAGAAAAAAAATATATTTTTAATTTTTATAAAGTTTAATATCATTATTTATATTATTTAGATTGAATAAATTTCATTGTATTTCTTATTTGCATACGCCATAAAATAAGCTGAATTTAAAGGTTCGCCTGTTATGTTTTTACACAAATCTTCCGAATTATATTGCCTGCCACACCCATGAATGTTTTTTCTTAACCAGCTAAGTATGCTGCTATTATTACCCGCAGCAATTTCCTTATCAAGTAATTTATTTTCTTTCTCAATGGTTGCAAAAATTTGTGCAGCATACATACTTCCTAAACTGTAGGTTGCAAAATACCCAAAACTTCCATGACTCCAATGTATATCCTGCAAACAACCAGTTTTGTCATCTATTACTTTTATACCTAAATATTTATTATACTGCTCCTTCCAATAGGCTGGAATATCTTTTGTCTGCAAACTTCCTTCTATCAGCTTCTTTTCAATTTCGTACCTTATAATTACATGAAAATGATAAGTAAGTTCATCAGCTTCTGTTCTTATTAACGAGGATTGTACCTTGTTAGTACCCTTATAAAAATTTTGAAGTGATAAATTTTGTAACTGCTCCGGGAACAATTTTTGAAGTAAAGGGAAATTGTGCTGCCAGAAGGGTAGTCCGCGCCCAACATTATTTTCCCATAACCGGCTTTGGCTTTCATGTATGCTCAGGCTGCAATATTCGCTAAGTGGCAAGCCATACTCGTTAGCAGGCAAACCTTGCTCATACAAAGCATGTCCTCCTTCATGTATGCAACTCCAGGCCATATTACCAAGGTCGTTTTCATCAATTCGGGTGGTTACCCTTACATCGGCATTATTAAAACTGGTGGTAAAAGTGCATAGTCCTGAAATAGGTTGACTCCAAAAAAGTGGATAAGTCAACTTAAAACAGGACAAAAAATGAGTAAAAAACAAAGCTCCGTTCGCAAAGGCA
>JAYTHI010000263.1:0-3488 GCA_043732685.1 Ferruginibacter sp. | reverse complement strand
TCAAGCCATCAATTATAAAACAACAACCGATATTCAAAAGGCCATTGCGACGGCTTGCCCAAAAGGAGTTGATATTTACTTTGACAATGTTGGAGGTGTAATTTCTGATGCCGTTATCAGCAATATTAATTTTCATGCAAGGATACCTCTATGCGGACAAATTTCTTTATACAACAACACTGAGGTGCCAATGGGGCCAAGGATACAGCCCATGCTATTAACAAGGAGTGTATTGATGCAAGGTTTTATTATAGGCAATTTTAAGGACCAGTTTCCCGAAGGAATAAAGCAGTTGGCGCAATGGTTAAAAGAAGGTATATTAAAATTTACAGAAACAATAGAACATGGTTTTGAGAAATTACCTGCTGCATTGCTTGGTTTATTTAAAGGAGAAAATACAGGGAAGATGATTGTGGAAGCGTAGCCAATCTATCAGGGCTTATGTTCGATAAAAATTGCTGTTTAGCCCTCATCGTATTCTTTGCCGTTTCTGTGGCACTTTCTGCATTTTTTTGAGCATCTTTAGCAATTGTAGTTGCCAGTTCGACCACCGATTTTGAAGCGGTTAATTCTTCTTCATTTTTTTTACTTGGTAATATCTGTCCTTATCACAATATACTGGTAAGGCATTCCCGCATCATTCAAAAAAGGCACAATCGTAGTATCGACCCAATAAATAGTTTGGTCTCTTGCCTTATTGCGCAATTCTCCTATCCATATTTTCCAATTGGTAATGGAAGCCCATAAATTACGGATAAATTCTTTTGAATGATAACCAGAGTTAATAATACGGTGGTCTTGCCCAATTAATTCTTCAGGGCCATATTTTGAAATTTTGCAAAAATTATCATTTGCATACTTGATGGTCCCCTTTTGGTTAGTAATAGAAACAATAGAAGATTCATCCAATGCATATTTATAATCAGAAATTTTCTTCAAGCTTTTTTTCAGGCTTTTTTCAAATTTTTTCTGCTCCGTCATATCTCTTGCCACTACTACAACACCCAAAATATTACCTTGCCCATCTTTATAAACAGACCCGTTAAATAATACATCGGTTAATTTATAGTCCCTTATGGTTAACGGGTAATCTGCTACAAAACCATAGGCAAATACTTGCTGGTACACTTCCTTAGCTTTTTCAGGCTCGGTAAAATAATCGAAAAAATTGGTGCCAAGTAAATTTTCATGGGGTACACCAATTATATTTACCGATGCATTATTCATCTCGGTAATTTTTCCTTCTGGGCTAATGGTAAACAGCGGGTCCAGGCTTGCTTCAATTAGGCTTCGGGCGTAATTGGCTACCCTTAACTCTGCGGCTCTTTTTTCTTTTTCATCATTTTGAATTAGCAATTCTTTATTGGCAATAGTCAATTTAACTGTTTGTTTTTCCTTCTCCTCCTTTTGCAAAGAAATTTTCACATGGGCTTCGCCCAGTTCTGCTGCTAGCAGTTAGTGGTTTGACGATTTTTTTTTCTTTCCATCACTTGCACTGTTACTTCTGTAAATATTATAATGATGCCTGTATTTATTCTGTCATTTTCTTTAAGGGGCTGATAGTCACAATTAAAAAACCGCTGATCTTTTTCACCATTCGTTACAATATAAACTTCATACCCATCAATATGCTTCGTTTTGCCATTTTTAATTATATCGTCAATAAAAGCTACAGAGCCCTTCAGGAAATGATGCTAAAAGTGGTTTGCCAAGGATATCTTTTTCTTTGCCCAATATCTGTAAATAAAAATCGCTGGTAAATTTGATGCAGTGGTCATTGTCTTTTAAAATACCAATGGCAAGGGACGACTGCATAAAAGCTTTGTAAATATCCATTTCAGGTGTATTTATAACTGGTGCAGGTTATTTTATTTTTGGGATATCCATTTTGTTATTTTGTGTATCCTGTATTTCATATTTCTTTAAATAGAAGCCCTTTTTTATTTCCGCCATTTTATAGGGGTTGCTTATGATATATTTAATGAAAAGTTTTCAATTTTACCGGAGGTTTAAAAAAACAACAAAGATGCCTCCCTTTTAAGCAGGTGTAGTTTTTTAATTTTATTAAGAAATTACATAATTCACACCTTGTATTAAAAGCACCATGCAACAGTTATTAAGCGGCTCAATATGCAAGGCTTAACATGACCGTCTGTATTTGTTACGCCAAAAATTAAAAAACAACAGGCTGGCTGTTAGCAAGGTTATTAAAAGAAAGGATAAAACACGTTCCTTCATCTTCTGTTGATAGTATGTTTACCCCACATCATTAGCCCGCAGAATATCATAAGTTAAGGCCAAACCCATACCTGCCCCATTTTGTTTTTCGGAAAAATACGGCAGAAAAATATATTTTAACCGCTCTTTTTTTATGCCGCATCCATTATCCTTAACTTCTATAGTGTATTTGCCATCGGCAATTTTTGTAGAAAGTTTTAATGACCCTTCTTTAATGGGCAACGCATCCATGGCATTTATAAGGATATTCGTTAAGGCAACTTTCATCTTCGGTTCATTCATCATAACAATAAAATCCTTTTCATCATACTCTTTGCTTACTGATATATTTTCAAGCGAAATCCTTTCATTCAAAGATTCAATTGTTTCGTCAATAAACTTTTGGATGGAACATTCTTTTAATCGCATTTCATTGTTTGGTTGTTGCAATAAAAGCAGGCCCATTAAATTATTGATCCGTAAATAATTCTTTTTTATTAAAGACAAGTAATGCTGCTGGTTACTATCAATTATTGTGCTTTCAAGCAGGCCGACAGAAAGGCTTATACAGGTTAACGGATTTTTGGCATTGTATGCCAATGCCGAAGAGAAAGGCAGGCAATAATAATCAGCATCATCATAAGACCAATTATTATTGCCGGAGCTATCTGTTGAAATAAAAATTTTAGAAGGTTTTTTATCGCGCATTTTTTTAAATTTAGAATTACTGGTTAATATTGCAAAGGTTGCAATTGCTGACTTATAAAGTGTTACATAACTTTTATAGTAATTTATGTAATTCACACATTTTTATATTCAAGTATGTATAGGTTAAAGCACCTTGTTAAAACCTTAAAAATTTTGTGTTGAAAAAATACCTTCTTTTTTTAACGATGGTTGCAGCTGGACTTGTACCATATTACTTACTCCCTTTCACTTTTTTAAAAAGTACAATAATTAAGCTTTATAAATATTGTTAAAGATTGCAACCTGCTACTCAAAAGCTGCAGGATTAGTTGGCCATTAAGATGGGATGGGTACAAACGATAACTGAAAATTTTAAGATAGCCAAATATTGCCGGCGGCGAAATAAGTAATGCAATGCCCTTATAAAAACTGTGAATGATATAATTATTTTACAACATTATGTAACAGTTAAGGCAAGATAAGATGTGACCTTTACAGTGTTGCAAAAAATCATTTGCGATATTAACTTCACTAATATGAAAAATAATGCAGAATTACAAAAAGACGTTCAGGATGCCATTAAA
>JAYTHI010000262.1:0-3506 GCA_043732685.1 Ferruginibacter sp. | reverse complement strand
CACGACGAATGGTTGCACTAAATAAATATTTGCTTGCAAAATCATAGGTTAACCTGCCAACATAACTTTCTATAAGGTTGCTTTCGTTTCTTGAACTTGCTGTTATATTACTTGCACCTGTTAAGGTTTTCACCAAATTAGTTGTTTGTGTTCCGCTTGCGGTTTCGTCAATATATTTTTGACCCTGCGTTTCGTAAACGGCCGTAGCGCCTATATGATGCTGACCATAAGTTTTATCAAAACTAAGTTGCTGGGTAAATAACAAGGTGGTATATAATTGACGTTCGTTATTTATAACTGCATTGGTTGCACTGCTTGTACCACCATCGTTAAATATGGGCTTGTACTGGGTATTATTTGCATTGGTATAATCAATGCCAAACGTACTGCGGAATTTTAAAAAGCTGCTAAGGTTTACTTCTGTGTAAGCGGTAGCTAAAATTTTAACCGACTTAATATGGTATTCGTTTAAAATGGCTGGTTCAACAGGGTTTGTGGGGTCACTTCCATCAAAACTGCTGATGGGGCCCATAAAGCCACCTGCGTTATTTGGATTGCGTACAGGAAGGTATGGTTGCATCCGGATAACGTTTGCCAACGGACTTCTGTTTCCACCGGTACCTTCGTATTGCTGATCGCTGAAGGCACTATAAAATGTTTGACCAAATGTAAAAACTTTACTAATAACATGCTCAGAATTCATTCTGAAATTACCTCTCTGGTAACCCAGCACCTGTGCAATTCCATCTTGTTTAAAAAAGCCGCCGCTTGTATAAAAACGGGAAGTTTCGTTACCGCCGCTTACAGAAACATTGTGCTGGGTAATTAATGCGTTTTTTCTAAAATACGCATCCTGCCAGTCAGTATTTGTTTGTGCAAATGTTTGCTGAGAACCGGCGTAAATGGGTAAATTAAAATTTGCATCCTGCAAACGCGGTGGTAAGGTTGTACCGGTACTGCCTAATAATGCTTTGGCATATTGTACATACTGGCTGGTATTTAATAAACTTATTTTTTTTGCCGGGCTTTGTAAACCAGCATAACTATCAAATGTAACCGTGGCTTTACCATTTCTTCTACCTCTTTTTGTGGTAATTAAAATTACACCGTTGGTAGCGCGACTACCATAAATAGCTGCTGCACTGGCGTCTTTTAATACCTCTAAAGATTCTACATCTTTACTATCAAAACTATTTAAGTTACCTGTTGGAAAACCATCTATAACATATAATGGATCTGCAGAACCATTTACAGAACTTATACCTCTGATAGAGATAATAGGAGCAGAACCCGGAGAACCATTGTTTGTAACCACTAACCCTGAAACCCGTCCCTGTAGCGCCTGATCTATTCCCGGTACAGGAAGTTCGTTCAATGTTTTACTGCTTATCGACGCAATGGCACCGGTTAAAGTACTTCTCTTTTGAGTACCATACCCCACCACAATAACCTGGTTTAATGATTGTGATAAGGATTTTAAGTTGAGGGTGTACGCATCTTTTTTTCCAATTTTAATTTCACCATTTTCATACCCTACAGATGATATAGTTAACACTGCACCTTCTGCCGCTTCAATGGTAAATGATCCATTAACATCCGTTATTAATCCTTTGTTGCTATTTTTTACATTAACGCTAACGCCCGGTAAGCCGTTGCCGTTATCGTCTGTAATTTTTCCTTTTATCGTTTTAGTAGTTTGGGCAAAACTGCTAAATGTTAGTACAAATAGCAGCAATAAAAATAATAGTGGCTTAATGATGGAAGTACTTTTTATAGTACTTCTACTCATTAACTGCCGCGTGGTAGCGATCGTTAATTTCATGACAGTTTGGTTTTGATTGTTAATAAAAAATTGCTAAAAATATAAATGGGTTTTATCGTTAATTAAATAGGGGGTAATACAAAGGCATTAACTATTTTACCTGTTTCAAAATGGTGTACTATAAATTTTTAAACGCTCTCAAAAACAGGCTGCCAACATTAAAATTTTACTTAAAAAAGATAGTCGGTTTGCTGTATTTATCTTTAATTATGCCTGCTAAAATTTGGTATCAACATTTGCTGACAAATAAAATATTATGCACAATATTTTGGTCCTTATTTTCAATAATAGTTATACTAAGCCCAAGGCTGTTTTTAAATAGGTTAAATGGTAGAGAGGCTGGCAAGCAAAATTGGTAATGCGTAATTGATTGTACTATAAAACAGGCATAAAAAATTATTTTTAATAGCACCGAAATAAAAGATTGTAAAAGCTGTTTTATACAATCTCAACAAAATAAAAGCTCCAACAAATTCAATGTTGATTTAAGCGGCAATTAAAAACTAAGCTCGTTGAGTTTGTTATTTTTATTATGACCAGCATAGCAATCTTTAGTAAACAAATATTTTGGTAGCTATTATTCTGCTAAAATATAAATAATTTTTATAAAAATACAACCGATTGTAATTATTTTAAAATCAAAAGAGAATTATGATTAATTTCTATATAAAGGAGGGTAGTTTAGTATTAAAATAAGATAAAATTGTATTATTATTAGGGGCTGTCTTAAAATATGCCAACATAATGTACTATTCTCTTAAAAAATATTTAATATTTCTAAAAAAAACCTAATAGATAAGGATGCTGAATAATAGCTGTCTAAATAGTAACAATTTGTCTGATTATTTCCTTTTCACCATATTTTATCGCTAAGGTGTAGCGGCCTTTTAATTGTTCCCCATGTATAAATTTCTGTTAAGCTTCTTTTTTATGGTAGTTGCTACTGGCTGTACGCTGCACAAAAAAGCTATAATTTTTGCTTCCTTGCCGGCTTCCAAATCCGGCATTCATCTTAACTGATGTCACAGGCTACAGGATTAACAAACATTAATGGCATGTGGCGAAGTTTAATTGCTACCGATATATATGATGATGAAAATAGAAGGTTTGCGAATGATCTGGCTAATTCTAAAAAATGTTTTTAAAACATGCTGATTTTACCAAGGCAAAATTTAACGATATTTTTAAAATAAAGATAAACTTATGTAATTTACCTGTGATGGAACGGCCAGCTGCTAGTTTGAAAATATAGGTAAAGGCAAATTTATTAAACATGTTTTACCAATTCAGGCTCAGTTTGCACCGGTAAATGCAATAGTTTGTACCGATATAAATGGCGATGGGATAAACGATCTTATTATAGCAGGGTAACTAATACCACACAGAAGCAAATACCGCCAGGTATGATGCATCTTATGGATTGGTTTAATGAGTGATAAACGTAAAGAATTTACTCCTATATCTCCCGCTGTTAGCGGATTTATTGTTGATGGAGCTATAAAAAGTAGGAAACCTATCACCAATGCAAAAAGGGAAAAACTTTTAATTACTGCCATAAATAATGAAAAGCTGTAAGTATTTAAAATTAAATAGCTACTGGTTAATAATTTTGATTTGGGAATTAAATAAATTTTATTTTATCTTGTTTGTTGATTATGAAAATTATAAAGAAAGAGGTAACCAT
>JAYTHI010000261.1:0-66102 GCA_043732685.1 Ferruginibacter sp. | reverse complement strand
GGGTTGGTAAAACTGTGGGCTCTTTCAGGCTATCATCAAAGTTTAATTGATAATCTACCGTATCTTTTTCAATGTCTTCCAACATCGCTTCAGCAAATTTTTCAAAACGAACCTCAGTATAACGCATAGCAGCCGGCGGGTCTCCATCCTGACTACCAAAATTTCCTTGTCCGTCAATTAAGGTGTACCGCAAACTCCAATCCTGCGCCATCCTAACCATGGTATCGTAAATAGAAGCATCTCCATGCGGGTGAAATTTACCCATTACCTCACCAACAATACGGGCACTTTTTTTATAGGGTTTATTGCTGGTATTTCCCAGTTCGCTCATGCCAAATAAAACGCGGCGATGTACGGGTTTCAGGCCATCACGAACATCGGGCAATGCACGTCCTACAATGACACTCATCGAGTAATCAATGTAGTTGGTTTTCATTTGCTCCTCAATATTTACAGGTATAATTCTGCCCCTGTTACTTTTTGCTCCGCCATCGTTTGGGGGTAAGCTTTCGGCACCTAAATTTTCGTTGTTTTCCATAAATTTTAATAGTGTGCGAATGTACTGATTTTAAGCCATTTTATTACACAAGACCAGCAGTCATTTTAAGATTGTTTTACACAAATGTGGACAATAATTTCCGACTTAATTTTGTTGTTTCCTAAAAGCCTTTCCGGGTAATAAACCTATTTATTTTAGTGGTATAAATTGGGCGTATCCCCAAACCGGGTCGGATTTGGGGTCGGGCTTTCACTCCAATCTTTTTTGCGGAGGCCGACAAAAAAAGGATTTCCGTTTCAATCCCTTACGCTTGGGCTCCGAATGGTAATTCTGAAATAATTGGTAATTTTTAAATAAACATAGGGCGATGCCCCATGCTAAAGGATGTCGTCACATCAGGACTTGCATTTTGAGTACTGAAGTAACTAAATCCATCAGCGGAGGGCATTGCCCATAAAAATGTTATTGGTGATGTAATACCGTTAATAATCGTCTATCAAAAATGGTTTGAGGGAATGCGGCACCGGTTCACGACGCCCATCGAAAAAAAAATAATAAACTATTACAATAATAAAATAATTACATTCCCATACCTAAAATACCTACCTATGTCACAGTCCCTCGTAAAGAATTATGTTCACATTATTTTTAGTACAAAATATAGGCAACCATTAATTTTTGAATCAATAGAAAATCAATTATTCGATTATTTAGGCGGTATTTGTAGTGCAATGGATTGTCAGCCGGTTAGAGTTGGCGGGTATTTAGACCATGTACATATTTTATGTTTATTGTCTAAAAAGATAGCCATTATGAAATTGGTGCAGGAAATAAAACAAAATTCTTCAAAATGGTTAAAAGCAAAAGATGTGCTGTTAAATAATTTTTATTGGCAGAATGGCTATGGAGCCTTTTCAATAAGTTGTACAAATGTGGAGGTTGTGGCAAATTATATAGCTACTCAAAAAGAACATCATAAAATCCACAGCTTTCAAGATGAATACCGCAGCCTCCTGAAAAAATATAAAATAGAATATGATGAAAGATATGTTTGGGATTAATTTAAATATTTTTTTGACACAAAAAATAGAACGATACCATATCGTGACGTATGGCGTCGGTACAGGACTATAAAAATTAAAAGTCCTGAAGGGACGACATTCCTTAGCATGGGGCAACGCCCTATGTAGAAATACCATTAATATATTTAAAAATTATGGGTTGTTTTTTAAATCCATTATTGATGGGCGATTAAAATTCGATGCAAAATTTCGGATAATTTTCGATGTGCGTTTAAAGCCGGTACGACATTTCCCTAAACAAATGGTGGGTAAACGCCCATCGAAAAAAAACGAGCTTTTTCAAAAGTGTACAACGCCTATTGTTAAACCAAAAAATATCTATATTTCAAGTGTATAAATTAATAAAATACTACCACGAATTTAAGCACCAGGGATGGAAGCAAGTACCACGTAAAGCGCCGATTACTATTGCCTTAAATACAAACTGCCAGTTCGGCGCTGCGTAGTACTGCGTACAGCCCACCCGGGTGCCCGATTAATATTTATAATTTAAGGGGTATTACCAGGCTTCGGCAAATGAATTAACTTGCAAAAAAATAATTATTTTGAAAACAATTCTTTTGCTTGGTGCCGGTAAATCTGCCACGGTTTTAATTGACTATTTATTGAAGGAAACAGAAGCCAATAAATGGAAATTTATTATAGCCGACGTCAATAAAGAACAAATACTGTTAAAAACAAAAAACAGCAAATTTGCCGAAGCAATACAAATTGATATTACTAACGAACAACAGCGGGAAGCAATTATAAAAAGAGCGCATGTGGTAATATCGATGATGCCCCCTGCCCTGCATTTTTTAATTGCAAAAGATTGTGTGGAATACCGCAAACATTTACTTACGGCGAGCTATCTGGATAATAATATTAAAAGCCTGCAACAGGAAATTGGCCATCGCAAATTATTTTTTTTATGCGAAGCCGGACTGGACCCCGGTATTGATCACATGAGTGCTATGAAAATTATTGAGGGTATTAAAAATAAAGGAGGTGAAATTACTTCTTTTAAAAGTCATTGTGGGGGTCTGGTTGCACCCGAAAGTGACGATAATCCCTGGAACTATAAAATTAGCTGGAACCCACGAAATGTAGTACTGGCCGGTAAAGCCGGTGCTGAATATAAAATAAACGATGCTATAACGCATAAAAATTATAAAGATCTTTTTATAAATTGTTTTCCTGTAAAGGTTGATGGACTAAAAAATTTGGTAGCCTACCCAAACCGCGATTCGCTTAATTATATTGCTATTTATAAACTGCAAACTGCTGCCACATTTGTTCGTACCACATTGCGCTATCCCTCGTTTTGTATGGGTTGGGATGCTATTGTAAAAGCCGACCTTGCGAATGATACCATTGAAATAGAGAGCCGCAATGTAACTTTTAAAAAATGGTCGCTGGCAATAGTTCCTTTCGTAAATGAAGGTAATAAATTGATGCTCGAATTCTTAGGATTGTTTACCGATGAAATGGTACCGCGATGGGTAAAAAAATCCGCCGATATTTTACAATATTTATTGGAGACAAAATTAGGTATGCAGCCAACAGATAAAGACATGATTGTTATGTTGCACCAGTTAGAATATATGCTTGCCGGTAAACTTATAAAATTGGAAAGCAGTCTTGTTGTAAAAGGGGAAGATAACCTGCGTACGGCGATGGCAAAAACGGTAGGTCTGCCGCTTGGTATTGCCGCAAAATTAATTTTAAATGGCGGTATTAATATGGTAGGTTTATACCTGCCGATTATTAAGGAAATTTACGAACCAATTTTAATTGAGTTAGAACAGGCCGGTATTATTTTTAAGGAAAGGGAAATTTATGATTGATGGCAATTTATAATTTAGATCAATAGATAAAGGTTGATTAAAGATGTTAATTTATGGCTGAAGTTGGATCACTATTTTATTGGTCGTATAAATTAATTTTCTTTGTCGTATATTTTTTTTACCTTTAATTTATAATTTATACTCATGGACGCTAAAATAACTTTAAGTTTTGATCAATCCGTTATTGAAAAAGCAAAGCAATATGCTCAAAACAATAATATCAGCTTATCGCGCCTCACCGAATTTCTTTTAATTAAAGTTACCAGCAATAACTACCAATCCCTCGAAGATTTTCCTATTTCAGATTGGGTTTCCATGGTAAGTGAAGGGCAGGCCATTTACCAAACAGCGGCAAAAAAAAATAAAAACTTAAAAAACGAATATTTTAAATCTAAAAAATGAAATTATTTTTAGATGCCAATATTTTAGTCTCGGTGCTAAATAAGGAATATCCCTTATTTACTTATTCAGCCAGGATATTGAGTCTGACTGACAACAGAAAATATACGGTGTATACTTCTCCCATTTGTCTGGCTATTGCATTTTATTTTGCCGAAAAAAAGAGTGGTAGCCAGCAAGCAAAAAGCAAAATTGAGCTATTGGTAAATAAATTATCGATAACTGAAGTTGGTAAAAATGAGGTGCTTGCTGCTTTAAAAAACAAAAAGGTAAATGATTTTGAAGATGGATTAGAATTTTATGCTGCCATCGATAGTAAATGTGATGCAATTATTACCGAAGATATCAGTGACTACTATTTTTCTACCATTCCAATATATGACTCCAGAGCATTTTTAGAGAAAATAGTATAGTAATTTACAGGTGCTACCCTTATTTATGCACCATAATACAGGCAACTACAGGCCGTGCATTACAATAACTGTAATACCTGATGTTGTTTATAAACTTGTTCATCTTTATCTACTATTTTTTAAGGTACCAGATATTTCCGTAATACTTTAATTCCTTCTGTAGCTTTTTTTTCAATTATCGTTAAATTGGGCGAACTACTGATAGCAGGTATTTTTTTATCAATAATAAATTTAGGTAAAAATGGGGGTGCGTATTGCAACAAGGAAGCTGCCGGATATACCTGCAGTGATGTGCCAATAACAACAAAATAATCTGCGTCACTTAATACAGCTACCGCCTTCTCCATCATGGGAACTTCCTCCTCAAACCACACAATAAATGGTCTTAATTGCGATCCATCCGGCGCCAGATCTCCAATATTAATATCTCCCTTAATTGCATAAAATATAGTTGCATCCTCACTACTGCGCATCTTAAATATTTCTCCATGTAAATGAATAACATTGGAGGAGCCAGCTCTTTCGTGCAGGTCGTCTATATTTTGGGTTATAATTGTTACCTCAAAATCTTTTTCCAATGCTGCCAATTCCAGGTGGGCAGCATTGGGTAGAGCAGCTGCAACCTCTTTCCGCCTATCATTATAAAAGTCTAAAACCAATTTTGGATTTTTTCTAAATCCACCCGGAGTGGCTACCTCATATACATCATGTCCGTTCCATAAACCATCACTATCTCTAAAAGTTTTTAATCCGCTTTCAGCACTAATACCGGCGCCTGATAGTATGACAAGATGCTTTTTTTTCATAATAGTTTAACTCATATTTACATATATATTATTTATGTTAAATATTTATCGGCTATCTGGTAAATAATAATAAAAAGGATTATTCAGCGCTTGGTTAGCTTGCACCACTTGTAACATATCGGTGTTGCAGTCACATTATTTACAGGTAATGTTAATTTAATGGTACTATTTTTCACCAGCCAATTCCAGTACAATATTCCATTCTTCTTCTGTTACAGGTTGCACAGATAATCTGCCTAAACGAACAAGTGCCATGTCCTGCAGGCGGATATCTGCTTTTACCTGTTGTAAAGTAACTGTATTTTTTAGTTTTTTTGCAGGCTTAAAATCAACCACCACCCAAGCCGGTAATACTGTTGTAGGATCCTGATAAAATTCTTTTGCAACCTTTGCTATGCCTACTATCTCCATGCCTTCATTACTATGGTAAAAAAACGCTTCATCGCCTTTTTTCATGGCTTTTAAATTATTGCGTGCGCCATAATTTCTTACACCATCCCAAAAAGTTTGCTTGTCTTTTACAAATTGATCCCAACTATATTTAAAGGGCTCAGATTTTATTAACCAATATGGCATTATGTATTGTTTTTAAATGTTGCGAAAAAAATTACCCGCCTGCAAACTTATTGAATGATGGTAACTCTTTATTAAAAGATATTTCAAACCGCATAATACCTTTTAAAATCCAAGATTAATCTTCTTCCGTATTTCTTAAAGAGTTATTTACAATTTAGAAACATTTTATTCTTTTTTAACAACAAAAAACACAAGTTATGCCAACACAAAATTCACACGACAAGGAACTTCTTGCAGTGGCAGAGAGCAACATCAAAAACGTATCCAGGAGAAACTTTTTAGGATATTTGGGAGGAGCTTCTGCATTATTATTGACAGCTGCTGCCTGTAAAAAAAGTGACACCATGGGTAATAATTCCGGTGTTGATCTTGGAAGTAAAGACATTGGTATTTTAAACTATGCTTATACGCTTGAACAAATTGAAGCAGCATTTTATACCAAAGTATTTGAATCCCCTTATGCCGGTATTACCGCTAACGAAAGTGCTCGTTTGCAAGATATCAGAGATCATGAAATATTGCATAGAGAATTTTTTAAAAATGCCTTAGGTGCAAGTGCTATTCCTACTTTAGTGTTGAATTTATCAAGTATTGATTTTGGCACCCGGGCTGGTGTATTGGGAGCAGCAAAAGCTTTTGAAGATTTAGGTGTATCTGCATACAATGGTGCCGGAAATTTACTTTTAAGCGGAGATTATTTATTATTGGCAGGTAAAATTGTTTCTGTTGAAGCAAGGCATGCAGCCTATATCAGAGATTTATTAAGTCCGGGTTCATTTGCTGATGGTTTAGATGCAAACGCATTAGAAATCAGTAGAACACCTTTGCAAGTTTTAGCTATTGCAGGAACATATGTAACAACAAAAATTAACGCAAGTAATTTACCAACCTCTTAAATTTTATTTTATGAATTTTCAAAATATAATCAACGAAATTGAAAAAGTAGACCCGGAAGTTTACGATAAATTAGATGGCAGAAGAGCTGCTATGAAAAACTTTGCAAATATTGGCGGTAAGATTGCTTTGGCAGCTTTGCCATTGGCGCTTGGCTCTATGTTTAATAAAGCTTATGGTAGTCCAACAGGTACCAAAGATGCAGTAATTGACGTTTTAAATTTTGCGTTAACGCTCGAATATCTGGAGTCTGAATTTTATAAGCAAGGGTATGCGGCTGCTATGGCTGGTAACCTGGCCATCCCGTCTGGTGCCACATTGATGTCCATCCAAACATTAAGAGACCACGAATTAGCACACGTTGCATTCTTAAAAGGTGCTATTACTGCAGCCGGAGCAACACCCGTTTTCTTTACTGCCGCTAATTTTGATTTTACTGCAGGAGGTAATTTTAATTCAGTATTTACAGATTACGGTTTATTTTTAGCTGTAGCACAAACTTTTGAAGATACCGGTGTTAGGGCTTATAAAGGTCAGGCTGGTAATTTAATGAGTAATAAAGGTGTATTGAATGCTGCTTTAAATATTCATTCTGTTGAAGCAAGACATGCGGCACATATTCGTGGATTGCGCAAAACATACGGTGCATTAGTACCTGCTGGTGTTGATGTTAAACCATGGATTACCCTTAATCAAAGTGGTATCGGTTCACCTGCAGTTCAGCCAAGTTATGATGGTGAAGAGATTACTACGCAAGCTACCATTCAATTGGTTGGTATTAATGGGATGGCAAATATTAATGCAAATATTGCTTCTGAAGCTTTTGATGAGCCACTCACAAAAGACCAGGTTTTAGCCATTGCTAAGCCATTCTTTAAATAATAATTTATAAATATTTAGTGGCTGTGTACATTGCACAGCCATATTTATTTTATATTTTTAACAATAATTTTTTTACTACGCAGTTACATTTGTTTACCTGCATTAAATTTTTTTTATGATACACTCAATAATTTTTCTTTCTATATTTCAACCGGAGCATATGCTGGTTATTTTTTTAGCAGTGGTATTACTTTTCGGTGGAAAAAAAATCCCTGAACTAATGAAGGGTATTGGTAAGGGTGTTCGTGATTTTAAAGATGCAAAAGAAAATGTGAAGAATGAATTTGAGGAAGGAATGAACCCAAAAGCAATTGTTGAAACGACAGTTCAAAAATAGTTTTTAGTATGTAGATATCTTTATTCTAATTAACATAATTCTAATAATTTTATAGTTTATTTTATTTAAATAGTGGAAAAAGTGACAGCAGGTTTTTAAATTAAATTCTTTTGTTTTTTACCTCAACAATAACTCTCTTTTCGTGCTCTTATTTAAAGAAAATGTGAAGAGAGTTTTTTATTTTATCCGGTGATTTTATAACTGCTTATTGTAAATTTATTTCTAAGAAGATACTTGTATCTAAATAGTTTCTTCTTTGGATTTACTTCAATATTAATGGTCTTTTTGTCTAAATTTATAAAGAAAATTGGTAAAATTTTATTTAACCTAAACAATATTAAGCTTAATATATTATCAGTGATCTATTAAATAATGACTGATTATTTTTAAATATAAGTATGATAGTTTTTCTTTCAACCGCTTAATGTTATAGAACACAAAAATGAGTCTATAATATTTTAATAAATATTTTATAACCAAAATTATCTTTTCAGGTTTTGCAAAATATGTTTTAGCCGTTTAATTAATATTGATTATTAGTTAAACATAGATTGGATATCGGTTACAATTTTAAGCATAATTTACCAACCGGAAGCCAATACATCTGCAATATGCATTGTTTCTATAGATAGTTCTTTTGATTTTATATATCCGTCAAGGTGCATCAAACAACTTAAATCAGTTGATATAATAAGTGGTGCATTTGAAGCTAAAACATTGTTAACTTTTTGATCAGCCATACTTATAGAAATGCCATCAAACTTTACTGCAAAAGTTCCACCAAATCCACAGCAAGTTTCCACCTCATTCATCTCAATTAAATCCAGTCCTTTTACCTGACTCAATAGTTGTCTAGGACCATCTTTTATTTTACATTCTCTTAATGCAGCGCAACTATCATGGTAGGTGGCGGTTGAATGTAGTTCAGCCCCAAATTCAGTGGTGTGTAATACTTCCGTTAAAAATTCTGTAAACTCAAATAAACGCTTACTTAAGCTATTTACCTTCTCAATTAAGGGTGTGTTTTCAAATAATTTTTTATAATAATTTCGTACAAAACCTGCACAGCTTGCACTTGGTACAACAATATAATCGGCATTATCGAAGTCTGCAATAAATTTACTACAAACAGTTTTGGATTCTTCCCAAAATCCGGCATTAAAAGCTGGTTGGCCACAACAGGTTTGGTTGGTATTGTAATCAATATCGCAACCCGCTTTTTGTAAAACTTTTACCATATTAAAAGCAGTTTGCGGGTATAACTGGTCAATGAAACAAGGTATAAATAATTGTACTTTCATAAGCTTAGTAACATTGTTTTTTAAATAAAATAAGTTTGGGTAATACCTATATAAAGCATAAATATCAACAGGCATAATGGAATACTGATTAACCATTTTCCAAGCATATCATTTCTATCAATTTGTCTGGAAAATAACAAGAAAGTAATATATATTAACACAAATAAAATAATGCTTGTTATCAATATCCACTTAGTGGAATTGTCAGAAAATATACCGATCGGTATTATATAATTTTTAATCTGAAGTTTTAATGGCCAGGAGAAAAGAAAACTTTTATAAATAATGATTTCATCGCCTGCTACAACCTGATAATAGAAATTATCAGGTAAAATATATTTTTGATTGGAGGTTGTATAAAGAATTTTAGTGTAGTAGGAATAACCCGTTGATGGAGTATAGTAATCGTAGTTGTGATCAAATATTTCCAGGGAAAGCTTTGGTGGAAAAACAAATAATTCCAATAAAAGAATAACACTAATAATTAGGCAGATAAAACTTGCTATCCTGATATAAATATTTTTGGAACCAATCAAATGGCCATCATTTTTATGGCTGTTACAGCAGCTTCTTCACCTTTATGACCATGTTTACCACCAGTTCTTTCATTAACCTGCTCCTGGTTGTTAACTGTTAAAACACCAAATATTGTAGGTACAGGCAATAATAAATTTAACTGAACAACACCGTCAGTTACGGCCTTACTAACAAAATCAAAATGTGGGGTGTCGCCTTTAATAACACATCCTAAGGCTATAAATGCTGCAGGTTTATCTGCTTTGTATTTATGAAGGTCCCAATATTTTTTTATGGTAAATATAATTTCAAATGCTCCGGGAATTACTACAATTTTATAAGGCACTTTATTTTCGTCCAATACTTTACAGCAGCCTTCCTGTAATTTGTCTACCGATTCAGCATTCCATTCTGTACGAACAATAACAACACAGGCATCCTTTGGAATAAGGATGCCTGCTGTAGAATATAGATTATCTGTAGAAATCGCCATTTGAAATTATTTAGTAACACCTAATCTTGCAAGGTATTTATCAACCTGAAAATCGATTCTGTTATCTCTTAAAAACGTTGGTGTTATCTCTTCTTTTATTTGCTGATAATATTCTATCGCTTCTTTATTTTTCCCTATGGCATCACAAAATAAAGCAGCTCTTGATAGGGATAAAAATCTGGTAGATTCATCTTTTAAATCTGCGGCGTCTATTGCTTTTTTATAATAACTCAAAGCATCATCGTTATTTTTTAATTCAGAATAAGCATCTCCAATCATTCTATACGCTGCACTTTGAGGTTGTTTGCTGCCGGTAGAAAATTCTTTTAAATGTTTAACTGCATTATTAAAATCTTTATTGTGCAAATAACAAGCACCTGCAATAAATTCGGCTCTGTTACCTGCTGCAGTACTTCCAAAATTATTGGCCACCTTTAAAACACCCGTAATTCCATTTCCGCCATTTAGTACCAGACCAATAGAATCTTTATTGAAACCAGCTTGCGTCATCTTATCAAATAACTGTTCTGCAGGAAAAATTTGTTCTGCAGACTTTGTCTCATTTGGAATCTTTACCAAATTTTTGTAAGCCAACCATCCGCCGCCAATTAAAATTATAGCCATGCCAATATAAATAATTGGTTGACTAAATTTAGCCCAGAAACCTCTCGCTTTTTCAACGATATCATTCTGTTCGCCGGTACTTGTAACTATTTGTTCTTCTGCCATTGTAGTGCTTGTTTTTTTAACTGGAATCAGGTTATTGGTTTATAAAAATTATTAATCAGTAAATTATACTGACAATACAACTTAATTAATCCATTATAAAAGGGTAATCTTCCTGGATGTAAACATCTTTTAATAATTCATCATCATTTGGCCATGGACTTTCTTCCGCAAACTTTACACTCTCTTCTACCTGGTCTTTTACGCGATTATTCATTACCTCAATTTCGGCATCGCTTACTTTGTATTGTTCCTTCAACACTTTTAAAACATGATCTATAGGATCTCTTTCTTTATATTCTTCTACCTCATCCTTGGTACGGTATTTTTGAGGATCACTCATACTATGCCCTTTATACCTATAAGTTTTTACTTCCAATAAAGTTGGACCACCCTTTTCTCTGGCCCTGTTAACAGCGCGTAAGATGGCATCATGTACGGCTTCCGGACTCATTCCATCAACCGTATCACCCGGCATTTCGTAAGCGTCTGCTAATTTATACAGATCCAGTACATTGCTGGTACGCGCTACAGATGTACCCATGGCGTAATTATTATTTTCGCAAATAAAAACTACCGGTAATTTCCATAACATCGCCATATTGAATGTTTCGTGAAGCATACCTTGTCTTGCAGCACCATCGCCAAAAAAACAAAGTGCAACATTATCTGTTCCACGGTATTTTTCTGCAAATGCCAATCCGGCACCGGTACCAATTTGACCGCCCACAATACCATGCCCTCCAAAGAAGCCAACATCAACTCCAAAAATGTGCATACTACCACCCTTACCTTTACTGCAGCCTGTAGCTTTTCCATACAACTCGGCCATGGTGGATTTTGCAGTAACACCTTTAGCGATTGCCAATGCATGGCAACGGTAGGCAGTTATAAATTTATCACCGGGATTAGTCGCCGTCATACAGCCGGCTGCAACAGCTTCCTGACCTATATATAAATGACAAAAACCTCGTATTTTTTGCATGCCATATAATTGTCCCGTTTTTTCTTCAAAACGACGTAATAAAAGCATTAATTCGTACCAGTACAGGTAGGTTTCTTTTGAAAACTTTGTAGCCAAGGAAATAAAATTTAGGCTGCAAAGATAAGGGAGAAATTGATAAATATCTTCATGCGAAAAAGATGCTTTTTTAGTGTATTTCTTTTACTGAAACAGGTGTTTTCACAATATATTTTAATGTACATTCTCCAATTAATCCAGGTATGTAGGGCATTATTTACCCTTTTTTGTAAATAAAATAAAACTTATAAGATAAAATTTTATGAAATGAACATTCTTTTGCTCCAATAATTTCAACCATCTGAAGTGCAGCTATTTAAGTTTTTCAATTCTAATTATACCATTGCTTGCCATTAATGCACCTATTTGTAGCTATATTTTATATGATCTTGCACCAAAATGGAAGGTTTGCATTTTTTAATGAATATGACACTATCCTATTTTCCATTTAGAAACAAACAAAAGTTTTAATTTATCTTGCAACTCAATGCGCAGGTTCACAAAAATAACAATCACTCAATTTAAGAATTATAGTTTTTCTACTTTCAATTTCACCGAAAGAATAATTGGTATATGTGGCTTAAATGGTAAAGGAAAGACAAATTTACTGGATGCCATTTACTACCTCAGTTTTACGAAAAGTTATTTTACAAAAACAGATTCCTTAAATAGCCAGTTTAATGCCGACGGATTTAGATTGGAAGGAATTATGCAACCAATGTTATCAAATTCCCCTGTAGCATTGACTGCTGAAATTATAGCGCAAAATATTAACACCCAAGCACCACCACAAAAGATAGTCTGCATTTTTAAAGGTACCGGTAAAAAGGAAATTACCCTTAATGATGTACCCTACTTAAAATTTTCTGAGCATATCGGTAAGTTTCCCTGCGTAATTATTGCGCCCGATGATATAGAACTTATCATGGGTGGCAGTGAAGACAGACGGCGTTTTGTTGATACGGTTATTTGCCAGATGGATGCCTTCTATTTGCAACAACTTATTATTTATACCAAGGTTTTGCAGCAACGCAACAGTCTTTTAAAAAAGTTTGCAGAGCAAGGAAAAGTAGATTGGACCTTATTGGAAGTATTGGATGAACAAATGATTGTACCCGGCAATTATATTCACCAAAGCAGAAATGATTTTACACAACAGCTCTTTCCGCTGGTACAGCAATTTTATAAACAAATTGCCAATAATGAAGAAAAAATTGCCCTGGTTTATGAAAGTAATTTAAATGTTAATAGCTTTGAAAGCCTATTAAACCAGTTCAGGCAAAAGGATTTTATTTTACAACGCAGTAATGCGGGGGTTCATAAAGATGATATTGCTATTCAGCTAAATGGGCAGGTATTTAAAACCACGGCTTCTCAGGGGCAACGAAAAAGTTTACTTTTTGCATTAAAGCTGGCTGAATTTGAATTGTTAAAATTAAATAAAGGTTTTGCCCCTACCCTTTTGCTTGATGATGTTTTTGAAAAATTAGATAAAGAACGCATGCAAAATTTACTGTATTGGGTATGCAATAAAAATGAAGGCCAGGTGTTTATAACTGATACACACAAATCAAGATTACAGGAAGCTTTTGACGGATTAAAAATAGATTTTCAAATCATAGAATTATAAAAAAGATAGCTAACTTTTTTGTATTTTACTTACTTAAATTTGCATGAGGTTTTAAAAATAAATAGTTTTTAAAACTGCAATTTAAAATATTAAATAAGCTTGCAGCTGCTATACCTGGTATTAAGTTTTTTAAAATCGTGCTGGTGCTTAGCGTGTAAAAATTGTAGTAAAGCAGCAGATAATTTCTTAAATAAATATATAGTTACCATGGGTGAGTTATCAATGCAGGATGCAATTAAACAATTTTTAAAACAGAGCCAATTAAAAACCGGCATGCAAGCCTTGCGTATCGAAGATATATGGGAAGAAATTATGGGTAAAACCATTGCTAAATACACCGATAAAATTCAGATCATTAATCAAACCTTATTTATCAGTTCTACCGTTGCCCAACTTAAGCATGAACTGCTTTATCAAAAAGAAAAGATTATTGAAAGGGTTAATGAAGCTTTGGGTGAAAAAGTAATCAATAATGTGGTTATAAAATAACTTATACACCTACCCTTGGGTCTACAATCCTATACAAAACATCTGCAAAAAGGTTAATTACAATAAAAATAAAGGCACTTAACAATACTGCTCCCATAACTACCGGATAATCTAATTTCTCTAAAGCATTTACGGTTATTTTACCAATGCCTTGCCAGCCAAAAATATATTCTACAAAAAATGCACCTGCAAGCAACTCCGCAAACCATCCCGTAATAGCAGTAATTACTGGGTTTAGTGCATTGCGTAATGCATGTTTAAAAATTACCCTTGTTTTACTCAATCCTTTGGCATAGGCCGTTCTTATATAATCCTGGTTCAATACATCAAGCATGGAGCTTCTGGTTAATTGAGTTATTATTGCCAGGGGGCGAATACCTAATGTGAAGGCAGGAAGAATCAGATTTTTAATGGTAAAATATTTTTCGCCTGTTACCTCATCAATATCAAACCAACTGCCTGTTAAGTTTAAACCTGTAAAGGGATGCAACAGCACCCCGAATACAAAAGCAATGATAATGGCCATAAAAAATGAGGGGGCTGAAATACCTGCGATACTAATAAATACTGCCGATGTATCAACCCAGGTTCCCTTTTTTACCGCAGCCAAAACACCCAATAATATTCCAAAAATAGTAGCAAAAATCATAGCAGCAAGGGCGAGCAATAAAGTTCCGGGCAGCGCTTCCATCAATATAGCTGTAACATTTTTTTTTGATTGATAACTCTTTCTGAGAAAGGGTAATTTTAAACCTACTTTAATTGTACTCCCAATAAAAAAACCCTTTAATTCTTTCTTTTTTATTTCGGAAGCACTATGCATGCACAACGGACTAACATCATTCAGGTATACTATAAATTGTTTCCATTTTGGTTGATCAAGGTAGAGGTCCTTTCGAATATTATCCATGGTTTTTTTATCACCTGATTGTCCGACTATTAATTTTGCAGGATCACCAAAACCTTGAAACATCAGAAAAACCAATACCACTACTCCCAGCAATACCAGCAAAGAATAAAATATTTTTTTTAAGAAATAGTTCAATGTATCATTAATTAAGTAAAAGTTACTGCAGATAAAATTATAGAAATAAATAAGAAATGCACTTTCAATAGTTAACCGGTTCAAAAGCCGTACTAACAAAAAAGGTAATGCCCTTTTTAGGTAAAACGGTAGCCTAAATTGGGTTTAATGACCCCATTCAGTATTTATAATTTTAGTACAGCATTAAAAAACTAAGTCCAATAATGCATCATAAATAGGATGTGCCACTTGCAATTGTTATAAAGTAGTCGAGTCTGCAGCCATGCAGATAAATAAAATAGGCTGACAACGAAAAAAGTTTATCTGCGCTTTCTTATTTAATTGCGTCTGCCAAATCGGCCCAACTCCATTTGCCTTTTACTACTGATTCTTTCATTAAATATAAGGTAGGGTTTGCCCTTGCCGCAGTTTTTATAGCAGTAGCATCACAGGTAAGAATCGCTACATTATATTTATTTATTTCATTAAAAAAATGATTGGCTGCGGCTCTTTCGGCGGTTACAATATAGATTGGTTTGTGTTGTTCTTTGGCTTTTTTTAATAAATTACTAAAAGCGTTTGTCCATCTTTCCGCATTGTTTTCCATATCTTTTAAAAAGAATAAATAATAGTTTCCTTTTTGCCCAAGAATTACCTCAGTAACATCATTCCCTGCGGTATCGGTTAAAGAAAAATCATTTATCAGCGGTACATTGTTGGTTCCCTTTTTAACCAGGGTTTGTTTACGGTCAACATATGTCCAGGTGCTATCCGGTAATGTAGCTGCATCAAAGTCTCTTTTTTCTCCATTTTTTTGATAAATAAATTTATAAGCAAACTTATCAGGGATTGCATTTTCGGGCATCATTCTAAGTTTTAAAAGATCGTTACCTTTTTTAAAGGGCAGGCAATCTTTTAAAGGAAGATGTTTTACTACATGTGCCTGCAAAACCAGCACACCGATAGTACTTAACAAAACCAATGTACCCGGCAACAATCCTGAAAATATTGGCTGAATGTATCTTTGTCCAAATAATAAAAAAACGATAAGTATAACTAAAATAATATCCTTGGAAAAGGTTTGTATAGGAGTAATGGGAATGCAATCACCAAAACAACCACAGGTAGCAATTTTGCCACTAAACAAAACATAACTGGTTAAAAAGGTAAAAAATATCATCAGCAATAACAATAACCGAAGCATTATTTTTTTTTGCCATCCGGTTAATAAAGCAACCCCTAAAACAATTTCGAGGGTTATCATAATTATAGAAAAAATAAAGGCATAATTATAAATCCAGTTCATCAGAGAAGTGAAATAGCCATCTCTTCCCCACACCTCAAAAAATTCCTGCATTTTATAAGTAAGCCCTAAGGGATCTATTGCTTTTATTAAACCGGAAAAAATAAATAAAACGCCCACAAGTATCCGGGCAACTGTAATAGCTATTTTCATAATGATAATTTATCAATCAACACCATTCTGTACTGTTTGTTGTTTTTTTAATTGGAATGTTTTCCTTCCTCAATCAATATTAGGGCAAAAATGGCATAGTTCATAATGTCGTAATAATTTGCATCTATACCTTCACTTATTAACGTGGCTCCATCATTTAATAACAACTGTTTTATGCGTAAAAGTTTAGCCAGTATTAGGTCTACAAAACTTTCCTGACTCATTTCCCGCCAGGCTTCTCCATAATCATGATTTTTATCGAGCATCAGGTTTTTAGCAATACGCACTTGTTGCTTGTATAAAATGCTTACTTCTTCCAGTGGCATTTCTTCAGCATCATCATTTGATTTGTTTAATTGAATCAAACCGATAATGGCATAGTTTAACATCCCTTTAAATTCGCTGATCCGGTCATCACCAATTTTTTGTACGCCTTTTTCCTGAATGGTCCTAATGCGTTTGGCCTTTATATAAATTTGGTCTACCACCGAAATTGTTCTGTAAACACGCCAGGAGGTACCGTAGTCCCGGCTTTTTTTTATAAAAATATCTTCACAGGAAAGTACTGCCTTATCGTATTGTTGGTTCGTGTTCATTGTTTGCTGAATGTATCTAATTTTGTTAATGTCAAAAATACTTTATTCTAACTGATGTATACAATTAACTGCAAAGGAAAATTATTAGCGCTTGATAAACCCCTGGTGATGGGTATTATAAATGCTACACCCGATAGTTTTTATGAAAGTCATTTGCAAAAGGGCATGGCCGCAACTTTGGCGCTGGCAAATAAAATGATTAAGGATGGGGCTGATATTTTGGATATTGGCGGACAAAGTACAAGGCCCGGAAGTGAACGCATCAGTGCAGCTGAAGAAATTGATAGGGTATTACCAGTTATTGAAGAAATTCTTAAAATATTTCCGGAGGTTATTTTATCAATAGATACGTACCATAGTAAAGTTGCGGAAGCCGCTGTAAATAGTGGGGCTAAGATGGTAAACGATATTAGTGGAGGAACGATGGATTTAGAAATGTTGGCAATGGTAGGTACCCTAAATGTGCCCTATTGTTGTATGCATATAAAAGGCGATCCAGCAACCATGCAATCATTGGCTAATTATAAAGATATCACCAAAGAAGTACTTGATTATTTTATTAAAAAAATAGATGCCGCTAACAAGGCCGGTATAAAAGACATTATCATTGACCCCGGCTTTGGATTTGCTAAAAATGCAGCTCACAATTTTGAATTACTTAAGAATATGGACGCATTAAAAATGCTGGGAAAACCAATTTTGGCCGGACTATCGCGCAAAGCAACCATCTATAAAACTTTGGGTATTACTGCAGGGGAAGCGCTTAATGGAACAACAGTTATGAATACGATCGCATTAATGAATGGTGCCTCAATTTTACGGGTGCATGATGTTAAAGAGGCGCGGGAAACTGTACTTCTTCTTCAAGCATTTATGGACGCAAAATTAATTGCTTAGCTATTATTTATTTAAACCTGAACGCCGTATAATTTTATACAAGATTAATAGGCTTTAAAATTGTAATTGGTAAAGCTGCATTTCTTTTCAAAATAATTTATCTATCGGGCTATTTTGATGACTTAATAAAAGGGTTTATTAAATAAAAGACATAAAAAAAGCGGCCAGATTAATGACCGCTTTTTTATAATTTTTACAAATTATTTAGTAGCCGGAGCTTGTTGTTGAGGCTGCTGCTGTTGTTTTCCTTTCATTTGTTGTTGCATAGCTTGCATTTGCTGCTGCTGTTGCATCATTTTTTGCTGCATAGCCATTTCTTCAGCCATTGCAATTTTTTTCTCGATAACATCTACAACTTCTACATCAAAAATTAAATTTTCGTCAGCAGTTATTGCAGGCATTTGGCCCTGAGCACCATATCCTAAAGTAGAAGGAATATAAAAACGTGCTTTAGTTCCTTTTGCAAGCATACGTAAACCATCAACCCAACCTGGTATTACTCTTGGAGCCCACATGTTTACAGGTAATAGATCTGTATGATTAAAAGTGGTATCTACATTAGAATCAAATGCTTTGCCGGCAAAGCTTTTACCGGTGTATTTAATTTTAACGCCAACTGAATCGGTTACTTTTGCACCGGTACCTGCAGCAATAATTTCTACATAAGTTCCTTTTGCAGTTTTAGTAGCTTTAATGTTATTTTTAGCCAGATAGTCAGTAATAATTTTGTCATCTTTTTTCAATTGTCCGATTGCATTGATAGAATCTTTAATTGTTTTTTGTTGCATTTGCACTTTATAGGCACTATCTGCAGCTTCTTTGGTTTCAAAAATATTGACGATTTTATAGTAAGCAATCAGGTTACCGCCTTTCTTCATGAATGGGGGTGTGTTGCTGCCTTCCTTCATAACACTATCAACCAATTGTTTAACAACAATGCTATCTCCTTTTCTTACCTGACTAAATATTTTGAAATAAGCAGGAGGCATTCCGGCAGAATCCATAGTGGCTATCTGGTTAGAAAACTTTCTTGAATCATACAAAACAGTATCAATGCCAGTTCCCTGGTAAGTCTGTTCAAACTGAATTTCGAAAAAGTTACCATTTTGTATTTTCTTACCACCACCATCGGTAATAATTTTGTATTGCATTCCCTTGTCGCTTTTTTTAAATGACTGGGTGCAACTAGCTAATAAAACTGTAGATACAGTCAATAGATAAAGAAATTGCTTCATGTTTTTTGTATTTTAAAATTGATAATTGCTTAATTGATCCCTGTTTTCTTTCATGGCGCTAATAAATTTGGCCACTACTTCATCCAGTGATTCTTTGTTTTGTCCACCTGCTGCATTAAAATGACCACCGCCATTAAAATATTTACGGGCAAAAGTATTTACATCAAAACCACCCTTACTTCTAAAAGAACTCTTGCGCTCTTCTCCCCTGTCAATAATAATTGCTGCTAATTTAATACCTTTTATGCTTAAAGGATAATTTACCAAACCTTCCGTATCACCTGTTTTAATATTATACTTTATCAGGTCTGCTTGAGGAATGGCAATCAATGCGGTATTATATTCATAAAAAACCTCCATTCTATTTAATAAAACATTACCTGTAAAACGAAAACGGTTTTCTAAAAAATTATCAAAAAGTGCTTCGTGCACCTTTCCATGCTGAAGACCTTTATCTTTTAAGGTGGCCACCATACGATGAACACTGGCGGTTGTTGCCGGAAAACGAAAAGAACCGGTATCCGTCATTACACCAGCATATAAACACTCTGCGATAGATTCGTTAATAAGATCGGTATGACCACTATTTACAATAAAATCATATACCATTTCGCAGGTGGAACTTTTACTGGTATCACTTTCGCCGTAAGCAAATTTATCTACCTGCGGCTCCTGGTGATGATCAATTAAAATTCTATCTGCAGTTGCATTTCCTAATTTTTCTTCCATTCTTCTGGTACGACTAAGCGTATTGAAGTCGAGACAAAATATCCAATTGGCTAAATCTATTGCACTATTGGCTTCCTCGGTTTGTCTTTCATAGTCAAGCACGTTATTGGTGCCCGGCATCCAGGATAAAAAACTAGCCCAATTTGTGGGAGAGATAACCGTAACAGTATGACCTAATTGTATTAAAAAATGGTACAATCCTAAAGCAGAGCCCATGGCATCGCCATCCGGCTTTTGATGGAAAGTAATCACAACCTTTCGGGGTTGAGATAATTGTGGAAATATTTGTTGGAGTGAAAGCATAAAGCGGCGCAAAAGTACTTGAAAGTTTTTAGTTTTTCACTTCTTCTTTTAAGTTAAAAGATAAGTTGTTGTTTTAGTTGATGAAAACGCCAGAAGCGGGAGCTTGTTTTAATAGAAAAATTAAATATATTTTACAATTATAATATCCTTTTTTCTATTTGTTGATATACCCGAAAATATTAAGTATGCAAGAGTATAGCCTGACTAACCAATAGATTTGATAAAATAAAGCAATTTTTGCTGTTTTATTTACAAAATTTTAATTAATTCGTATATTGAAGCCTAAATTTAAAAAGATGCGTTTAAAAATTTTATTGATTGTTTTGTTGGTATTTAATATTGCAGTTGCACAAAAAAAACCATTTCTTTTGGTAGGATGTTATACTTCCGGTAAGGCAGAAGGAATATATGTTTATAATTTTAATACAAAAACTGGCGCAGATAGTCTGCTTAGTGTAGTTAAAACAAAAAACCCCTCCTATCTGGCGGTAGCTGCCAACAATAAAATTGTATATGCAGTTAATGAAACCCACGATAGCATTAATAATACCGTAGGCGGTAGTTTCAGTTCCTTTTCTTTTGATGCGACTACCGGAACATTAAAATTAATCAACACCCAATTATCTCAGGGAACAGATCCTTGTTATGTATCGGTTACCAAAAATAATAAATATGCCTATGTCGGTAATTACTCCAGCGGTACTTTAGCCGCTTTTTCAATTGAACCAAATGGTGCAATTAATAGCGCCGTACAGGTTATTAAGCACGAAGGTTCAGGACCAAATAAAGACAGGCAGCAAGGGCCGCATGTACACAGCACGGTATTATCGCCGGATGATAACTATTTATTTGCCTCAGATTTAGGAATTGATAAGGTAACGATATATAAGATTAATAAGTCAACCGGAAAACTAACCCCTGCTCCTACCCCATTTGTAACTACCCAGGAAGGTTCAGGGCCGAGGCATTTTGTGTTTGCCCCAAATGGTAAAAATGCCTATTTGGTACAGGAGATGGCAGGTAAAGTTGATGCATATGATTATAAGAATGGTAAACTAAAAAAAATACAAAGTGCAAGTATCTTACCAGCTAATTTTAAAGGAGATATCGGGGCTGCTGATATACATGTTTCAAAAGATGGTAATTTTTTATACTGCAGCAATCGTGGTTCAGCAAATAGTATTACGATCTTTAAAATTAATAAGGCAACCGGAAAAATAGGTGTAGTCGGCTACCAGTCTACCTTAGGCAAAACACCCCGTAACTTTAATTTTGATCCTACGGGTAATTTTTTATTGGTAGCCAACCAGCAAAGTGATGATATTGTAATATTTCGCGTTAATAAAAAAACGGGATTATTAACAGATACCGGTAAAAAAATTGAGGTGCCAAATCCGGTATGCATTAAATGGATAGAGTAAACCATAATGGCAATATTATTTATGGTTTCCAAAGCGCATACCAAGCCTAACAAAAGTTATTGTAAAAGGTAATTTATTATTTATTTATACTTTTAATTGTTTTCAAATTGAATATTAAATAAAAAACCTCCCTGAATAGTCAGGGAGGTTTTTATTACTAAAACTAATATTTAATTTTCTTTAACTGTTTTACCCGAAGCTTTGAGGGCAATATTGGTTTGGTTTATCATATTGTTCATGACCTTTACCGTTTCATCAATATAAATGTCTCCTTTGACCCTGTTGATAAATTGCTTATTTCTTGCCAATTTATCTTTATCAACACTGCCGGCAATATCCGCTGCATCACTTACTACATTTAATTCTTTTGGTAATTTATACAGGCTATCCAATTGCTTGTAAGCTAACTTTAATTGTTGTTGTTCTAATTTATATTTTACAATATTTAGTGGGTAATCCTTATCATTTTGTTTATTTATCCAGGCAACTTCTTTACCCATTGCTTTAAAAGTATTATTGCTGTTTACTTCTGCATTGGCAGCATTAATAACCTCTTCGTTGCTGTAATTGCTTATCCATGGCTTATAATCAGCTTTGGATATTTCATCCCAACTTAGGGCAGAAGGATTGTCTTTTTCTCTTGACTTAAAAAATTCATACCTGTCGGGAATAACCACATCAGGGGTTACACCTTTTAATTGAGTTGAACCACCATTAATGCGATAGAATTTTTGCAGGGTTAATTTAACTGTTCCAAGATCTTCAGATTTTTTACCGAAAGCCGGATTTTCAGCTTCCGGATTTAATGGAATCGTGCGCTGTACAGTACCTTTTCCATAAGTAGAAGTACTGCCAATAATAATTCCTCTTTTATAATCCTGTATGGCAGCAGCAAAAATTTCAGATGCGGAGGCGCTTCCTTCATCTACCATAACAGTTAACGGACCGGAGTACAATACACTTTTATCTCTGTCTTTCCATACATAAGGTTGTTTTTCATCTCTTCCCCTAACCTGGCAAATTGGACCATCCTCTATAAATAAACCTGCCATCTTTACAACCTCAGGTAAAGAACCACCGCCATTGCCGCGAAGATCCATTACAATACCCTCTACATTTTCGGCTTTAAGTTTTTGAATTTCTTTAGCAACATCTTCTGAACATTTTACGCCGTTTGGTTTGTCAAAATCCATGTAAAATTCCGGCAAATAGATATAACCAATTTTATGCTGCCCATTGATGATTACACTTTTTGCAAAGGTGTCTTCCAATTTAATTTCACCTCTTTTTAAAATCACTATTTTAATACTTCCGTCGGGTTTACGTACAGTTAAACGTACTTCACTATTTACCTCAGAACCGCGTATTAATTTTACGGCATCGGTAACTGCATATCCGGTAACATCTACAGGTTCCCCGGCACCCTGTGCAATTTTAATTATTTCATCATTTACCTGTAATTGACCCGATTTCCAGGCTGGCATACCGGTAATTAAACTGGCAATTTTAATTTTGCTTTCCTCTTCTTTTAACTGAGCGCCAATTCCATAAAATTTACCACTCATCATCTCATTAAAACCTCTGCTATCAACCGGAGCAAAATAATCACTATGCGGATCCATTTCTCCCGTGATTGCATTTACAAAAATGCTGAACAATTCATCATTGGTATTGTGCGTTTTTAAAGTGGTAAAATACCTGCTGATTTGCTTTTTAACGGTTTCCCTTGCCTCTCTTTCTAAAGTTGAATCAGCTTTGTATACAAATTTCTTAGGTACTACTTTTCCAATGGTACCAGTACTGTCTGCAATGGTAGCCAGTGGCTTTTTATTTTTGCTATTTTCTCTTTCCTCCAATAAATCAGTATACTTACCCAATACCAGGTATTTTAAACGCTTGCGCCAAACTTCCTTTTTATCTTCTATAGTAACTGGATACTTAAGTTTTTCACCATCAAGCAAAACATTTTCATCCTTGGTAAAATCTATTGGCTTGCTCAAATAAGCCGTAAAGTATTGAGCTGCTTCATTTAAACGGCGTGTATATGAATCGTTGATGGCATAAAAAGACTCCAATTTATCACCATGAATTTCATCATCTATCCTGTTCTCGTATTTTTTAAAGCTGTCGATATCGGCTTGTAAAAAAATACTTTTATCCTCATCCAATTCTTTTACAAATCTATTTAAAACCTGTTTAGAAAAACTATCATTAATATCTCTTGGGCTGTAATGCCCCTGCTCTAATAATAAACCTACATTCCTTAATATTTTTTCGTTTTTTGTCTTCGGATTATCGCCGCCGCCACGTCCCTGGGTTTGAAAAGCAATAAAAAGGCTTCCCACGGTGAGCACCAGTAAAACCGGTAGAAATTTTTTACTCATAATTATTTGCTGGATTTTAAGCATAATATAAAATTAACGGAAAAATGACATGATTTATTCGTTTAACATTTTATTGAACATTAATGTTTTCTTAAAAATTGATAAGCGGACTTAATACCTGATTGGATTAATATTTAAGCATAAAAGAGGAAGTCAAAAAAATGTGTATAGAATAAATAGATGGGAAAAAATACAATTATTTCATGTTGATATTTATAAAAATATTTGTTCCGTTCAAAAATAAAACGCAGCGGATATTAAATTATTTTACAAACAAAAGGAGTCCTGTAAATTTGAAAGTGCTATCATATGGTTGAAAAGGTGCTTTAAAAGTTCTGACTTTGTTCTGACTTTTGCTTTCAGCTTTCAAAGCAAATATAGTACTAAAAACGAGAAAACCCTTACTGAGTAAGGGTTTTGTAGTGGGTAATCGAGGGGGCTCGAACCCCCGACCCTCAGAATCACAATCTGATGCTCTAACCAACTGAGCTACGACTACCATTTTTTATTGGATTGCAAAAGTAGCAAAAAACTTTGCTCTCTCAAAATTACATTTGATGTTTTTAAAAGATTTGCTAAAAAAAATTTACAATGGGTATCAATCCTGTTCGTAAAATTTGTAATTGATTAGCAGGCTTTTTGATTATTAATTTCCTTTCTTTGCAACCTTAAATAAAAATATGAACTTTACAAACATCCTAATAACCGTACTGCTCTCTACTTTTACCGGATGGGTAACAACCTGGATAGCGATCAAAATGTTGTTTCATCCCAGAAAACCAGTAAATATCTTCGGATTAAAAATACAGGGTATATTTCCTAAAAATCAACAATTGATTGCCGAAAAATTAGGTCAGGTTGTTGGAAAAGAATTGTTATCATTTGATGAAATTGAACAGAAAGTAACCAATCCGGAGAATCTTGAAAAATTAAGGCCTGATATTGAGCAACATATCGATAATTTTTTAAGAAATAAATTGAAAGATGTTTTTCCTATGCTTTTTATGATGATTGGAGAAAAAACAATTCTTCAATTAAAGGAAGCCTTTTTATCAGAATTGGAAACTTTATTTCCATTATTAATGAAAAGCTATATGGCTAAATTGGAGAAAGACCTTGATCTTGAAAAGATTGTTACTGAAAAAGTAGCTAACTTTTCCACTCAAAAATTAGAAGATATCTTAAACCAGATAACTAAAAATGAATTCAAATTTTTAGAATTTGTTGGTGGCTTTTTTGGATTTGTGATTGGCTTGATAGAAGTGGCCATTCATATCTTAACAAAGTAATAACCATGTTTTAGTTGAAGTAAAGCTTTAACATATATTGCCATTCATCCATTAGATTTTTTTTAATTAAACATTCAGGAAGAACTTTGGTTTTATTGTGAAAATTATACAAACAAACTCTTAATGATGCGTAAAAAATCTAAAATCATCTTCCTTTTTACTCTATTATGTATTTATTGTTTAGCAGTTTCAGCTCAATACCCCGGGGCTGGGGTTGCAAACAATCGCGGAGGGCAAAGTATGAATATGGGGCATTTTTACGGCAAAATTATAGATTCAGCCAATAACAGACCAATTGATGCAGCTTCTATTCAGTTGATACAAAATAAGTTTGATACCGCTACTAAAACCAGAAAAGACGTAATTGTTTCCGGAATGCTCACTACTAAAAAAGGGGAATTTAATTTAGAAAACCTTGCTGTAATGGCAACCTACAGCCTTAAAATTTCGGCAATAGGATATAAAAGTATAGAGCAAAAGGTTGCTTTTCAAATTAATATGCAGGGCGTTAAGGGTGGCGATTACAGCAGCCTGATTAATGGAATAGATAAAGACCTTGGTAATATTAAATTGCATACAGACGAGCAGCAGTTGCAGGATGTTACCATAACATCTAACAAGCCTCTACTAACCATGAGCATTGATAGAAAGATATTTAATGTAGAGAAAAATTTAAATAGTGTTGGTGGAACAGCTGTTGATGTAATGAAAAATGTACCAAGTGTAAATGTTGATATTGACGGTAATGTTACCTTGCGCAATGCACCCCCGCAAATTTTTGTTGATGGCAGACCAACCACAATGACCCTGGAACAAATACCGGCTGATGCTATTGCGACTGTTGAAATTATTACCAATCCTTCTGCAAAATTTGATGCATCAGGCGGTGGTGCAGGTATTTTAAATATCGTATTAAAAAAGAACCGTAAAGCAGGTTACAATGGTAATTTACGTGCGGGAATTGATAGCAGGGCAAAGCCAAGTATTGGAGGAGATATCAATTTAAAACAAGGCAAAATAAATGTATTCGCAAGTGGACAATTGGGCTTTCGTAAAAGTATCAGCAATGTAACAACTGAACGAACCGATTATTTATACAATGGCATAGCAAATTTTTATCAAAATAATGCCCCCATTGGTAAAGGCGTATTTGGATTTGGTCGCCTTGGCATGGATTATTTACTTGACAACCGAAATACTATTTCACTTTCTGAAAACTACACGCAGGGGCATTTTGATAATAAAGATGTGTTGCATATAAATAGGGATACTACGTACCATACCTACTCCAGCCTTGACTATGGCAATAGAAATACAGATGGCTATTTTGAATTTAAAAACATTGGATCTACCCTTAGTTTTAAACATAATTTCGCCAAAGCCAATAAAGATTTAACGGCTGATGTAAATTATAATTACAGTAGAAATACCAACCAGAATGATCTTTCAACACAATATTATAATGTTGATGCCTCTCCAAAAACGCCCTTATTAATACAAAGATCGCAAGGTGGTGGTAATAATAAATTTGTAACCCTTCAAACAGATTTTAGCAATCCTATTTCAGCAACCGCTAAAATAGATATGGGGGCCCGCGCAGCCTTTCGTAATTTTTATAGCTTTAATAACAACTATTTTCAAGATCCCTCAAACGGAAATTATATTAGTCAAACTTCGCTTAATAATGAATATAAATTCAGCGACAGGGTATTGGCCGCATATGCCACTTTTAGCCAGCAAATAAAAAAGTTTAGTTACAATATAGGTCTCCGGGTAGAAAGTTCTAAATATGATGGTACATTAATAACTACCGGCGCAAGTTTTCACAATAAATATCCTTTTAGTTTGTTTCCAAGTGCTTTCGCCACCTACAAATTAAACGATAAACAAGATGTGCAGGTAAATTATTCCAGAAAAATAAACCGCCCTAATTTTTTTCAATTAATTCCTTTTATAGATTATACGGATAGCCTTAACCTTAGCAGGGGTAACCCCAACCTGGTGCCGGAATTTACCAATCTCTTAGAATTATCTTTTCAGGACCAGTTTAGTTCCGGACATAATTTTTTAGGTACCCTCTACTATAAAAATACCAATGATCTGATTGCACGTTATCAAACAAAAATTGCTAACCCTAATGTTAACCGATCAGATAGTGTAATCATCAGTTCATATGCCAACGCATCACAAACCTATACCTACGGTGTGGAATTAACCAGCCGTGATGTTATTGCAAAATGGTGGGACCTTACCAGTAATGTAAACCTTTTTCATTCAACCATCAATGCAGGTAATCTTGTAGGCGGTGTTACCAGCAATCAATTTAGCTGGTTTGCCAAATTGAATAATAGTTTTAAATTAGGTAAAAATTATTCTATACAATTCAGTGGCGATTATCAGGCCAAGGCATTAATATCCAGTGCCAATCGAGGTGGTGGAGGTGGTAATATGTTTGGTGGTGGAAATATTCCATCGGCACAAGGTTTTATTTTACCATTGTACGGAGCTGATATTGCCTTAAGGAAAGACTTTTTAAAGAATAATGCAGCTTCCCTAACCCTGCAGTTCAGTGATATTTTTAGAACCCGGCTTAATGCAACCCACTCCGAATCCTTCTATTTTATACAGGATTATTCTCGTCGTAGAGATCCTCAGCTGTTGCGCTTAAACTTTAACTGGCGTTTTGGAAAAATGGATGCCAATTTGTTTAAACGTAAAAATATAAAAGGTGATATGGAAAATATGCAAAATGCACAACAAGGTGCTTCGGGTCAATAATTTATTTATTTCTTTAAGGATACAAGTGTATAAAGGAGGTCAAATAGTCCTCCTTTTTGCGTTTTAAATGGTTGTTAAATGCGGCTTATAAATTATAACGCTTAAGAAATAGTCGCTTTTTTTAATGTTAGCCAAGGTTACTTAATGACAGTTATATTTTTTAAAACGCTACATTTAAAAAGGTAAAAAACAGCTTAAAATAGCAGGTTTGCAAATGATCTGCTTAATAATATCATTTTTTATAAAAAATTTCCAATTTAATGTAGGTTGGTATTTAAACCATTCTTCTGCTTGCCTATAATTAACTGCCATATAATTTAAAACCATCTATTATAATTCGAAAAGTTTACCTAATTTTTTGCAGATAAAAAAAGTAGTTTACCGCATCGCTTTTTTGCTTACAATATTTATGTTAATTTGCTGCCTCATACTTAAAAAGCTTCATGAACAATATTTATTTAAAAAAGATCTTGCCACATGTAATTGCCATCCTGGTATTTTTATTTGTAGCTATAATTTTTTGTAAGCCCGCCCTTGAATCAGGCGTTGTAATGCAGCAAAGCGATTATGCGCAGGCCGATGCAATGAAGCACCAGTCGGAAGTATACAGAGAAGCACATGGCGTTTATCCATTATGGGTAAATAATATGTTTGGTGGAATGCCGGCATATAATATTATTTACGAAGGCGCTTATTCGCCATTGGGTATGGTAGATAAATTAATGCAGCTTTGGCTACCAAAACCACTCAATTTTTTCTTCTTAAGTTGTATATGTTTTTACTTTTTATGTATGTGTCTTCGCATTAGACCCTACATTGCTATTTTAGGCAGTCTTGCCTTTGCGTACAGCAGTTACAACCCTATTATAGCTGCCGCAGGGCATGATACCAAATTACTTGCACTGGCATATGCACCCGCTTTAATTGGGGGAGTATTTTTATTGTTTGATAAAAAATACGTTAGCGGCTTTGTATTTACTGCTCTTTTTGCCACCATGCACTTAATGCAAAATCACCAGCAAATAAGTTACTACACTTTATTGATCATTACCATAATGACCCTATTTTTTATGGTAAAATGGATAAAAGAAAAAGATACCAAACATCTTTTAAAAGTTATTCCACTTGCTTTGGGCGCTGCCTTAATTGGCGTAATGATCAATGCAATTTTATTATTACCGGTTTTAGATTATTCAAAATACAGTAAGCGTGGCGGACAATTGGTAATGGATAATAAAATTGACGCAAAGACCAATAATATTGATAAAAATAAAACTACGGGTCTAACCAGAGAGTATGCTTTTCAATGGAGTTACGGTAAAATGGAGTCTTTGAGTTTATTGTTTCCTGGTATTACCGGTTACGGATCTCATTATAGTCAAAGGGATGAGGAGTACAGCATTTTTCCAAAGCTGTCAGAAACATCCAATATCGGGAATTACTTACAGGACAAATTAAATATACCGGCTGATCAGGCCGTAAATATCGAAGCTAATCTTTCAGGCAATATTTATTGGGGTGATAAGCCATTTACTGTAGGCTCTGTTTACCTTGGTGCATCTATTTGTTTTCTTTTTGTTTTGGGTATATTTTTATTGGATGGTAAACATAAATGGTGGATTTTAACCGCAAGTATTACCGGTATAATTTTAGCCATGGGTAAGAACCTGCCTTTTATAAATAATTTTTTATTTGATTACTTACCTGCTTATAATAAATTTCGTACCCCCGAAATGGCATTGGTTATTCCACAGATTTTATTTCCTGTTGTAGCTGTGCTTACCACCCAAAAAATATTGGATAATGACGATGCTTTCGTTATTAAAAAACTTCAAAGAAGCGTAATTACCATGGCCGGCATTTTTATACTAGCCGGGTTATTGTATTTTGGCTTAGATTATACAAAAGAAAATAAGCAAAGAACTGTTGCTGTAAATACAGCGTTTGCAACCCCTGATAGCAGTTTAAATGGTAAAATGCAGGCGATCAACCAGCAATATGAACCGTTGGTGGATAACAGGGTTTACGAAAACTTTTTACAACAAACAAAGGGCGATACAAAAGTTGCCCGTGCGCTGTTAACGGCCTTACGCAGTGACAGGCAAGCTTTTTTCGGAAAAGATATTTTACATTCGTTACTTTTTGTAGCCCTTACCATTGGATTAATAGCTTTGTTTGTGTACAAAAAAATTAACGCAATGGTAGTGTTGGTAGCACTTCCTTTACTTACATTATTTGATCTTATTCCGTTTGATATGAATTATATCAACGAAAAAAGTTTTGATAATGCTGAAAAATATCATGCGGCTGAATTTCCGCAAAGTGAAGCTGATAAACAAATTTTAAAAGATACGGACCCTAATTACCGGGTATTAAATATGGCTGGCGGCGATCCGTTTCAGGAGGCAAAAACATCTTATTACCATAAATCAATTGGTGGTTATCACCCTGCAAAATTGGGCATTTTCGATGACCTGATTACCTATCAATTAAGTGGACAGCCCAATCCGGAAGTAATAAACATGATGAATGTTAAATATGTTATCCAGACTACGCCGCAAGGTAATGGAACAGCAGCTTATCCCAACCCTGGCGCATTGGGTAATTGCTGGTTTGTAAAGGGGGTAAAATTTGTAAACGGCCCAGTTGAAGAAATGAGGTCGCTGGATAAATTTAACCCTAAAGACACCGCTATTATCGACAAGAGCTTTAAAAATATCATAACCGGTTTTTTGCCGGCTGATAGTGCCGCATCAATAAAACAAATTGCTTTCGATAATATGGCCATTAAATATCAAAGCAATAGTATTGCTGCGCATGTTGCTGTTTTTAGTGAAGTATTTTATAAAGATTGGAATGCCTACATTGATGGAAAAGAAGTGCCGTTTGCCAAGGCCGATTATGTATTAAGGGCCCTGCAAATACCTGCCGGTAAACATATTATTGACTTTAAATTTGAGCCCAAGGTGTATAAAATTAGCTATACAATTTCTTTATTATCTACCTGGTTGCTGGTGCTTTTACTAATTACATATTTTTTATATATATTTAGGGAAATTTTCCCTAAATGGCGTCCCCAATAAAAATAAAAACTTTTTTACACAATACTGATTCTTTAGGAATATTGATAAATAATAAAGCGAATGAACTATTTAAAATGTTACAAAATTTTGATGCAAGCAGCTTACCCATTCAGGAAGGTTTAAAAAATTATTTTATCAATCATCACCTGGGTAAACGATTATTTTTTTCTATTCAAAACAGTGCGCACATTATTTATGAATCCGTAAAAAAAGTAGGCAAAGCAATTAAGGAAATAAATATGGTAGATTATGGTGCAGGATTGGGCACTTTGTATTTATTGGGCGGATTACTAAATTTTAAGCGAGTAATATATAACGATTATTTGCCTGATTGGAAAAACACCGCAGAACTGATCTGTAAAAATCTTGGGATCACCATTAATAATTTTGTTACAGGCGATATTGATTCAGTATTAATTTATGCAGCCAAAAATGGATTTTTATTTGATATTGTGGCCTCCAGAAATGTAATTGAACACATATACAGCCTGCCCTTTTTTTATGAGGAACTGCACAAACACAATGCAGCAGCGGTAATTTTTTCGACTACCTCTGCCAATTACCATAATCCGGTAATGCGGTTAAAGCATTATATTTTACATAAAAAAATTGAACGTACCCAATACTTGCCCCAAAGAAAATTACAGGTACAAAGAGAGTGGTCGGACATTAATGAAAAACAATTGAATGAATTAAGTATCTTAACCCGCGGTAAAGCAGCAGAAGATTTTAAAATAGCCATAACTGATTATAAAAATAATCAACCAATAACAAAGGTTCCCTATTTAAGATCAAATACCTGTACAGCGGATAGCGGTTATTGGTGCGAACATTTACTAACTAAAAACGAGTATACGCAAATCATTACCAGTAAAGGTTTTAAAGTTGCTTATACCGCAGGATATTGGGATACCAATTACAAATGGGATATATTAAATAGTTTGGGTAAATTTTTAAATCGGGTAATTAAAATAACAGGGAAAAAATCAATTTTATTTTCGCCGTTTGTAAATGTGGTGGCCTATAATAATTCAAATTTAAATTAATAATTAATTACAAATAAATTCTTGTGTAAATTAAAAATAATGGATTGGGCGTGTTCGCTACCGCGAACCGGGCTATCCGCTTCAATCTTTTTTGCGGAAAACCGACAAAAAAGGATTTCCGCTGCTATCCCTCACGCAAATGGTGTGCTGCACAAACACAATAATTTATCAATAAATAAATATGGATGTATCGATCATAATCATCAATTACAAATCTGCTCAACTGGTAATGGATTGTATGGATAGTATTTACCAGCAAACAAATCAATACCGTTTCGAAATAATATTGGTGGACAACGATTCAAAAGATGATTGTAAAGAAAAAATATTATCCAAGTATCCAGTTACCCGCTGGCTACAAACCGGCTACAATGCAGGTTTTGCAAGGGCCAACAATGCCGGTATCCGTATAGCCAATGGCGAATTTATTTTAATTTTAAACGCCGATACCATTATTACAAATGGTGCAATTGATAAATGTATTAACCTATTAAAATACCAGAATGGTGCAGTAGGTTGTGGGGTGCAATTGTTAAATACAGACGGGAGTAACCAGATATCAGGAGCGCATTTTGTAACAGGTGGCTTGAATACCTTACTACCACTACCCTATCTTGGTAAGTTTATTCGCTACCTTGGCTACCGGTTTAAATCTACCATACCAAGTGTACAAACCATCGAAGATAAAATTGAAGTAGACTGGATTGTAGGTGCTTTTATAATGGTAAAAAAACAAACGCTTCAATTAAGTGGTTTAATGGACGAGGACTTTTTTATGTATGCCGAAGAAATTGAATGGTGCGGTCGTTTGCGTAAACAAGGTAAACTTTACCTGTTTGCCGAACCTAAAGTAATACATATTGGGGGCGGCACCAGCAGTGATTATTATACTACCTCCGAAAACGAAAACAGCAAAAATTTATGGAATAAAAAAGGTCGTCAAATTATCATTTCAAATATGCTACGCATTAGAAAACAGTTTGGTGTTGCATGGTTTTTAATGATAACTGCAATCTATTGTATTGAAATTCCAATTTTCTTTCTTTGCTTCTTAATTAGCAAAATTTTCACCGGAAATAAGGCCATGTACAGTTGGCAAAATATACTTGACTACTCAAATAATATCATCATTTTATTAAAATATTTTTTTAGAATGTTATTAAACAAACCCTATTTTTATAAAGTAGCCAGATAATATGCAACTATCAATCATCATTATTAATTACAATACTTTTAAGCTTACCTGTAATTGCATACAATCTATTTATGATAAATTGATTGATGTTGATTATGAGATCGTGCTGGTTGACAATGCCTCTGTAGAATGTGATCCTGCACTTTTTAAAGAAAAATTTCCCGGTATAAATTTAATCATTAGTTTAACCAATTCCGGTTTTACCGGAGGCAATAATTTAGGGGTAGCCAATGCAAAAGGTGATTATTTATTATTGCTGAACAGCGATATTGAATTAATAAATAATGCACCAAAAATTTGTCGGGATTATTTATTAGCCCACAAAGATGTGGGCATGACGAGCTGCCAATTGCTTTATCCCGATGGTAAAATTCAATACAATTGCCGCCGGTTCAGAACCATTGGTTGGGAATTATCAGAGGTTTTTCCATGGTATAAATTATTACCAAAACCCAAGCGCGAAGCTTTAATGCTGCACCATTATTTCGATCACCAAACTGAAATGGATTGCGATTGGGTTTGGGGTGCATTTATGTTGTTTCCAAAAACCATTATCCAACAGTTACCCAAGAAAAAACTATCCGATGATTTTTTTATGTATTGCGAAGACACGCTATGGTGTTGGGATTTTAAACAGTTGGGCTATAAAATTCATTTTCTGCCGCAGGCAAAAGTAATGCACGTACATAAAGGTAGTGTTAGTAAAGACAAGTGGTTAAAAATACGCACCACCTCCATTAGCAACCATGCGCAATTCATGAAGAAATTTTATCCTGATTTAAGGTGGAATATTTTTGCGGTAATTTATTATACCAAGCAGTATGGGGCACTTTGGGTAGGACGGGTATTTAAGTGATGTAGTATCAAATAAACCTTTATCAAATTGCGGACCATTTAATTTGATAAAGGTTTTGAATAAATTTTTTTAAATAGAAGAAATAAATAACTTAGTACAATATTTCCATCAATAGTTAAAGCAAGTTGTACAGACCTTAATTTTTCAGGATAATAATTATTCAATATACCAAGTTTAAAGGCCAGTGTTTTTGTAAAAGTTATAAATTCTTTTACGGATAAATTTGCTCTTTGTTTTAAGGGAGTTCTAAGCAATCGATGTGAAAAACCTTTGCAATAATATAATAAAAACCGGATACCATATTGATCAATAATATTCTTAATTGCCGGATCTTGCTTGCTCAACGACTCTAAAAAATCTGTAAATATTTCTAATGCCCTGTGTAGTTTTATGTCTTGCGAGGTTCCGGTTGTGCTCTGATGAACACGGAATGCAAAACAATTTTCAGGTGCAATAACTTCATTGGATTTAAAAGAAAGTTTAAGCCATAATTCAAAATCAGCAAATAATAAATTGGGATAGTTTATTGGAATTCCATTTAAAGCATCATAATCTTTAGCCCTCATTACATAACCGGTACCCATCGAGTCTATTGATTGGGTTAAAAAAGCTATTAGAAATTCATAGCCGGAAAGCTTAATATTCATTTTTTTACACGGCCTTATGATTTGGCTCTGCGCATCAATAAAATTAAAGTGGGTATGAAATAATGATGCTTGTGGATAATTTAATATTAATTTGTCGATTACCATTAAAAAATTGGGATATAGAATATCATCATGTCCAATTAAAGTGATGAACTCATTTTTTTCTACATCCAATATCCTACTCCAACTCTCTTCAATAGTCAATGGGTTTTGTGAAATGATGATTTTAATTCTATCATCCCGTAGGTCATTTAACCATTCCAAACTACCATCAGTACTATTGTTATCAAGTATTATAAAATTAAAATTAGTATAAGTTTGCGCAAGCACACTTGCCACACATTCTTTTAAATAAGGCCCGCCATTACGAACCGGTAGTATGATGCTGTATTTAGCCATATTACAAAGTAGCGGGAGCTAATTATTTTTTTATTCTAAGTTTTACTTTAACAAGCTGGTCATGTAAAAATGGAAACCTTCTTTTCAGAAAGTATTTTAACCTATACTTTTTCATGTAGTCAATAGCAAAAATTTCCTTTTCAGCTTTTGATAAACTATGACCTTGGTCTTCTGCATATTTATGCAAAAATGCCAGGTGCGAAACCAGCCAGATACCCACAAAATTTTGAACTTTATTTTTAATTTCCGGCCAGTCCTTTAAATAAGACATTTTTAAAGAAAGGTATTCCGGAAATTTTTTTGCCGCTATTACCAATTGTTCATTTTGATTACGTCCAAAATTTTCGTTGTGTAATGTTTGACAGCCTAAAGATTTATTAATAATTACACAGCCGGAATGGGAACCCATAATGCTCATATAGGCATAATCGCCTAAAAACGGCGTGCCATAATCAGGCACACCACCTCTTTCCATTAAAATATTCCTTTTCACCATTCCGGTAGACCATAGGTAATGAGGGAAAATATTAAAGGAGAATAAATTATTTACAAATTGTTCAGGTGTAAAGGCTTCGGTGTAATTTAAGTCATGGTTGTTTGAAAGACAAGTGTTCGTCCCAATTTTAAGCCCATATAATTTGGCTACCTCATGATGAGTGCAAAACCAATCGCATCCACCTAAATACATACCGTAATCCGGATAATTATTTTTAAGCGTTACCAATGTTTCCAGCATATCCGGATAAACTGGATCATCATCAGCAATCATAACAATATATTGACCGGAAGATCGCTCTAAACTTTTATTGAAACTTTTCTTCATGCCTAAATTTTCGGCATTGGGAAAATATTTAAAGTTTATATTATTAAACCCCTCAACTACGCTCCTGCCACTGCCTTCCGGGTCATTATCTGATACGATGACCTCATAATTTGTAAAAGTTTGTTTTCTTATACTTTCTAAGGTTGAGAGTAAATAATTATGTCTTTTATATGTTGTAAAACAAAAACTTACCAGTGGCTCTTTATTAATCATGATTTATTTTATTCTTTTTAAATAACCATCCGGGGCAACACTTATTAACAGCTTATTATTAATAGCTTTATCAATTTCAAATTGCGTATTTATTTTAAGAAACTCAATTGCCGCAGTGTATGGATTATCACCTACTCCCCAGGGACGAACCAAACCTGGAAGATAATTTTTAGGCAGTTGCTCTACAATGGTATCAAACACCACCACGTAACTATTTAAAGTAACAAAGGGTGCATACAGCTCCAATTCAGCCAATACATGCTCATGTGTGTGGTTTGAATCAAGCACCACTAAAACTGTTTTTTTTCCTTCGGCAATTTGTTTTACCTGTTCAACGATATCTTCATTAATGGAAGATCCCTGAATCATCTTTATTCTTTTAAACATAGGATGATTTTCAATGGCAGTTTTATTGTGTTCTCGTATGTCAATGTCAATACCCAACACTTCACCTTTACCAATCAATTCCAGTAAGGAAGCATAATAAACTAAAGAGCCTCCATGAGCTATGCCGGTTTCAATAATAAGGTCGGGCTGAAGGTCCCAAATAATTTCCTGCATTGCAAGCATGTCTTGCGGATACTGAATGATCGGTCTGCCCATCCACGAAAAATTATACGAATACTGTGCACGGTTTGATGTTGTGTTAAATGCTTCAGCGGCACTCAATAATTCCTGGTTGCTACCATTACTCTCCACCCGATCTTTAGTTTCTGCTTTAAACTGCTCTATTGGATTACTCATTATTATTGTATTGATTTAAATTTAGTGTTATCTCCCCAAAAACGCATGGGTTCATAATCTGAATAGGGATAGTAACCAAGGTTCAATTCTATCTGCATTTCCTTTCTTGCCAAATAAACTTCCACCATTTCTTTTACTTTAACCGGTATACCGCTACAACAATTAATAATACCCGTTACCTTATTTTGTAAAGCAATTTTTACAATGTCTTCGGCAACCTGTGCTACCGGCAAATAATCCCGTTCCTGTTCACCTCCGCTCATATTAAATACAGCATCCCGATTTTCCAGGGCTTTACCAAGTTGCGAAAATAAGGAATTAGGGCTTTGCCCGATGCCATACATATAAAATAACCGAATCCATTTAAAATTAAAATCTGTTTGAAGCTGAAATTCCTGCAATTGCCGGCGCAACAGATCTTTTGCTTTGGCATAGGCATTGTCGGCTTTTGTTACCATATTTTCAGATAAGCAACCTTCCTGCATACCATATTCAAAGCAGGTACCCGTAACGGTTATATCTTTTAAACCATGACTTACCAGATTTTTTAAAAAAGCAGCATGACGCGGTAAATTTTCTTCCATGTGAAAGGCTGCTTTATAATTTGGTAAGCCTTCCCAAGCCAAATGAATCAATGTTGATGGCTGATCAAAATATTCAAGATAATTGGTACCGGCATCAAGATCTTTTAGATTAAAAGGTATGTATTTTACCTGCTTAAACCATGGTTCAGATTTGGCTTTTTCTGTATTGGAAGAGGTAGCAACCACTTCATACTGCTGCTGCAGTAAGGCCTTTATCACATAGTTCCCAATAAAACCTGTTGCACCTGTAACCAATACTTTTTTCATTTTACTTAGATAATTTGCAGGTGAGGAATGGCAACTACAAATTTCCCGCCCCAATCTTTAATGTAAGCAAGCTGGGTTACGATTTCTTCTTTTAAATTCCATGGGAAAATAATAACAAAATCGGGCTGTTCATTTTTAAGGTATTGCTCATTTACTACAGGAATATGACTGGCAGGTAAAAACTTATTTTGTTTATGCGGATTGGCATCCACCACAAAATTTATTAAATCGTTTTTTATTCCGCAATAATTCAGCATAGTGTTGCCCTTTGCTGCGGCTCCGTAAGCGGCTACTTTTTTTCCGTCATTTTTTTGTTGTATTAAAAATCTGGTCAGGTCTAATTTTACCTTTAATGCTTTTTGTTGAAAATTGGCATAATAAGCTAAGCCTGTCAGTCCTTTTTCATTTTCCTTCGCCAGTAGAGCTGCTACATTTTGGGTTATCAGCTTAGTGTTATCTGTATCGTGCTTAGCAAAAATCCGCAGGGAACCTCCATGGGTTGCAATTTCTTCTACATCAAATATTTGCAATTCCTGCGACTCAAATATTTGCTTTACAGTATGAAAGGATAAATAAGAAAAGTGCTCATGATAGATGGTGTCAAACTGGTTATTGTCTACCAATTGCATCAGGTGCGGAAACTCCATAGTAACAACGCCCGTATCCTTTAAAATAATTTTCATTCCGCCTGCAAAATCTAATATATCGGGAACATGGGCCAATACGTTGTTTCCCAATAAAAGATCTGCTTTAATATTTTTTAGAACAAGATCACTTGCTAATCTTTTTCCAAAAAAATCTACAACAGAATCAACACCTTTTTCTTTTGCAGCTTCGGCTGTATTTGCGGTTGGTTCAATGCCTAAAACAGGAATATTATTTTGTTTAAAATACTGCAAAAGGTAGCCATCGTTGGATGCTACCTCAATAACCAAGGATTTTTCATTGTATCCAAAACGCCTGGTCATCATCTCTGTATATTCCTTTGCATGTTTTAACCAGCTGGTACTGTACGATGAAAAGTAAACATAATTACTGTCGAAAATGGCATCAGATTTTTTATATTCATCTACTTGTACTAAAAAACAATTGTTACAAGTGTACACTTTCAAAGGATAAAAAGTTTCCGGTTCATTTAATTCATCTGCTGATAAAAAGGAATTGGATGCCGGAGAATTTACCAGATCAATAAAAATGTTTGAAAGCGCTGTTTTACAAAATCTGCATTGCATAATTAAAGTCCTTTAAAGTTGATGTCTATTAATGAATGGGTATTGTCTCTTTCCGAAATATTGTTTACCGGTAACGGCCATTGAATAGCTATAGATGGATCATTAAATTTAATCCCACCTTCAACCCCGGGTGTATAAAACTGGGAGTGGTGGTAAATCAGTTCGCAATTAATTGTTAGGGCTTGAAACCCATGAGCAAAACCTTCCGGGATATAAATCATTTTTTTATTACTTGCTGATAATTCTACCCCAAAATACTGTAAATAAGTTGGCGATGTGTTTCTTAGATCAATAATCACATCAAACACAGCACCAGCAATACAACGTACCAATTTAATTTCACGAAAAGGAGCTAATTGAAAATGCATGCCCCGAATGGTACCAATTTGTTTAGTGAAAGAATGGTTTAGTTGTACCCATTCTTTTTTATGTCCAATTTTACTGAACTCATTTTTACAATAAGTTCGGGCAAACCAACCCCGTTCATCCTCGATAGGTTGCAGGTCTATCACAAAACTACCTGATAATGATGTTGGCGTAAATATCATTTTAACTGGTAGTTTTTTATTTGTTCAAGCGTATAATTAAAAACGGTTTTAACATCTTGTTTATACCAATTTATCGTCCACTCTATAGCCTGTGTACTGCTAAGTTTAGGGGTCCAGTTTAGTATAGTTGTGGCTTTGGTTATATCCAATTGTAAAAGATTGGCTTCATGTGGTTGAGATGCATCGGACTTATCCAACCATGTTCCTGAACCCCAACAATTGATGGCAATATCCACTAATTTATTTACGGGTAAATGGTCGGTTGGTAAGGGACCAAAATTGTAAGCACCTGAAAGATCAACCGTATTTTTATGCAATAATATACCAAGCATTAAGTAACCATTAATGGGTTCCAATACATGTTGCCAGGGCCTTACAGCCAATGGATTTCTTACTGCAATAGATTCCCCTGCAAGTAGCGCACGTATAATATCAGGTATTATTCTATCCTTATTCCAATCGCCGCCGCCTATTACATTTCCTGCTCTAGCACTGGCAACAGCTTTTTTGTGGCTACTATATTTTTGCGGACTAAAAAAAGAGTTTCTAAAAGAAGTTACAACAATTTCAGTAGCAGCCTTACTGGCACTATAAGGATCATAACCACCCAATTCATCCGTTTCTTGATAGTGATAATTAATTTCTTTATTGTGGTAAACCTTATCGGTAGTAATTACAATTACGGAACATTTATTGGATAATTTACTAACCGCTTCCAAAACATTTGCAGTCCCCACAGCATTGATCTCAAAGGTTTCTGCAGGTATTTCGTAAGATTTACGTACAAGGGCCTGTGCCGCTAAATGAAACACAAAATCCGGCTGAAAAGAACTTATTGCACGTTGTAATTTCAGCTTGTCCCTTATATCTCCAAAAGCATTTTCAATAGTTATTTCAGGTTCAATTATATTAAAAATGTCTTTAATATTTTCCGACGGAAGTGAGTACCCTTTTACAGTAGCGCCCAATAAATGAAGCCAGGTAATTAACCAGGCACCTTTAAAACCGGTATGACCGGTTACAAATACTTTTTTTCCTTTATAAAATGATAGGGAATTATCGTTTACCAAACTTTCCATTTTGCATTATTTGTTTTCCAAAGTTCTTCCAATTCAATTTTGTCTCTTAAAGCATCCATACATTTCCAAAAACCTTTGTGTTGATAGGCAACCAATTCTCCATCATTTGTTAATTTCTCCAAAGGCTCTTCTTCCCACATGGTATTGTTTACATCGCCACCCAAATAATTAAATACTTCCGGTTTTAAAACAAAATATCCCCCGTTAATCCATTTGCTGTCGTCTTTGGCCTTTTCTTTAAAAGAGACTACTTCACCATTTGTGCCCAGGTCCATACCACCAAAACGGGCATCCATTTGAACCGAACTAACCGTTGCAATTTTATGGTGTTTATTGTGAAAAGCAACCAGGTCATTTATATTTATATCGCAAACGCCATCACCATAAGTCAGCATAAAATCTTCTTTGCCAATATATTTTTGAACTTGTTTTAAGCGGCCAGCAGTTTTGGTATTTAAACCTGTTTCCACCAGCGTAACTTTAAAAGCCTCTGAAGTGGTATCATGAATTTCCATTTTATTATTAGCCATATCAACTGTAATATCCGAGTTATGCAGAAAATAATTCATAAAATATTCTTTAATTACATAGCCTTTGTAACCAAGACAAATAATAAAATCATTAAATCCATAATGACTATAACTCTTCATAATATGCCACAATACCGGTTTCCCCCCTATTTCTACCATTGGCTTTGGCCGAACATCTGTTTCTTCGGAAATGCGTGTACCTAATCCACCAGCGAATAACACTACTTTCATTTTATCCTTTTAATTTTTTCAAAAATATAGTTATTATTTCAAGCTTATCAAATTCAGGTTCAAATAATATATTTTCGGTATAATATTTATGCAGGTCATAAGCTTTAAAAGGATTTTCTTTTACAACTTCTTCCAAATTATTTATACCAAATTTATTTGCTTCATTAAATAAATTAATAAATTCAACTGACATAGGTTTATAACTAACCCATGCGGCAAAAACAAAGGGAAGCCGGGTCATTTCTTTCCAACCTTCACCCAAATCAAATATGTATTTATTTTTGAGGCGCTGGTTTAATGCCCTGTCTCCAATCACCAGTCCGGCGGTAGTTCCGTTAATTGAACTTTCGTACCCTTCAGATGCCTCCATTAAAACGGGAGCAATATCCCAATGCTCTTTCAGTAAAATTTTTAAAAGTGCTACCGAAGTCCTGCTTTGATAATCCAATAAAATAATTTTAATTTCTTTCAATTTTACATCACTAAATAAAGCAACACTAGCCACAGCTCCGTCACAGGCTATGCAAAAATTTGAATTAACATGCCAATCTTTGAGTCTGGGTATTGCGGCTACCGGTATTAATCCAATATCAATTTCATTATTTACAAGTTGGTTGGCAATATTTGCAGGATAATCTATAACAAGGTCTATTGCCTCCTTCATCATCCCTTTTTCAAATCCATATATCAGCGGTTTTGTATTAAGGTAATTGACCGCTCCTACTCTTATTTTTCTTTCCAAAAGCTTTAGTATAAATTTGCCGCAAAATTACAGGTTCAACATGGATTTAAATCAACTAACTGCTATCTCTCCTATTGACGGACGCTACCGCAAACAACTACACCATCTGGATGAATATTTTAGTGAATTTGCGCTGATAAAATATAGGGTTTTGGTGGAAGTAGAATATTTTCTATTTCTGGCAGAAAAGAAATTTTTTAAAATGCCGGCTGCGGTTAAGACACAACTTTTAAATGCTGCCGCAAATTTTTCTTTGGAAGATGCAGGCATTATTAAAGAAACCGAAAAAATTACCAATCATGATGTTAAGGCGGTTGAATATTTTTTAAAAGCCGAATTAGATAAATGTAATGCGCCACATTTAAAGGAGTGGATACATTTTGGTTTAACCTCTCAGGATATAAACAATACCGCCATTCCCTTAAGTTGGAAACATGCACTGGAACACGATTACCTGCCTTCGCTGATTAATTTAAAACTGCAAATATTACAACTGGCAAAAGATTGGAAAGACATACCAATGCTGGCGCGAACGCATGGACAAGCAGCCTCGCCAACACGTTTAGGTAAAGAAATTATGGTTTTTGTGGAAAGACTGGAAAATCAAATCAAATTGTTTAGCCATATTCCATTTATGGCAAAATTTGGAGGTGCCACCGGAAATTTTAATGCCCATAATGTGGCTTATCCAAAATACGATTGGGCCAAATTTGCCAACGAATTCACCGAGAAAAAACTAGGCTTACAACGCCAGCAATACACCACACAAATAGAGCATTACGATACTTTAGCCGCTCATTTTGATGCCATAAAAAGAATCAATACCATATTTATAGATTTTTGCAGGGATATTTGGACCTATGTTAGTACGGATTATTTTAAGCAAAAAACTAAAGAGGGTGAAATTGGGTCATCAGCAATGCCCCATAAAGTTAACCCGATAGATTTTGAAAATGCAGAAGGCAACTTGGGTATCGCCAATGCATTATTTGAGCACCTTTCTGCCAAACTCCCTATCTCTAGATTACAAAGAGATTTAACTGATTCAACTGTTTTAAGAAATATTGGGGTACCAGTCGCACATACCATTTTGGCCTTCAGATCAATGGAAAAGGGCTTGAAAAAATTAGTATTAAATGAAGCAAAAATAAAAACTGAACTCGAAAATAATTGGGTTGTTGTGGCTGAAGCCATACAAACAGTGCTGCGAAGAGAAAATTATCCCAAACCATATGAGGCTTTAAAAGAATTAACAAGGGGAAATAATGCTATTGATAAAAAAGCAATTCATCAATTTATCAGTAAACTAAAAATTTCAGCAGCTCTAAAAGGTGAATTAAAATTGATTTCGCCTCATAATTATACGGGTATCTAAGAAAAATGTCTATATTAGTTAATGAATTACTAAAATTAAATTAATTGATTAAGACATTTTTACTGCTGCTTACCTTTTGTTTTTTATTTATTAATTGTTACGCTCAAAATTGTAATAATTGGTTAAATACGCCCTCATTATATTCCACTGTAAGTATTGGAGATCTTGATGTAGCTGGTTATCAACTAACTGTTGAAGCAACAATTAATAGAACAGCCCCGTACCTGCCCGGAGGTTTGCAAAATAGCGAAGGAGATGTAGTATCGAAGCATAATAGTCCTGCTGATGTAAATTATTTATTACGTCCAAACCATTGTTCCATTACAACTTCCGATGGATTTTTTCCAACACCGGATGTTTGCGGGATTGAGTTAAACAAAACTTATCACCTGGCAATGGTATATGATGGCACGGTATTAAAATTTTATCGGGATGGATTTTTATTGAGCAAGATTGCGGCCACCGGTACCTTATTTCAAAATAATTGGAATACCAAATTTGGACTTTATGATCCCTCCTACTGGCAAACACAATTTATTGGCTACATCAATGAAGTTCGAATATGGAATGTTGCCCGTACGCAGGCTCAAATAAGGGCTTTTATGAATACCTCCCTGCCATCACCAACTACACAAACTGGCTTGCTTGGTTATTATACTTTTGATAATTTAATAAACAAACAAGGCAATATCCTCTTTAACGGCATTTTAAACGGAGCTGCAAATATTAATGCTACAAATACAAGTTGCGCATTTATAGCTGATTCCTGTAAAATAGCGATAGTAGATAATAATTGCCCTGATTTCTATTATAAACAAAATATTTGCGATCCCTTATCAATTCAATTTATTGCTTTAAGAGAAACACCAATAAATCCAAAATGGCTTTTTGGGGATGGAAAACAAAATTTGGATAATACAACACCTATTAATTTATACAGCAACCCAGGAACCTATACTGTAAAATTTGTTGTGGATAATCCATCCTGTACAGACACTATTTCAAAAAATATTGTGGTAGGTTTTCTAAAGGATAATATTATCCTAACCCCTGATACAACAATTTGCTATGGAAGCACCAAACAACTTATAACAACCCCTTCCCTACTCGATTTTTGCTGGTCACCAACCACATTCTTAAGCGATGCAAATTCAGCCAGCCCCACAACAAATACAAGAGTACCTATAACTTATTATTTTACAGCAGCAATACCCGGCAATAATTTAATTATTAACGGCGATTTTAATGGTGGTAATACCGCCTTTACTTCTCAGTATATTTATGCCAATCCCAATATTACAGAGGGGCAATATTTTGTTGGCCCCAGTGACCAGGCCTGGAATGCATTGATGAGTAATTGTGCAGACCACACTACCGGTTCAGGAAATATGTTATTAGTTAATGGGGCTTCTGTTCCTGATATTGGTGTATGGAATCAAACTGTTACCGTTTTACCAAATACCAATTATGCATTTTCAACCTGGATAGAATCGTTATATCCGCCTAATCCTGCTCAATTAAGCTTTTCTATTAATGGCAGTGATATAGGAAATAGCATTACAGCATCTTCAACAAATTGTGTGTGGACTCAATTTTACACTACCTGGAACTCGGGAAATAATACGACAGCTTCCATCGCTATTCTTAATAAAAATATACAAATTCAGGGCAATGATTTTGCATTAGATGATATATCCTTTTCTACTGTAACTATTAAAAGAGATAGTGTGGTTATTTCCATAGACATACCAGTGGTAAAAACCGGAACAGATACAATTATTTGTGCCGGGCAACCCGTACAACTATTTGCTTCCGGAGCCCTAACGTACAATTGGACACCAGCCACCGCACTCAGTAATGCGGGTATCAGTACTCCTATAGCCACTCCTATTAATACTACGCAATATATTGTAACCGGCATAACAGCAAAAGGCTGCAGTGCCGCTGATACGGTACTAATTTCTACCAATCCATTGCCGGTTGTTCAGCGCACAGCAGATACGTTGATCTGCAATAATGTTACTGCTCAATTATGGGCTAACGGGGGTAATACTTATCAATGGTCACCGGCTGGCAGCCTTAGTGATCCTTCAATTGCCAACCCTGTTGCATCGCCCATTAAAAATACCATTTACTACGTATTGGTAACCGGTGCTAACAACTGTACCGCAAAAGATTCTGTAAATATCTCTATCCGGCCGGCAATAATATTTACCGTGTCACCACCGGATACCACCTGTACCAATAAATCAGTTCAGCTTTCGGCTTCCGGTGGCGATAGTTACCTTTGGAGTCCGGCAACTATGGTTTCAAATGCAGGTATTGCCAATCCACTTTCAGCAACTGGTACAGACGTAGTTTATACGGTTTTAATTAAAGATAAAACCTGTAATACTTCCAAAACCCTTTCTACAAGCCTTACGGTATTACCTGCGCCTGTAATAAATATTACCAAGTCAAATGATATCAGTTGCATAATAAATACTGCTCAATTAGCAGCATCCGGCGCAACAAATTATAATTGGTCACCTGCAACTGGTTTAAGTGATACCAGTATATCCAACCCTGTATCGGCTCCCGAAATTACTACAAACTACATCGTTACCGGATTCGATCAACAAACTAAATGTTCGGCAACAAATTCAGTTACGGTACTGGTTACTAAGGAAGGGGAACCGAAATTTTTTATTCCAACAGCCTTTTCTCCCAATGGCGACGGGTTAAATGAATGTTTTAAGGTTACCCATTTTAACTACCTTAAATCAGTTGAGATTTCCATTTTTAACAGAATGGGGAATGTAGTATTCCATACTACCACAGATAACGATTGCTGGGATGGTACGTATAAAGGAAAGCCATTGGATGCCGGTAATTACGTTTACACTATTAAAACGCAAAATAATTGTGGGGTATTTTATAAAAAAGGCAACCTCGTTTTAATAAGATAAAGTAAATATTTTTTGTGATACCGGAATAACTAAAAGCTGATTTTTCTGGTAGCATACATACGATCTCTAATTAAAAAAAGTTATACTGAGGGTTTATTGAGCATCATTTATCTATTAAATTATTAGGTAAATTTATTTAAACTTGTAGCAATAATTAAGGCCGATTTTACAAGCCGCTTAATCTTTCAATATCATCTAAATCTTTAAAACGACCGGCAGCTTTTTTGGCTTGGATTAATGTATTAACATGTATAAATCTTATTAATAAATTCTCTTCTTCATAAAGACTGCTCATTTTATACGCTTCATCAAAAATGCAGCCTTTTACTACCTTCAAGATATCAATACTTACAGGAGGAATGCCATAAGTAAAAACTTCAATTTCACTATTATTTAAAAAATTTTCTTCTGTAATATCTACTGTCGGCAAACCAAAAGAAAGGAATGCTTTAATTAAATTTTTATGATTCGTATGGGTTAAGTTGATCCATACATCCATGTCGCCTGTTGTTCTTCTATAACCATTTAAAATAACTGCATACCCCCCAACAAGTAAATATTCGACTTCATTTTTATTTAGTGCATCAATAAAATCTCTAAAATCATCATTAAAAATATTAGCCATTACTTTTCCCGTTTACGAATATTAACCAATTCCTTTACCATTTTTGGTGGGTTTTCAGGATCTATGCCATAAGCCATTGCGCTTAAATACCAACCCTGGCTTAACCTTTCAGAAAGAGAATCAGCTTTGGTAAACAATTTATCTTTTTCTGCTTCAGCCAAAGTTTGCGCCTTTGAATATTGACGGTTCATTTTATACATGACATAAATTTAAATAAAACTTTTTAATGCATTACAATCACATCATCAAATTAGCAAATCAGGTAACTTATTTATGTATTTCGCTGGTAAAATGAAATTCGATATCCGGATTATTTTGTCTTTCGGTATTTATAAACCACTCACTTTGGGCCAGGTAAACCAAGTGGCCATCTTTATCTTCGGCGATATTTGCCTGTTTGAATTTAATAAAATCCTGCAATTTTTTAGGATCCTTGCTTGTTAACCAACAGGCTTTAAAGAACGGAAGGTTATTCATTTGTACCGAAGCGCCATACTCCTGCAATAAGCGATATTGTATTACTTCAAATTGTAATTCGCCTACGCAACCGATAATTTTTTTATTACCGCCAAACTGGGTAAACAATTGTGCCACCCCTTCATCAGTTAATTGTAAAACACCTTTTTCTAACTGCTTTGTTTTTAATGGATCTTTATTGATTACCTCTTTAAAAATTTCAGGTGAAAAAGAAGGGATTCCGGTAAAATAAAACTTTTCTCCTTCAGTTAAAGTATCCCCTATTTTAAAGTTTCCGGTATCAAATAATCCCACCACGTCGCCGGGATAGGCTTCTTCAATAACATCCTTTTGACGTGCCAAAAAACTATAGGGATTATTGAAACGAAAATCTCTTTCAAGCCTGATGTGTTTGTAATATTTATTGCGCTCAAACTTTCCGCTGCAAACCCTTAAAAACGCAATTCTATCGCGGTGCTTTGGGTCGAGGTTGGCATGTATCTTAAAAATAAAGCCGCTAAATTTCTCTTCTTCGGGTAAAACATCCCTAACGGTGGTATGCCGCGGGCGGGGAGTTGGCGCAATCCGTACAAACGTATCTAGCATTTCTTTTACACCAAAATTATTTACCGCACTTCCAAAAAATACGGGTGCAGTTTTTCCGCTTAAATAATCTGCTGCATTTAATTCCCCATAAACGCCATCGATCAATTCAACATCTTCCCTTAAAGTTACAGCGTCTTTTTCGCCAATTTTAGCATCCAGAATGGCATCATTTAAATTATGGATTTCAACCACATCTTCATCATTAGCCTTAGTTCCGGCGGCAAAAAGTACCAGACTTTTTTTATGCAGATCGTATACACCCTTAAATTCTTTACCACTGTTAATGGGTACGGTCATGGGGTGTAACTGAATTTTTAACTCGTTTTCAATTTCCTCCATAAGATCGAAACGGTTTTTACCATCCCTGTCCATTTTATTAATAAATACAATAACCGGTGTATTGCGCATGGCGATTACTTCCATTAATCTTCTGGTTTGCGCCTCTACCCCATTTACACTATCTATAACCAGTACAACACTGTCAACCGCAGTTAAGGTACGATAGGTATCTTCCGCAAAGTCTTTATGGCCGGGCGTATCAAGCAGGTTTATCAGGTGACCGTTGTACTCAAACGTCATTACGCTGGTGGCCACACTTATACCACGCTGGCGCTCAATTTCCATAAAATCACTTGTAGCGTGCTTTTTTATTTTATTGCTTTTTACAGCACCTGCAGTTTGGATGGCCCCCCCGAATAAAAGAAATTTTTCCGTTAGCGTTGTTTTACCCGCATCCGGATGAGATATGATGGCGAAGGTTTTACGCCGATTGATTTCGTTACTGTACTTCATTTGTAATTACTGTGTGCCAACTATTGCCAGCTTATTTTGAGGCGCAAAGGTAATGCTTGTAATATGTTTATACAAAAAGCTAAGGTTTTAAAGCCGTTTACTTTTTAATACCATTAAATGGATTGTTTAAAAATACATGGCCGGTATAATTTAACTTTTTATTATTTGAATAATACTTCAATAAGCTGCATCACCTAATTTATCCCTACTTATATTATTTACCATCATAATTAAATAAAAATGGTGCAAGCTTGGGTAAATTAAGTTTAGTACGCTTTAAATTATACGTATACAGCACCTCCCCCAAATGTTTTAAAAAGGGAAGTCCGATATTTTGATAGTCATATTTATCATCATTTAAAATACCATCTCCGTTACAATATATAGTGGCCGACAAAAAGAATTCAATTTTTTTGTCGAAGTCAACTATATAAGCGACATCAGTTAATTGTCCGTAGGCTTCCCCAATTTTATTAAAAATTCTTATGCTTTTTGCAACCGGTCCTTTTTCTGCACCAAAAAGTAAAAATTTTCCATAAGCCGGCCAGTAGGTGCTGGTGTCAACAGCATAGGGCGGTAATATACTCTCGGTTGGCAACTGGCTCATATATTTTAAAACGAAATTTCTATCTGCTTCAGTTATATTAAAGCGTTGGGTGGCAGGAACTTTTTCGGGGAAAACAAGACTTAATAAGATGGTATGCAGGCTTTCTAAACTTAGCCTGTTTTTATTTGAAAAATCCATTGGCTTGTTAATTATTGAATCTCCGCTGTAAAAACATTCGCCTAAAGAATCCGTACGGGGGTTGTAAAGGGTTGAATCGATTTGCATGGGTTGGTTGTATAAAATACGATCGGAGTAGTCTAAAAAACTAATGGGATTGGTCCTGCTGTTTTGCTGAGCCGATAATGGAATCTGCAAACGGTGCAGTATTTGTACGTCAGGGTAGCCCATTTTATGCAATTGCTCATTAATATATGATCTCCCCAAAAACTCGTATAAGCGGTTATAGGCATCATTATCGCTTACCATTAATATTTTTTTAATATAATTTGCAATGGTAGGTTTGCCATCAAAGGTTGTAGGGTCGTTATATACAGCGGTTTGTCCATCCGCAGCCTCCCCGGTAATCATGGTGGTATTAAGGTCAATTCCTTTATCCTTTAATTCATGAAGCTTTTGAAGGGCTAAAAGACAAATAGGTAATTTAACCGTAGAAGCCGGATAGAAATAATCACTTTTATCTACATTAAAATAATAATTTTTTAAGTCCGGTAAACCGTTTTGCCCCCTGTCAATTTGCGTATATATTATTTGAACATTCCATTTTTTCTTATTTTTGAGAATGCTTTCAAAATATTGAGGGTACTGCTGCAGCAACTGCACAAGCATAGTATCTTTTTTTCCCTTATCGGTTGAAGGTACTTTATCTGTAAATGGTTTTTGTGTGCCGGACTCTCTTCTTATAATTTGCCCAAAGGCAAGCTGGACGTATAAAGCGGTAACTAATAAAGTGCATAAATATTTTGAAATCATGAGGCTAATTTATAGGTAAAAGTCCTTAAAAATCTAAACTAATTGTTATCTGTAGCTAAATAGTTTTTCCCCTATCTTTGCGAACTTCTAAAAAATTAACAAAATAGCTATTAAAAGTAACCAATTATGAAATTGAAAGGCTTAGTTTGGTTTTTCGCCATTGCTTTAATTTGCATCTCCATCTGGGAATTGTCGTACACGTTTGTTGTACGCAGTTACGAAGCAAAGGTAAAAACACAAGCGGAAAGAATTGTAAAATCTCAACATCCTGAGGCAACCGGAGAAGATAAGAATGCATTGGTGAAAACCAGGATGCGCCATATCCTTGACAGTACAAAAGAGAAGAGTATCTACCCGATTGTTGGTACTTCTTATCAAAAATGTAAAGAGAATGAACTAAACCTTGGTTTGGATCTTCAGGGTGGTATGAGTGTAACAATGCAAGTTAGCCTTGAAGGGTTACTTAAATCCATTAGCAACAATCCAAAAGAACCAAGACTTATTAAGGCTTTGCAAACTGCAACTGCTCAAAAGGTAGCTTCAAATACTGATTACATTACATTGTTTGATAATGCGTTTACACAACAAAATCCGGGTACACCTCTTGCAACTTTATTTGCAGGTGCAGGTAAGGCCATTAAAATTACGGATAGCGATGATAAAGTGATCAGCCAGATAAGGGTAATATCCAAAGGTGCCATTAACGAGACCTACAAAATATTATTAAAGCGTATTGATAAATTTGGCGTAGCTCAGCCCAATATTAATTTAGATGAAAATAAAGGCATCATTCAGGTTGAATTGGCCGGTGTTACAGATAAAGAAAGGGTAAGAAAATATTTGCAGGCAAGTGCCAATCTTCAATTTTGGGCTGTTTACAGTTTGGATGAAATAGGTAAAGGTTACGAAAATGCAGCTTCTTCCCTTGCAGCTTTTTTAAGTGGAACCAATGCTGATTCTACTTCAGTTAGCGACTCTGCAAAAAAGGCAAAATACGCAACTGCTTTGGTGGAAGTAATGACGCCTTTGGATATTCGTCAGGAAAAAATTCCTTACAATAAGCAGTTTAACTTTATAACACACGCAAAAGATACTGCTGCCTTAAATTATTATTTATCATTGGATCAGGTTAGAAGTAATTTTCCTGCTGATTCAAGAATCTTATTGGGTGCAGAGGAAAGTCCGGAAAAAGGAACCAAATATATTCCGGTATATGTTGTAAAAACATTGCCTGGCGGCGAAAAACCTGCCATGGATGGAGAAAGTGTGGAAGAAGCTTTTCAAGGATATGATGAAAAAGGAGCTCCTTCTATTAAAATGAACATGACCAGCACAGGTGCAAAAAAATGGGCTGATCTTACAAAAAATAATGTAGGCAGACCGGTTGCTATTGCCTTGGATGATATTGTTTATACTGCACCAAATGTAATGGGCGCTATTGAAGGTGGCCAGACAGAAATTTCAGGAAGGTTTACAACAGAAGAAGCACAGGATCTTTCAAATATATTAAAATCGGGTAAAACCAATGCCCCGGCTAAAATTGTTGCTGAACAAGTTGTTGGTCCTACATTGGGCGAAGCCTCTGTAAATGGTGGTATGATGGCATTTGGCATCTCCTTTATTGTAATTTTTGCGTTGATGTTTTTATACTACAATACGGGTGGATGGGTTGCAAATATTTCTTTAATATTAAACTTACTATTTACTGTTGGCGTATTAAGTGCGATGGGCTTTACCCTAACAGCCGCTGGTATTGCAGGTTTGGTGCTAACAGTTGGTTTAGCAGTAGATACCAATGTAATTATTTTTGAAAGAATAAAGGAAGAACTTACCAAAGGGAAAAGTTATCCGCAGGCCGTTAATGATGGTTACAAACGCTCACTTGCTCCGGTAATTGATGCGCACGTTACTACCTTTTTAACCGCAGCCATTTTGTTTATATTTGGGTTAGGACCGGTATTAGGTTTTGCTACTACGCAGATGCTGGGTATAGTATTGTCTTTGTTTTGTGGTATCCTTGTTTCAAGATTGATCACCGATTTCTGGACCAACAAGAACCGTAATTTTAATTACTTTACCAATATTTCTAAAAGGGTATTTAAGCATGCCAGCTTTAAATTTATTGAATATAGAAAAGTGGCTTACGGAATTTCTGTGTTGGTATTGTTATTAGGAATCGGAAGTTATTTTAATGGCTTTCACGAAGGTGTAGAATTTAAAGGTGGTCGTAGTTATACGGTTGCTTTTCCACAAGCTGTAAAGACTGATTTATTAAGAGACGATTTAAAAAATGCTTTTGAAGGTGATTTCCCTATCATTAAAACAGTTGGTGATAACAGTCATTTAAATATCACTACTTCATATAAAAAAGGTGTTGACAATGCGGATAGTTTGGTTCAAACTAAACTTTACCAGGGATTACAAAAAGTGTTACCAGGTATAAGCTATTCGGAATTTGCAAAGAATAATATTTTAAGTTCTCAAACCGTTCAACCTACTATTTCAGAAGATTTAAAGAATGGTGCTATCAAGGCTACCTTGTTTGCCATGCTGATCATTTTCTTATACATATTTGCACGTTTCCGCGACTGGAGGTATTCTGTTGGTACAATCGTTGCTTTATTGCATGATGTATTGGTTACGCTTGCCGTATTCTCCTTCTTTAAAAATATTGTTCCTTTTCCTTTAGAAATTGATCAGCATTTTATTGCTGCGGTTTTAACGGTGATAGGTTTTAGTATGAATGATACCGTAATTGTATTTGATCGTATTCGGGAATATAGCCGTGGTGCTAAAAAAACGGATACCAAGGGAACAATAATTAATCGTGCAATCAATGATACTTTAAGTCGTACGATTATGACTTCTCTTACCGTTTTCTTAACCATTTTAATATTATTTATATTTGGTGGTGAAGTAACAAGAGGCTTTGCATTTGCCATGTTGATTGGTGTAATTACCGGTACTTATTCTTCTATATTTGTAGCTGCGCCTATCTTAATTGATCTTGGAAAAGGTCGTGCTTTAAGTGAGCCGGTTGCTGAAGTAACTGCTGCAGATATTATCGTTGCAAAATAAAAATATAGCTTAAAACATAAAAAAATCCCTTTCAATTTAATTTGAAAGGGATTTTTAGTTTGACAATTGGGTATAAAATCTAAGGTGCCGGGTTGAAATTTATTATCGCTTCTACATTTTATATTAAGACATTTACATAAGTTGTGTTTTTCGACTACATTAATTTTTCTCCGTCCCGGCGGGGTTTTCACAGTATTCCCTTTAAAATATAATTATACAACGGTGCAACCCCGACGCAGTTTTGCACTTTAAAATCACGCATAAATTTTTAAATTAATTATCGATTTAATGCGCTTTTAGTTATTAGTGTATACCTACGTCAGGGTTGCCCCGACAGGGTATATTACTTGAAAGAAATACCGGGGAAACCCTGCCGGGACAGAAGAGAAATTGCGTGTTACGGAGCGAAAATCAAACAGGGATTTGTGTACAAAAACGAAACGTCCCCGACTCAGCTGCATAGGCTCGTTGAGAGATTTCTGGGAAAGGGAGAATAATTATTTGAACAACTTGCCAGCATCGTCTCCTGCAGGTTTGGGTGCGTTGGCCAGGGACGTTGCGTGTTACGGAGCGAAAATCAAAAAGGGGATTTGTGCACAAAAACGAAACGTCCCCGGCTCAACTGCATAGGCTCTTGAGAGATTTCTGGGAAAGGGAGAATAATTATTTGAACGATTTGCCAGCATCGTCTCCTGCCGGGCTTGGTGCGTTGGCCAGGGACGTTGCGTGTTACGGAGCGAAAATCAAACTGGGATTTGTGTATTACAAAGCGAAAATCAAACAGGGATTTGTGTTAACCAAGCGCAACGTCCTCGGCCCTGCGCATGGGCTCGTTGAGAGACGATGCTAGGAAAGAGAATAATTGAACAACTTCCCAGCATCGTCTCCTGCTGAGGCAGTGCGTTGGCTAGGGACGTTGCGTGTTACGGAGCGAAAATCAAACTGGGATTTGTGTTAACCAAACGCAACGTCCTCGGCCCTGCGCATGGGCTCGTTGAGAGACGATGCTAGGAAAGAGAATAATTATTTGAACGACTTGCCAGCATCGTCTCCTGCAGGGCTTGGTGCGTTGGCTAGGGACGTTGCGTGTTACGGAGCGAAAATCAAACAGGGGATTTGTGTACAAAAACGAAACGTCCTCGGCTCAGCTGCATAGGCTCGTTGAGAGACATTTCTGGAAAAGGGAGAATTTACATAAGTTTTTCTTTACACTAATTCTTCCCTGTCCCGGCGGGGTTTTCACAGCTTGCTATTTAAATTTTAATTATACAACGGTGCAACCCCGACGCAGTTTTGCATTTTGCTAATCACTAATATATTTTTTAATTTATTACATCCTTAATGTTACAATAATTAATAATGTATACCAGCATCAGGATTATCCTGAATAATAATAATTGTTTATAGGCCTGCTGGAGAAGGTGCCGGGAAAGACGCTGATTTTCGGTGAAATAGAAAGGTTTGGATTGGACACTAATTTTCGCCTTAAGAGAAATGCCAGATTATGTAGGGTTTAACGTTAATTATCGTAGAACGAAAATAATTTTTAATCTAAAATTTTATTTCTGACCTATTCTCGCCTGGTGCCCTTCGTGTAAAACCATGGAATCATAACACAACTTTTATATTTTTTTTACCCAAAATACTAATGGGAGAACCTGCAGCCATAAAAACTGAATCTGGCCTGGAGGTTTCTAAAAATGAAAATTGATTGCCATACAAAGCTTTAAAATCACAATCAATCAGGTAATCCGTTACCGTATGTACCTGCCAACTCGGATGCGTTACCGCGTACTCAAAAGTAGTGGTCTTATTAAATTTTGCATAGCCCCAATAATGTTCGGCTATAAACTCCTCCTTACTACCAGGCAGCATGGATATGGCTTCCGGGTGGGTATTGGCTTCTAACCTATTCCATTTCCCTTTATTTTTCCAGGAGTAGCCTAAGTGAATATTATCAGCAGTTTTTGTATAAAAATGCTTCATTCTTCTGGTACTGTATTTCTCATTGTAAAGCGTATTGGCAACAATACTGATACCTGGTTTTGGTACAATTTCTTTTATAAAAACTGCACCGCGTTTGTAGACACCTTCTTCCAGATAACGCACATAAAAACGTAGGTTTACCTCCTCAAAATTTACATGAAACGGAATTTTAAATCCTTTAATTTTTGTCTGCTCAAACATAAAACCAATAAGACTTACATAGTGGTTTCCATGATAAGCATCCAACTCCGTAGCAGGAGGCAAATAGGGTAATAAAATGGCAGGATCTATACTGTAATTGGCCATGATCAAATTATTCCATTCAGCCGTTAAAAATGTTGCACTCATATAATAATAACATTAGTACGGTTATAAAGTTGAGATGGCTTACAGGTAATATTGGTTGCCAAATAAGCCCGTTTTGGTATAGTTTATGACTATAATTTGCCATCCTAACTCATGCAAAAGCATATTAAATAAATAGTATCCTACTTTGCAGCTGGAAGTTATTAAAATATTGCGGGTATTAAAAAATACTTATCCTGTATTTTATGCAATTAAATTCAGGCGCTTTTTAAAAATGATTTTATAAACCCAGGCCTCCATCTTGTTTGCTGCGCAGGCTGCCTAATGAAGGATCCATTTTTATAGCTGCATCACACATGGATTGCCCTCGATCTTTTTGGCCCTTCTTTTGAAAACATAAACCCGCCTGGTATAAGGCCTTTGCATCGTTTGGATCCAGTTCCATTAGTTTTTGACAATATTCCAGGGCCTTATCATATATTTTTTGCTTATAGTAAGCTTCCGAAATATCTCTTAAAATATCTTTATTGCCAGGTTTTCTTTCCAATATATCCAATAATAATTTTACACCCTTATCAAATTCGCCACTGTAAATATAGGCGTAACCAAGGTTCTCATTAAAATCATTGCTTGCAGGAAACCCGCTTTCACCAGCTTTAATCAAATAATTTTTAGCGTTTTTAAAATCATTTTGGTTGTAATAGATCAATCCCAATTCATTCATCCATACATTTCTTGTGTTGTCCAGCTCTATAGCTTTTGTATAATAAGGAATTGCTTTGGCATACATTTCCATATCAAGATAGCTGCGACCAATGGTATAAGTAGCTTCAGCATCTTTAGGGTTAGCTGCAATAACATTTAATAATCCTTTTACAGCAAGCGGATAATTCTCCGACTTATAACTGCTCATCGAAATTATCCTTTCTGCATTGGCGCATCCAATACATTTATTGCCAAATTCAATGGCTTTTTGATATTGGTTGTAATTATAGCACAACTCCATTAATTCCTTAATGGCTTCCTTATTTGTAGGCTCAAGCTCATATAATTTTGTAAAATTTCCTTTTGCGGCATCAGTTTTACGCATGGTTAAATTTATGTAACCATTTTCGAGATAAGCCTCCTTGTACTTTGGATCAAATTGAAGCGCTTTGTCTAAATATTTGGAGGCAACAAGGAAATGCTTAGCCTCCTTTTCAATCATTGCTTTTTGATAATATGCCGTAGCACTATCATTTTGGGCAAATACACTTCCAATAAATATAAATAAGCTTAACGATAGGAGGATTTTTTTCATAATGTGGTTGTGGATTAGGTTCATTTATTATCTAAATATTACCGCTCCTAACGCAGGAAGGTGAATGTTTATTTCATAAAGGTAAGCGTACTTATCCACTAATTTCACCTTAACGGAAGGGTTGTATACATCTCCTGTACCCCAGAAGTTCAGGTTATCGCTATTAAAAATTTCTACCCATTCCGCTTTACCGGTAACTTTTATTTTCCAGTCCCTTCTTACCACCGGTGTCATATTTAAAATAACAAGAATGTCTTCATTTTTATCAATTCCTTTTCTCTTAAAAGCAATAATACCTTCTTCCCGATGGTTTAAATCAACCCATTCAAAACCGCCCTTCTCAAATTGTAATTGATACAGTGCAGGTTGAGAAGCGTACAATAAATTGAGTTGTTTAACGCATTCCTTCATTTTTTTATGTGGATCAAATTGAAGCAATCCCCAGTTAAGTTCACTCTTATAATTCCATTCGGTGGTTTGCGCAAATTCGTTGCCCATAAATAAAAGCTTTGCTCCCGGATGCAGGTACATGTAAGTGTACATCAATCGCAGGTTGGCAAATTTTTGCCATTCATCGCCGGGCATTTTATTTATCATCGGGCTTTTACCATGCACTACCTCATCATGACTGAGGGGTAACATAAAATTTTCATCATAGAAATACATCATGCTAAACGTAAATTTGTCCTGATGAAACTGGCGAAAATAGGGATCCATTTTAAAATAGTCCAGGGTATCATGCATCCAGCCCATCATCCATTTCATGCCAAAACCGAGCCCGTCAACAAAGGTTGGGCGGCTAACCCTTGGCCAGTCGGTTGATTCTTCCGCCATCATTTGCACATCGGGAAAATCGCGGTAAATCGTTTCATTCAATTCTTTAACAAATGCAATGGCTTCAATATTGCCGTTGCCACCAAATTCGTTGGGCTCCCACTCACCTTCTTTCCGACTATAATCAAGTTGCAGAATACTGCTTACGGCATCTACCCTTATGCCGTCAATATGAAAAAGATCGAACCAAAATCTTGCACTGCTTATTAAAAAAGATTTTACTTCTCCCCTTTTATAATTAAAAATATAACTGTTCCAGTCCGGATGAAAGCCTTTGCGCATATCAGCATATTCATAGGTATGCGTTCCGTCAAACATAAATAAACCATGCGCATCATACGGAAAATGCGAGGGAACCCAGTCAAGGATAACACCAATGCCAGCTTTATGAAAAGCATCAATCATCGCCATAAAATCCTGCGGTGCACCAAAGCGCGAAGTTGGTGCAAAAAAGCCTGTTCCCTGGTAACCCCAACTACCATCAAAAGGATGCTCCATTACGGGCATAAATTCAATATGTGTAAAGCCCATTTCACTAACATATGGCACCAGGCGTTCGGTTATTTGCTGGTAGGTATTGTAGGTTTCTTCATCATTTTTATCGGGCCGCATCCAACTGGTAAGGTGCACCTCATAAACACTCCAGGGTGCCTTTAAACTATTGTGGTTTTTACGGGTGGCCATCCAATCTTCATCCTTCCAGCTGTATTCCATATTCCAGCTGATGGAGGCGGTTTCCGGCCGCTTCTCCCAAAAATTAGCATAGGGATCGCCCTTATTTATATCCGCACCCTTGTATCCTTTAATATTATATTTATAGGTTTCGCCTTTTTTAAAATGGGGAATAAATCCTTCCCAAATACCTGAATTATCCTGTCTAACAATTAATGGATGTGTACCTTTTTTCCATTCATTAAAATGACCTACTACCGATACTTCTGTAGCATTGGGCGCCCAAACAGCAAAATAATAACCGGTAGTTTTTAAAACTTCTATTGGATGATTTCCAAATAATTGATAGCCATTATAGAGATTCCCCTTTTGATAATTGTCAATATCCTCATCTGTAAATAAAGAATAATTCCATACCGATTTAGTGCTGTCTACAAAATATTGCTCTTCGTATTTTTTTTTAGTTGATAAAGATTTCTCCAAATTCATATTGCTTAGCTTTTCCCGTTAGTTAATAACACCTGATAATGAATTCCTAAATACCACCTATAAAAATTAAGGTTTACTTAACGTAAATTTAAGCATACTCTTTAAAGAATATAAATATATTTAAAAATAGTTACAAGTTTCCAAAACCTAAACTTAGCCCGTAATGAATCAACTATACAAAAAAGTATTATTTTCCCTTTTATTTTTTTTTGGTGGATTATTGATTTATGCACAAACCATCACCGGTGTTATTTCAGACACGGCTAATAAAAAATTAGTATCTAATGCAGTGGTCGCCATCTTAAATCCGGTTGATTCTACCTTATATAAATTTGTTAGAACGGATAAGGATGGTCACTTTAAATTAACCAATATTAATAAGGGTAAATATATTCTGATGTTTACCCATCCGGTATTTGCTGATTTATTGGATGCTATTACTGTGCCCGAAAATGGTTTGCAATTAAATAATGTTTCCCTGATTCCAAAAAGTAAATTATTGCAGGAGCTTATTATTAAAAGTACTGCTGCCATGCGTATAAAAGGCGATACTACTATTTTTACAGCAGATAGCTTTAAAGTGAGTGCCAATGCGAATGTGGAAGAACTTTTAAAAAAATTACCGGGCATACAGGTTGATAAAGATGGCAAGATAAAAGCTATGGGAGAAACCGTTGAAAAAGTATTGGTAGACGGAGAAGAATTTTTTGGAGATGATCCCGGAATGGCAGTTAAAAATTTAAGGGCAGATGCAGTGAAAGAAGTACAGGTGTATGATAAAAAAAGTGACCAGGCAGAATTTACCGGGATTGATGATGGCAAGACAAAAAAAACGATCAACCTAAAACTTAAAGATGATCGTAAGCATGGGTACTTTGGAAAAGCAGATCTGTCAGGTGGTTTAAAGAAAAATATAGACAACCGCTACAACAACAATATTTTATTTAATGCTTTTAAGGGTAAAAGAAAAATTGCTGCCTATTTTTTAAATGGAAATACCGGCCAGGATGGCCTTGGCTGGCAAGACAATGAAAAGTATGGCGTTAGTGATGACAACTTTTCTATAACTGCAGATGATGATGGAAATATTAGTGGGAACTGGCAGGGCAATACGGATGATGAACCCTATGTAGATACTCAAAACGGGCTTTTTAAAAATAACAATATTGGCTTACAATACAGCAACAAATGGAATGATAAACATAGTCTGTCCTTTTCCCCAAAATATAATTTGCAGGATTACAATAACAACATTAAAAGCTTTACACAAACCCAAATTGCAGATTCTTTTTTTAACAGCAATTCGGTAGAAAAAGTACATGTAAATAAGGAATCTTTTAAAGTAAATATGGTCTATGATTTTAAAATTGACTCTGCCAATTCAATAAAATTTACAGCTAAAGCAAGTGATTATAAAACCCATAGCCAATCGTACAGAACCGCTGTAGTAACCGGCCAATCCGGAATAACTAACAGCAGCAGCGACCGTCAATTAACAACAACATCAGATAAAACAGCTGCTGATGCCACCCTGTTATTTAAGCATAAATTTAAAAAATTAAGGCGCAGCTTTTCCTGGAATGTAAATTGGAATTTATTAAATAATGATGGTAATAATTTCCTGCTGTCTGATAATGAAATTTATACCAATGGTGTTGTAACTACCAGTCAAAAATACAATCAGCAAAAAGCCTATAATAAGGCTACCCGCCGCTTGGTAAGCAGCATGGTGTATACAGAACCCATCAGTAAAAATTATTCTTTATTGTTTGAATACCAGCTAAGTATCGACAATGGCAATAACGACCAGACCACCAATTCTTATTCACCGGTTTCTGATAAATATGATAATATGGTTGATTCTTTAACCAATTTTTTCGATCAGAAAATAACCGTTAATAAAGGAGGATTTAAAATTAATTACGCTAACAAAAAGTTCAAATATAATTTTGGATCTGCTGTAGGATTTACCCAATTTAATTTGGCAGACCGTACCTTAAATAAAGATTATCGCCGCAATTACACCAATATCTTTCCAAATGCAACGCTTAGCTATGCCTATAAAAGCGGGCATAATTTAAGATTTAATTATAACGGGTATACTACACAGCCCAGGGTTGATCAATTACAATTGCTACGCAACAACGATGATTTTTTTAATCAGTTTTTAGGCAATCCTTTGCTAAAACCATCCCTCAGTAATAATTTTCAACTATCGCACCAGAGCTTTAATTTTATCAATGAATTCAACATGTGGCAATCTTTTAATTTTAGCAATACCGCCAATGCCATTACCAATAGCCGGATTATTAATGCAAGCACGGGTAAAACAACCAGCCAACCGGTAAATACAGATGGTAACTTTAATTTCTCCTTTTACACAGGGGTAAATTTTAAAATTAAAAAACTAAATCTAAATGTGGATATTGGTCCGAATGCAAATTATGAACACCGGACAGAGATTATAAACGGACAGAATACTACTTCTAAAGATTTAAATGCAGGGGTAAATCTTTACCTGTATAAAAGCAAAGATAAAAAATATGATCTTTCTGTTTGGGATCGCTTTAAATACAATAGTAACAGCACACAGCAATACAATACCGTGTTAAAATACAATACCAACGAGCTGGGTGCAGATGCTACTTTATACATAAAAAAGGTATGGGCAATTAAAACGGATGTCACCAATTATCTTCGACAAAAGACGCCGCAGTTTCAGGATAATTTAAGCAATACGCTTTGGAATGCAAGGTTGCAACGAACGTTTAAAAGCAATGAGTTTACCGCCTATTTCAGCATTAAAGACATTCTTAATCAAAATAATAATGTACAGCGTAATTTTTACAGCAATACTTTAACAAGCGTAACAAATGATCGCTTACGCCAATATTGGTTGCTGGGCTTTACCTGGAATTTTAAAAATAAAACGACTGCAGCAGCTGCTAATTAATGGTAAAATACTACAACATGAAATTAAAAATAAAACTACTTCTTATACTTTTTATAAATGTATTTGAGAGCAATGCACAACAATTTATAACCAGGGGTGCTATTGAGTTTGAAGTAATAACCAATGAAAAGAAAAAAATGTCTGACGCAAGTTATTTATCCGATATAAAAGCAACGATGCCCACTTTTAAAACTGCTTATTATAAGTATACTTTTGCCGATAACAAGAGTATTTATAAATTTGATCATTATGATGAAACAAAAGCAAAAGTACCGGAATTTATAAAGGATGGGGAAGATTTAAATGAATGGTTTAATGATTTTTCGACAGGAATTACTTACATACAAAAAAGTATTTGGGAGTCGCCCTTTAATTTAAAAGACAGCATAAAAAACATTCAATGGAAACTATCCAATGAACATAGAAAAATTGCAGGCTTCGACTGTAGAAAGGCAGTTGGTAAAATTATGGACAGTGTTTATGTTTTTGCCTTTTATACTGAGGAGATTGTAATTAGCGGTGGTCCATGTACAATAAATGGTTTACCGGGAATGATTTTAGGCGTTACCATTCCAAGAATGTACACTTCGATGATGGCTACTAAACTTATGGTAAATGACATAAAGGTGGAAACCATAAAACCTGTACTTGCTAAAAAATATTACACACCCAAAGAGTTAAAATCTTTACTGGATAAGCGATTTGAAAATAATGGCAACGACAACGAAGAGTCGGAAGACAATAAGAATTGGAAGCACCAATTGTATTGGAATTTATTGTTGTAGGGTTGAAATAAATTTGATAACCGTAAAGGGTTAATCATGGATTTAACGGATTGGCAGGAATTCACTGATTTTTTCCCTTCGGGCAACAAATTCACCTGCACTACTGCTACAACCACAAACTTCTTAGGCGAATCTCTGCGTAAATTATAAGACTTTTTATATTATCATAAGCAGCAGGACTCGCCGTCAATTAGCGCATACTACAGCGTATTATTTGTTTAATAACCATACTATTCATTTAAAAAATGCGCTTTGTTGTTGCCTATTGCTGGCTTTGAACTGCATAAGCGATGAGTGCCACTTTATGCTAATGGCTAGTTGTTCTATCACGGATTTAATAGATTGGTAGGATTTCACTGATTTTTTGGAAGCATTATTTTAGTGCTATTTTTCTTTAAATAAAAAGACAGCATAAATAGTGTCTGTAAGAAAACGCTGAAAGCTTTTATAGGCAGCGTTATTGATAGATAAAGCTGCTTGAATCTTTGATTAGTAATTAATATCTTCTTAAGATCTATTTGAATTAAATCAATAGTTCTATGATGCAATGTATTAACGGCCTCTTCTAAAAAGAGCAAGAAATTTTCCAAATAAGGCGTTAAGAAATCAAAGCTGTTTGAGCCCGATTAAATGATAATGCATTATTCTTTTCGGGGCGAGTTCTTTGATTTTAGCCTTATTTGGAAAATTTCTGCCTTTTTAGAAGCAGCCTTGACTTTTTTTGTTACTTTTTTTTGTTAAGAAAAAAAAGTAAATAGAGAGACACTTAATTGTTTTAAACCATCCTTTAGTTCCTAAAAATAAATTTTCCTAACATAAAAATTCATCATTATTCGAATAAAAATATTCAATTAAATTCTTTGTGAGTCAATATTTCAGTGTTTTCTTGCAGACACTAACTAATTTATGCATAACATGAATATGGTAAAATAGTGGAAGGCTTACCTATATTTTCTCCGGCACTTCGTTCCAGAAACCCATCTTATTAAATTTTTCAATCCTTTGTTCGCAACGTTTTTCGGCCGAAATATTTTTAAGTTCTTTAATTACCGGTTTAAGGTATTCTTTTAAAATAGTAGCGGCTTCGCTGTAATCCCAGTGGCTGCCACCGGCGGGTTCCGGAACAACCCCATCCACCAAACCAAATTTCATCATATCCTTACCGGTAAGTCGCAATTGTTCTGCTGCTGTTTCTTTTTCTGCCCAGCTTCTCCATAAAATAGCGCTGCAATTTTCAGGAGAAATAACGGTGTACCAGGTATTTTCGAGCATAAAAACCCTGTCACCTACACCAATGCCCAGGGCGCCGCCACTTGCACCCTCACCAATTATTACGCAAATAACAGGCACTTTAAGGCGAATCATTTCAAAAATATTGCGGGCAATAGCCTCTCCTTGTCCACGTTCTTCAGCCTCAAGACCAGGGTAGGCGCCGGGTGTATCAATAAGCGTGATGATGGGTTTATTAAATTTTTCAGCCAGTTTCATTAAGCGCAAAGCTTTTCTATAGCCTTCGGGATTAGCCATACCAAAATTTCTGATCTGGCGCATTTTAGTATTGATACCTTTTTGCTGTCCGATGATCATCACTGTTTCGCCATCGATATCTGCAAATCCGCCCACCATTGCCTTATCATCCTTAATATTTCTATCGCCATGAAGTTCTACAAAGTTGCTGCACATTTTATCGATGTACTTTAAAGTGTAGGGTCTATCGGGGTGGCGACTAAGCTGCACTTTTTGCCATGGGCTAAGGTTGGCAGTAAGATTTCTTTTAGCATCAATTATTTTTTGTTCCAGTACATTTATATAGCCACTAACATCTGTTTTATTTTTTTCGGCCGACGATTTAATTTGTTCCAACTGGTCGTACAAGTCTTTTATAGGCTTTTCAAAATCAAGGAATTGTCTTTTTTTAAACTCAGGCATAATAGGAATTTATAGTATTGTTATTATTGTGCAATATAAAAGTAAGCAAGCAAAAATAAGACTTCAAATTTTTTAATAAAAGTTTTGGCTAAGAAAATGAAAAACATATCTTTGCACTCCCGAAAAACAAAGGCAGTTTTAAATGACTTTGTTGAAAGAAGAGGGAATAAAAGGATTGGTAGTTCAGTTGGTTAGAATGCCGCCCTGTCACGGCGGAGGTCGCGGGTTCGAGTCCCGTCCAGTCCGCAACCTAAATTATAAATGCTCTGTAAATCAAAAGTTTACAGAGCATTTTTATTACTGGGGTACACTGTGGGGTACAGTTGACGTTGTTTTGGGGTACAATTCTAAAATTGTTATCTCTTATTTTTTATTTGGTTTGATTAATTTTCTTTCTCTCATTTTCTCTCTTTCTACTTTTTACCAAAACGCAAAGGTTTGCCGGCAATTTTTTTTATTTATCTGCCTGTATAAATGGGGTTAACTTTTTGGGGTAATTTTTTATTACATTTAAAACTCAATTTAACCTTACTTAAAGTATTGATTTACATACTACTAATATTTTATATTGTGTACTTAGTACCAATTTTTAAATAATAAGAAATAATCAAAAAAGAGATGAACTTAGTCCTTAGTAAGATAATCCCAATAATCTTTGTCATCCACCTTATCAGAAATAGGATTTTTATTTTTTTTGGATTTAGCACGTTTAACAATTACTATTGGTACAATAATAAGGATGCTGATACTAATGGCAAGTAACATATTCGAATGGTTTAGGGTTATTAAGACATTGTGAAAATATATAATTTGTTTAAAATACCAACATATTCTAACTAATATTCTTATATAAAACCTTAAATTTTTTTAAAATAGGTAGTTAAAATTAGCCTGTAAGATTCTTACCGGGGTTATACCTACAATGGGAGGGGGTAAACTAAAAAGGGGAATTTTTTATTGGTAAGGGGGTGGACTCGGAAAATTCGATTTTTAAAAGTCTCTTATTATTTGGGCAATTAATTAAGGTAAAAAAATGTTATCCAAATGTTAGCCAATGTTAGCGTTTAATAATCTAATTTTTATTCAATCGCCTCTCTAAAACTGCAATTAACTGCAATAGGCTGTAATTACTTTTTTAAATATTGGTAAGGTTTTAGAATGGTTTTAGTTTTATTCATCCAATTGCATATTAAAAAATCCGTCACTTTCC
>JAYTHI010000260.1:0-3523 GCA_043732685.1 Ferruginibacter sp. | reverse complement strand
CCATCCATTTGTACTACTGCCATCCCATAACATGGAAACCCCGTTCCTTTTTTCTGCCTCAGAAAGGGTATTGGGTATTAGGTTTACTACAAAAATTCCATTGTTTTTGGAAGGTTTCAAAGCAGCTGTCTGAATACGGATATTGCGCCAGCGCACTTCCTTACCAGCTTCTTCTTTATTGTGAATGGCATGCACCTGCAAGGCTATAAACCCGTTTAAGGTAAGGTTATCAACTACATAAGCTGCAGTTATATCATTTAACCAGGTACGAATTGTTGAACCAATACATTCAATGCGGGCATGGTTCCATTTTGATTGTTTAAAAGCTGCTTTGGCAGCTGGGTTTAAATCGAGCGGATATAACCAATCACGCCGGCCTTCATCATAAATGCCACCGGTCCAATTGCGCTTACTGGGGTCAATTTCATATTGATAACCATGCACCCTGCCCGCCTGATAACCTGGTGTTGATTCACTGCGAAATTGTACGCCGGAGTTCATATTGCTGTCAACTAAAAAATCAAATTCCAGAATAAAATCACCATAATTTGTTGCTGTAGCTAAAAAAGAATTGTTTTGATTAAGCGCTGTGGTGCCTATAATTTCCCCATTTTGAACCCGGTATTTTGCCTGTCCGTTTAACTGTTTCCAGCCGGCAAGGTCTTTACCATTAAAAAGATTTTTCCAGGTTGACAGTTGGGCCTTACTTAAACAAGCAGTCAGCAGCAATAGTGCAAGCAGCGGATATTTTTTCATATAGCAAAATATTTAATTAATAAAGATCAATTGATGGCTTGGTTAAGGCAATTGAGGATCAAGATAAATAAATTTTAGGATACTTATTTTTTTGAAAAAGAAATATTCCCGGCAGTAAAAAAAAGGATTGCAGAAATGTTGGGAGCTGGTATAAAAAAAATGACCCGTTTAAATAAACAGGTCATTTTTTTTTATTAAGATACAATATAATTACATGGGTAACACGGGACCATATTGCAGGCCTTTACCATTATGGTATTTATTTGGATAAAGAATATCATGGGCAGTCTCGTAACCTTCGTCCGAAATTTTTGTCAACATACGATTGGAACTGATACGTTTTGCTATATAAACTATCATTGCTGCTGCACCTAATGCAGCCAGACCTAAGATTAAAGGAGATGTTTTTTTCATGGTTTTAAAATATTAATAATTAATTACTGGTTAAGGATTATGTAGTTATTCAATAAATATGCCCAAATTTAAAAAGGTCAATTACAAATATATTGACAATATAAAAATAAAAGAAGTTGCATGCATGTTCAAATTGTTAAATTTAAAAAGGCTTTTATTTTAAATAAAATGACTTTATTTTTATAAGTTTCAGCATATGTGCAGATTTATAAATGTTAGTCAGGATTATAAGGAAAAAAGCTGCAGTATTGTGGCCATGCTATTAATCTACCAATCCAATAAATTCTAATTCAGACAGGATATAGAAGGATTTACACAAAGGATAAAGTTCCGATATCCACAAACTAATCGAGGTAATTGGCTGAAAGTAAGATAGCCAAATGCGTTTCAAGAATAAAACGTTTCAGCTGCTCTAATTGCAATTATTTTAATAATATGAACTCATTAATTTCTCGTTACACTTTATAAACATTAATAATATTGGCATGGTTTTCGAAAAATGAATACTTAATCGCTTCTCTTAGTGATGATGTAAAGTTGAATTAAATTTAAACTGAGAACATATCCAATAAACCAACACTCCATAAAAAAAGTTAGGTAAATTTGGAGAAGCAAATTAGGGCTTTGGATCGCTACCAAGGCTCTTCTTCATTTTATTTACTCTATACCACCTTGATTTTCTATTGTATTTCTGACTGAATCCTAATACAACTTATTCTTTTGTACAAGGAGGATCAAATACCTAATTATGGATTTTAACCTTGGTTTTTTTCTTTAAGTTGAAAAATTAGATATCGGTTTTTATTAAACTACATTTTCTAACAGGAAATTTTATTGTAATAAGGAGCACCTGAAAAATTGCTACGCTACATATTTTAAGGGTGCGTAATTTTTGGGATAATTTGTATTAATAATTACCTATATCCGCTTTTAAGGGAAATAAAATGCACAATAATTGTGTTTTATTTAAAGGTTTTATTTTCCTTAGCTATATTTTAACTATTATGTTTTTTAAACTGTTTTTCTTATCAAAAACAGCTTTAATAAAAAATAAGCTGACGCTTGAAAAATTTTAAATTTCAACTATTGCTTAGCTTGAAAACCACAATTACTTTTAATAAATCTATCTATGCTAATTTTTTGGCGGAAATTGATTAACTGTAAATTTCAAATAAATACCATCAATGCAACTATAAATTAACAATGGAACCGCGAAAGGGATTGAAGAGAAAGCCCGCAGCATTGCCTTTAAATAATAATACTATTTATGCGGCTTGAAACGAAAAACCCGGGCCCCTTGCCGCAGCCGCTTGGGGATTCGCCCAAATAACACTAATTATTCATAGCATTGGTGCGCTATTGGTACTACTTTGTACCGAATTACATTTATTTTCTCCTTTTTAAATGAAAAATATTTTTTACCTCGCAGTGAAAATAGACTTCAATAAAAACTACTATTTTAAAAATAAAAAGACCTGTCTAAAAGTAGACAACCCTTTTTATAACTTGTTTATATTTTACCTGGTCATAAATTCGCCGATTTTTTTTATTGTTCCTCCGGTGGAAGTTAATTGATAAAAATATATTCCTGCAGGCATATTATTCCTATCAATTTTAATAAAGCTTTCTCCATCTGCAATGGGATAGGTTTTTATAATTCTCCCATTTGCATCGAAAATGCTGAATATCCGATTGCCAATATTTCCGGTAATATTTACGGTGGCAATGTTTATTACCGGCGTTGGGTAAATGGATACCTTAGTAGTGGATATTCTTAATAAGTTTATTACTGAAACATTTGATAATTTAATATTACCATCAACATCTATCGTAGTTAGCCGATAAAAATTAAAACCATCTGCCGGAAATTTATCGGTATAGGTAAAGTTTTTAACCAGATTGAAAGTTGCGGTGTTTGCTATACTATCGATGGTGTTAAAATGAATACCATCCAAACTTTTTTGGATGTAAAAATACCTGGTGGTTAGTTCACTATAAGATTTCCAATTTAACTGTACACCATCAGCCGTTTTGGTGGCAGAAAAATAAAGCGCATCTACTGCCAATACATAAAAAGTATTAAGGATAGCCGATAAACTGTTGGCCATACTATTTGCAGTGGCAACATCAGGACGTCCATCGCCATCCATATCAAGTGCCACAAGGGAGGAAGGGGCAGTACCGCATGCCTGATTTATCCTTGCATTAAAAGCCGGAGCACCTGCAGTAGTAGTGATATTGATGAGTACTGAAATATTATTAGATCCAAAATTGGCCGTTACTATATCAGGCAATCCATCACCATTGATATCATTAATAGCTAATCCAAAAGGATTGGTGCCAACAGGAAAAA
>JAYTHI010000259.1:0-11365 GCA_043732685.1 Ferruginibacter sp. | reverse complement strand
ACCCTCCTACGTACAACTAAAATTTATTCTTTACATTTTTAACATTAACTCCTTAAATTTTTAACAATTGAATTTCTTAGGCTGCAATGTGGGTTAATTAAAAACTTAAAATGACCGCAGTAGCACAAGTGAATGAAAGTATGAGTGTATATTATCCTGCATGTAAAAAAAGAAAAAATGATAATGATTTATACGATTTGTATTTATCCTTTACCATCAGGCATAATAATTATTCAAGTGACGGGGGGTATTTTATCACTTGGATTAACTTGTAACGTATTGGAATGGGATTTTAAGATTAAGCAAATGAGTGGGGGAACTAAGTTGTATAGGTACTACAGGAATTCAACGTACCAGTCAAAAACTTCGTTGGTTGTAATAGATTTCATGTTACAAAATTTAAACTGTGCATACATGGAATTAACTTAAAAATCAGGATACCCCAACATCCTGATCATACTGTTGCGGATTATTACTTCCTCCAAACCAGGAACTATTTTACCATCCTGATAATAGCGTAGTATACCAAAATAGTTTTGATAATATTTATTACCGGAATGGGTGTTGATAGTCGTTGATTGTATATGCATAGATTTTGGTAATCAGCGGAATTATTATCCTTTTACAGGTCTTTAATGGTTATAAAACTGCTTTCAGCCAGTACCGAAAGACTCTCCTCCGGAAGCCAGAATGCAGAAATATCCAACAAGTCTATCCACTTGTTCCGAAGTACTTTATGATTGTCGAGTGCCATCAGGATCGCATCGGTGATCTTGTTGCCAAATTCGTCCGGTACTTCATACTTCAACCCACTTACCTCCCGAATTTTCTGTTTGGCTTCATCACTCATTTTGCTGTACTGCCCCTGCAAAAAGTAATGATAGTCATCTCTCCACCATTTTGGAATACGGAACAACAGGTATTCCTTCTCACCAAGCATGGTTTCACTGTGGAAGAACTTGTTGCTAAGTACACCCGGACAAAGCTGTTTGTCTGCCACCTGCACCGCTACAAGGGATACAGGATTTTCACTGGCTTTGCGCACAATAAAGGCATTAATGAAGTTGATATTGCCAAAAGACTGGACATTGAGGTTCAGCAGGGGCAGCATGTACCAGGTGCATAAATGCTTCTCGTTTAATTTCACTATAAATGGGTCTGACATAATCGGCAGTATTTCTGATTTACGCATCCATTGCTGCTACTGAAAACCTGTATGTGTTCCAAATGGAATAGTATAGGGTCATCAAAACATAAGGATAACTAAGGTATCCATAGAACGCTTCGTACTGTTTTTAGTAGGATAATTTGATGGCATTTATCTATTATTGTTAGAGTGTTTTCTTACGGAGTAATTCTGCTACTTTAAGCGGACTTATTCCTACTATATTTGCGACATGGTCTGTTGCATTTCCGGTAAGCAGTTGTAGGTACTAATTTTTGGTTGGCTTCACCAGGAATGACTTTTTTAAGTTCCTTATGCTTACCTAAACCAAACTGATACAAGTTATAAAAGTTTCCTGAAATCTGGTGCAGATTTTTATCCTGGAATTAAATTATTGCATCAGGGTTGTCCGGTGCAATGGGTACGAAGACGTGATTGGTCTCTACTTCAAATTACATTACCAAATCCCCATTTCTCAGGTAGATATTGATTTTTAATTATTTGCAGCTAGTAAATGAGCCTAGCCGGTTTTTTTCTTATTCCGGTTACTCATATAATTTTTTGTATATATAAATATCTTACTGGAAAATGGGCTGCGGTGTATATTAAAATTTTTAATAAAATTTATTATACCGGTAAAGAAAAGATGGTCTCCCATCCAATTTTCAATAGCTGCGTGCCAGCCTTCTGCCTGCGTACGCTTCCCTTTAGTCCATCCCCCAGATTTGAGGTACTCATTTATTGCTTTTTTTCGGGGGGGATAATACAATAAATAATTTTTGTAAATGTTACCTGTTTCCTCAACCCATTTTTGATAACCCCCTTACGGCAACTGATAAAGCCAAAGGCAAAGCAGCGCAAAACCTTATAATACCAAAGAACTTTTTAATGGTTCTTTGCAGGCTTTATTTAGTCAGAATTACGGATTAAATGGGTTAACAAATTCCAAAGAAAAACAGTCGCTAAAAAATCAGTAAAATCTCATTAATCCGGTTAAATCCGTGATTCAGATAAGAAGGTTGGGGTGAAAGATGCCGCTTAAAGAGATTTTACAAGTATTTATTAGGAGAAATCAAAAGAGTGTCTAAGGGGTTATGTAACTCTTATTAAAAGAGTAAAGATAATACAGGTTTGAAAAAATTATATCATCAAAGCAATGCATTAAATCTGTGCTTCAGCAAAATGGTAAGTGCCAAAAGTAGGTAAGCTATTTAATTATAAATAAAAGTTGTCAATGCAATGAAAAATTTAATGCAAAGTTTTTTATCCCGCAACATAAAATGTAGGTAATAAATGACTGGTAATGCAAGTGACTAAAACCCCGCTGTAAACCTAAATAGACAGGCTTAAATAAATCGCTTTAAGCGCATTAGCGTACTTTTGGTTTCAACAATAGAGCGTTTCAAATATGAATACAATTATAGACCAATTAAACCAATTATTCGAACGCATTCCAAGGCGACATTCGGCTGATAATGTAAAAGAAATTTATGACATACTTGATACGTATGAAGATCTTTTGCGGGAAATTGAAAAGGAACCGGCGTACGAACAAGACATTGCGCTCTTTTTTGACGAGCTGGATCCTATTCGGGCCATTGTTAAAAAATCAAATGATAATAAAGCCAGTAAAAAAACTAAAGATTTTCTTTTTGACGAAGCTTCGGGTAGTTTAAAAGATACGTTGGAGGCATTAAAACTGATGTACCACTGATAAGATTTCTTAATGCAGCAAAAGCATTCACCAAGCTATTTTAATGTTATTAATTTTATGCGGTTCTATACTAAACAAAAAGATGCAATTAATTTTTTGGATTAGATAGATAATTCACAAAAGCACTATAGCCTGAGCTGTATAATATTTAGATAATATAAAAGTGTACTTCAGGCATTTTGATTCCCAGACTTAGTTGTGCTTAGTTTTTATATTTTATCAATACAAATTATACATTTTCAATAAATGATGCCCTTCGCAGACTGCCTTTCAAAACACCGGTAATTGCATAAGCCTCCTCATTGGGTTCGGTTCGCCTTGGAGCGGGATTCAATCAAAAATGCGCAGCTTATTTTTTTGGAAAAAGCCAATGGGCGGTGTTGCAGTTACGCAGCCCGCCGGCTGTGGAGGCGAAGGGTATGCAGCAAAAAACTGGTGCTGCATTTAAAAAATGAGACTGATAAATTATACCGCTTAAGCAATAGTCGCGTTTTTTAATATTAACCAAGCTTATTTAATGACAGGTATGTTTTTTAAAGCGCCACATTTTAAAAGGTAAAAAACAGCTTAAAATAGCCGGTTTGTGAATGATCTTCTTAATCCTATAAATTTTAATAGTACAACAATGTATTTTGATACCGTGCTAATAGTAGAAAATAATATTGTAAGTATCAAATACCTGACTGTGTTTCTTGAACTATTCTATTTTATTAAAAACGGATACATGAAAATACAATCTAATGACCTTAGTTTTAGAATCTAGTTTTTTTTGTTAAAGTATTTCCGATTAATTCGGAAGGTCAAAAAATAAAAATTACAACCGATTTTAACTTTTTTAAACATCGTGTTTATTTCCCGGAAAATTTATTTTTATTCCCCAAAATAATAGATTGAAATTTATCCAATTATTTAATTTCAAATTAATACCTTAAAATTTCAATCATTTAATGCAAAAAACGCATCCCATAATAGGATACGTCTTTTGATTTTGAAATATTATTTGGCCATCAGGCTGTGAAGATTTTAAAATTAAAACGGCAGATCATCTGCTGCTTCAGAAGCCGTACTTGCAGCTGCCATTGCTGTATTATTTCCCTGGCTACTTGCACTGCCTGCATTGGAATTTCCGCTATTATATGGTGCTGAAGACGAACTGATATTGCTGCCTGTATTTGTATTCTGACCGCCTTCATTACTATTACCATTTCCTAACAATTGCACAGATTGAACCCTCATTCTTAATGTTGACGCAGGTACATTTTCTTTATTTGTGTAGGCATCTGCTTCCGGCGATCCCTCAGCAAATACGGTACGGCCTTTTGTAAGGTATTGCGCAACTGCGGTTTTGTCTGTCCAATACGCACATTCTACCCAAGTTGTTTTTTCAATAGGATTTCCCTGATTGTCTTTGTAACGCTCTGTATGCGCAACACTAAAATTAATTACGTTTTTTCCGTTTACTTCCTTTACGATGCAATCTTTACCAAGGTTGCCGATAATTTGTAATTTGATCATAATTGTTTTTTTTAATTGGTTTACCGATGTATCTGGTGTGAAAATTATGAGTATTTAAAATGTCGCTATCTTTTTTCCTACTTATTGGTAACTTAACTTCTACCATCTTTCAGACTAAGTATAAAACCTATGTTTGTTGGTTTGCTTTTTTGGTATTGTGCTACAATTATTTTTATATGCTCGTTAAAAGTTGTAAAAGATTTTTCAGCATCATTTAAAAACGCGGTGATATTGAAAAACTTTTAGAGTATACCTGCTAATTTCGCATCCTTCTAAAAAAAAACAAAATGTAGCACAGCGTATTTTGCAAAACTTATGTACCTGACTTAAATTATCAACCTGTTAATCTATATAAAATTAATACCCTTAAAACCTGGTGCTGGCTCAACTTTATCTACATTAAAAATTTGGCCGAAAACTGATTTATAGCTCAATTTGAACCTATTAACCTATTCACAATAATTTTTAAAATTTTTGTAAATCTTATTATGCTCATTCGAATGATCAACTAACAACATAATATATAAGCTGTTGCTAGTTCATTTTTTTATTTAAACTACTAACCTGCGTCTGTAAACTATTTACCATACTCGCCAAAGAATCCATATCCCAACGTTGCTGCAGACTAACTTTACTTATTACCATCTGTGCTTTCCAAAGCTCTACCACATCTTCTGTATTCACCTGGTATGGCTGGTATTGTGGATTATCGCTTACCAGCATTAATTTATTTTTTGCTTTATTATTTTTTACAATTCTTTTATAAACAATACCCTCGTTTCTGCTAACCACTATATAGGCCTGTTCATTTTTTACATCTTCGGTGGCATCAACTTTTTCACCTACAATGATGCTGCCGCTTGGTGTTGGCATCATACTGTCTCCAATAATTTCGAAGGCCCTGTAATTGCCTCCCGCCAGCATCGGTAAGGTAAATGTATTTAATTCATCAATAAATTCACTATCTGCGTAGCCAGCCAAATAACCTGCAGCAGCCTTTACCGGCACAAAATGAATCATGTTCCTTTCGGCCATCATCATTTTTTGTTGCCTGCGTTTGGCTAAATAATTACTACCTGTGTTACTTAAATCTTTTAGTAATAATTCATCCAGGCTAAGTTTAAAAATATCCCCAACAATTTCAAGTACTTCAATTCTTGGATCGGCACGTTCTTCTTCGTACGCTCCAATCAGGGATCTTTTAATGTTTAGCTTAACGGCAAACTCTTCCTGCGTCCAGCCGCGAAGTTTGCGAAGGTATTTAAGGTTTTGGCCTGCTTGTGACATAGTAACTAATTTGATTAGTACAAATATACTAACAAATTTAGTTTATCAAAATTTATTTTTTATAAATTCTTTTAAGCAAATATTATTTTCTGAAGTAGTATTTTGACATATAGGATGTATCAGAAAAATTTAATACAGCGGCAGACAGCGAATAAAATGAGCACTCATTTGGTATTCAATATAAATCTGTAATAATTAGCGGGGTCTATCAGGTTATTTTAACCACACACATTTATACATCTTATTCTTATTTAAAAAAATGTTCTTGTACCTGAAAAATTTTCTCTGAATTCTTTTGGTGTGCAACCTTTCTTCTTTTTAAACAAGCGATTAAAATTTGAAATATTATTAAAGCCACAACTATAGGATACCTCGGCTATTGAATTGGTCGTGTCTATTAAAATACGGGAGGCATGTCCCAATCTAATTTCATTCAGACTATCAATAAAAGTAATGCCGGTGCGTTTTTTAATAAATCTGCTGAAAGAAACTTCTGTCATGTTTACGAGCTTGGCTATATCTCCCAGCGATATTTGTTTGTCGTAATTTTTATTCATATACTCAAACGCTTTCTCAATGCGCCTGCTATTAAAATTGAATTGAAATTCACTATTAAAGCTTGCTTCTGATAAGGTTCTGATATTTCTTGAGGTAGAAAGATCATGTAAAATATTAATGAGCGACATCACCGAATCGAAACCACTTTTCTGGTGCAGGGATACAATACGCGGATAAATAGCCTGTGCCGTTTCTTTGGAAAATAAAATGCCTTTTGCTGCCAGTTCAAACATCTGGCGTATAAAGCTTAATTGATTTCTGCGCAGCATTTTTTCATCAAAAAGATCTTTATGGAACTGTATGGTAACCTCCTTTATTTCTTCACTCTTACATTGGTGCGTAAACCATGCATGTGATAAATTTGGCCCAATCAGTACCAGTTCAAGGTCATCAATTGTATCAATATGATCGCCTACAATGCGTTTGGCATTTTTAGCATTAATGATAAGATTTAATTCAAATTCTTCATGGTAATGCAAGGGGAAATTAAATTCTTTCTTAACACGGCTAAAAATAGTAAAGCAATCGTTTTGCGTTAATGGAGTAATTTCTCTAACAATACTTTTATGCATTATAAATGACAGATTTAATAAATACGACAATTTCCAACTGTGAAAATACAATAAATATTATTAAAAAAGTACCAATGATTAATTAATAAATTTTACCAAAAAATTTTGTTTTTATATTTAATTCTCCCAAAAAAAAGGGGTACTATGCGAAATATCATCCTAATAAATCAATGATAAGATAAGATAGTATTAGTTAAAAGATAATCAATATCTTTAAATTTGTGCATATATTGTATACAAATTTCACATATTGAATTTCAGGTATTTATGAAATATTTTTAAATAAATCAGGTAATAAAATGTCCATTTTGAAACAAATAATTTGCTTTTTAACTGCTAACCTATACCTGCTGTTCTGTGGCATTGCTACTGCACAGCCTGCCGATAAAAAGGCAACCAAAGAAACCAGGCAACTGCTGATGAACTTACACAAACACTACGGGAAATCGATAATGTTTGGTCACCAGGATGATCTAGCTTACGGTGTTGGTTGGAAATATGAGGCCGGAAATAGTGATGTTCAAATTGCATCCGGAAATTATCCTGCAGTCTATGGATGGGATTTTTCGGGTATAGAAAGTAATGGAGGACTATTGAATATTGACGGGGTTCCGTTTGATAAAATGCGGCAATATATTAAAGATGGTTACAAACGAGGTGGTGTAATAACGATGAGCTGGCATTTAAATAATCCGCTAACCGGTAAATCTGCCTGGGATACTACGCACGGCGGGGTTGCGGCAGCCTTGCCCGGAGGTTCGGCTAATGTTACCTATACCCAATGGCTCGATAAAGTAGCAGCGTTTGCTCTTTCGCTTAAAGGCGATAAAGGCGAATTAATTCCTGTGTTGTTCAGGCCCTTTCACGAACTTTCGGGAAACTGGTTTTGGTGGACACAAAATACTTGTACACCTGATGAATTTATTCAACTTTGGAAATACACCATCAATTATTTAAAAGATACCAGGCAGGTGCATAATATGCTTTATGTGTACAATACTGCAGGCGATATTAAAACCAAAGCAGCGTTTATGGAAAGGTATCCCGGTGATGATTTTGCAGATATTATGAGTTTTGATGCCTATCAATATAATGATCCGCAAAAAGACAATAGTTTTATACATGCTGTAGATAATTTATTGGGCATTGTTGCGGCTGCAGCAAAAGAACATGGTAAAATTTCCGCATTAGCCGAAACTGGATATGAGGCCATTCCTTACGCAAATTGGTGGACCAAAACACTTTGGCCTGCCATTAAAAATCATCCTCCGGTGTATGTGTTACTTTGGCGAAACGCAGGCTTGTTGCCAAATGGTCACCAGCATTATTATGTGCCTTTTAAAGGACAGGTTTCCGAAGCGGATTTCAAAAAGTTTTCTTTAATGGACAATATAATATTTGAAAAGAAAGCGGCTCAAAATAAGCTTTACCATCAGTAATAATTTGTTTTTCTAAGCTTCCTTTCTAATATAATCAAAAGCCGGGCAATTTAATTTATTTCAATTTAACCTACATAATATTTCCATCAAACCTATTTGATAAAAGAGCCTTTATGACCCAACAATTCCATAGTAGATCAGCAAAATTAATACAAGCCCATAAAGAACTGCTTACCACCCCAAACCAACAAGTGTTAAATGGTAATGGTGTGTTTGACCGGTATCAAAATCCGGTTTTAACTGCCGCACATGCCCCCCTTAACTGGAAGTACGATTTTGATGAAACCAGTAACCCACACCTTATGGAAAGGTTTGGTATTAATGCCGTATTTAATGCCGGTGCAATAAAATGGAACAACAAATATATTTTAGTAGCCAGGGTAGAAGGTGCCGACCGTAAATCTTTTTTTGCAGTGGCTGAAAGTATTACCGGTATTGATAATTTTTCTTTCTGGGAATATCCCGTAAATATGCCTGAAACAGAAGTACCGGATACCAATGTTTATGATATGCGCCTCATAGCCCATGAAGATGGTTTTATTTATGGACTGTTTTGTACCGAAAGAAAAGACCCTGCCGCAGCCGCAGGTGATTATACTTCGGCAATTGCTCAATGTGGTATTGCACGAACCAAAGACCTTGTTAAATGGGAGCGTTTACCAGACTTAAAAACGCCTTCGGCTCAACAAAGAAATGTAGTGCTGCATCCGGAATTTGTAGAGGGACAATATGCTTTTTATACAAGGCCGCAGGATAGTTTTATTGAACCGGGTAAGGGCGGTGGAATAGGGTTTGGCTTGGCTAAAGATATTACCAATGCTGTTATTGATAAAGAAACCTTTATTGATCATCGGGCATACCACACCATTTCTGAAATGAAAATGGGCCTTGGCCCCGAGCCAATAAAAACTACTGAAGGATGGTTACATATGGCGCATGGAGTTAGAAATACTGCCGCCGGTTTACGCTATACCTTGTATATGTTTATGACCGGTCTTCAGGATATTACCAAAGTTTTATACAAACCCGCAGGTTATTTTTTAGCCACGGAAGGCGATGAAAGAGTTGGCGATGTTAGTAATGTTGTTTTTTGTAATGGTTGGGTAGCTAATAAGGATGGATCAGTATTTATTTTTTATGCATCTTCAGATACGCGAATGCATGTTGCCACCAGCACCATTGATCAATTGCTGGACTATGTTAAAAATACAAGCCCTGATGGATTTCGAAGCGCAGCATCTGTACAAACCATAAATACTATTGTTGATAATAATAAAAAAGTTGCAGCAGAAGCTAAGGGAAAAACTACTGCTCCGGCAAAATAATTATGGAAGAAATTCAACTGATAAAAGTGGGGAATAATAATACTGCCAATTTACTAAAAGAGTACCATAAGGCAGTAAAAAATGAACTGAAGGAAATACTTCAATATTGGATAGCCAATACTAAAGATAGCATTAATGGTGGCTTTGTTGGAAGGATAGATGAAAATAATATTGTTTATCCGAATGCACCTAAGGGAGCTGTTTTACATTGCAGAATTTTATGGGCTTTTTCTGAGGCATTTAAAATTGATCCTGATCCGGAATACCTAAAAATGGCTACCATTGCATTTGATTATATTTCGGCTCATTTTGTAGATAAAAAAGAAGGTGGGGTATATTGGACGGTAAATGCAAACGGGCAACCTCTGGATACTAAAAAACAAATTTATGCCATCGCTTTTGCAATATATGGTTGCTCCGTTTATTTTGAAGCCTGTAAAAATAATGCCGCCAAAAAATTGGCCATCAACTTGTATGAGACTATTGAAAAATATAGTTATGACAAAGAATTTGATGGCTATATGGAGGCTTTTGAAAAAGATTGGAAACCCATAGCCGACCTGCGTTTAAGCCATAAAGATGCGAATGAAAAGAAAACTGCAAATACCCATTTGCATGTATTGGAAGCCTACAGCAGCCTATGCAGCATTTGGCCTGACATGCATTTAAAATTGCAATTACAAAATTTAATTGGCAATTTCCTCCATCATATAATTGATGCGTCTACCGGGCATTTAATACTTTTTTTTGATGAGCAATGGAATTCAAGATCTACCCTGGTATCTTACGGACATGATATTGAGGCAGCCTGGTTATTGATGGCAGCCGCTGCAACTGCGGGCGATAAATTACTGGAGCAAAAAGTAAAAAATATTGTTGTAAATGTGGCTATTGCTTCAACAGAAGGGCTTAACCCCGATGGTAGCCTTGGTTACGAATATGAGCCTGCAAATAACCATCTTATAAATGAAAAACATTGGTGGGTACAAGCAGAGGCGATGGTCGGATTTTTTAATCATTGGCAACTTACTGGTGAGGATAGTTATCTGGAAAAATCTTACCAATCCTGGTTATTTACAGCCGAATTTATTAAAGATAAAACCTTTGGAGAATGGCTATGGGGCCGTAATGCAGATGGTTCAATAATGATAGGTGAGGATAAAGTGGGGATATGGAAATGCCCTTATCATAATGCCCGTGCATGTATTGAAATACTTAAAAGGATACAAACTATATTGCCAATAAATTAAACAGTATCATTTAAGTTACATTAATAATTTAGAGTAGTTTTTTAAAATTTTAATCTAAGTCATTGAATCAAAAATTACAGGTGGTAACAATTAGTCCTTCTATTAAATTAAAAATTTTTACGATCTCCCACACTTAAAAAAAGTTTAAAATATTTGATCATTTAATTGTACAGGATACACTTTTTTAAATATATAATAATGAAATCTTTCTGTGGCTTAATGGCATCCTTACTTATCTTTTTTAATGGGAATTCGGCACCCTTAAAATCAAAAACGGGTATTGAAAAGCTTACATTTTTTAGCGCTCAAAATTCAAAATTTCAATATATTGGACGAATCGATTTTCGCAATAAAAAACTACCAAGGTTTTGGAGTCCCGGTGTATACATAAGCGCAAAATTTAAAGGAACTTATTGTGAGCTAATTATTAACGACCAGGAATTGTGGGGTAAAAATCATAATTATCTGGAAATAGTTATTGATAATATACCAAGTAGAATTATAACCAAAGAAAAAAATAACCATATTGTAATAGCCAAA
>JAYTHI010000258.1:0-3530 GCA_043732685.1 Ferruginibacter sp. | reverse complement strand
AATAACGGATTTAAATAACAACATGATAAACGATGATTAAAAAGGATAGCTAAGTCCGAAAGTAAAATTGAAATTTTCGTTGCGCCATTCTTTATTAACGGCACTTCCTTTAAATAAATTTTGGATGGTTATATCCGGTATTTGCCATCCATTGTTTAAAACAATATCCGGCCTTTTAACTCTAAATCCTAAATCTAGCCGAATAATAAAATAATTAAAATCAAACCTGAATCCGGTACCTACATCTGCTCCCAGCTGTTGATACACCTTATTAAATTTAAATTGAAGATTGTCATAACCACCACCTGTTTTTGTATTTCTAAAATTCCATACATTGCCAATATCAGCAAATAGGGCCCATTTTAAAATGAGGGTATTGGGTATAACCTGAAAAAGATCGTGCCGGTATTCTGCATTGGCTTCAAAGCGAATATCTCCTGTCCGGTCGTTAAATGCAAAAGAATTTAGTGGAGCCAATGGTTTTGCACCGGGTCCAATACCGCGTATAGGCCAGCCCCGCATACTGTTTGGACCTCCTTCATAATATTGTTTAAAAAAAGGTAAACTTGCTGAATCATTATTTTCTAATGGCACACCAACACCCAGAAATACCCTGAAAACCCGGGCTGATTTTGGGTGTGTTATTGCATAAGTATACTCAGCATCTGCCTTTACATATTGCCTTAATTGTTTTTTGAAAACTTTTAATCTTCCTAATAAAATACCACTTTCTTCAATATTAGTTCTTATGGAATGTTGCCTGTCGGGATGTTTGGGATTTATTTTGGTACTCGAATAATTATAAGAACTTCCAATTATTAAGGCGGTGTTATACGAATAATTGAGGTACGAATTATTACGCAGAATTTTTGCAAAGCTATCTGATTGATTGTAGAGATAGGAATACTCAATATTTGGAAATTTAAGAATGTTTTTTCTGTTTATTTTATTACTCCATTCATTTCCAAAAGCGATGCCGGTAGACAGCATATTAAAAAGATCAATTCTTTTGGTGTAGGATGGATTAAAATTAATAAAGGATTGCTGGGTAACCAGTTTACCTTTATTAAACCAATTGTGTGGCAATAGATTTATAGCCCCCAATAAGCGGGGGAAACTGATGGTATTGGTATAACTTAATTCATTAGAGTTAATTGTTCTGTTGGCTTGTTTCGGATTTAAATTAAATTCATACCCTAAACGAAGTGCATGGGTCATTTTAATTCCCTCCTGGTGGATATTTCTATTTTGTAAGGAGAAATTTAAGGCGGTTCCAATTAAATTACCGGCAGTACCAATGGCTGTGGCACTATTAAGGTTGCTGTTGGCAGAATAACTTGCTTCAATATTGGCTTCAAATCCATATTTCTTTTGTGGTATCATTTGCAAAATCATATCCAGTTTGCCAATACTATCTTTACTTTCAATGGTTTGAATATTTACATTCTGCCAAACACCGGCCTTTGAAAAATTACTGATGGTTTTAGCATAGCTTTCCTGGCGATAAAGATCACCGCTTTTAAAATCCATATTTCTTACCAAAAAACTATTTCTGAATAATTTTTTATGGTATCTGATAATATAGCTACTTTTTTTTAAGGCCTCTTCTACATAATTTTTGTTACCGGGTGTATCGGAAATATTGTAATCCGGATAGATATAAACCTTGTTAATTTGAAATTTTTGTAATCTTAAACTATCTCCCAATGGGTTAAGAATCATTGATAATTTAATGGTGGGCTTATTTTTTTTCTCATTGGCTTCAGCCAGTAAACGAATGTTTTCGAAAGGATCATCAGAGATGGTGGTAAGGGATAAAATAGTTGTATCACCCCTCATTTTTAAATCATCGGGACTAAATTTATAATATCCATTGTTCCGGTACAATTCTACCAGACGACTAATTTCGCCTAAAACATTGGCTTTGTTAACCGGAGCTCCTATGGCAACTAGGCTTTCTTTTGTTGTTTGCTCAGCAAGTAATTCAAGATCAGGCTTGGTAAAGTCGTAGCTCATGGTATCAATCAAGGTAGGGTTACCAGCTTCAATAAAATATTTAACGATAACTCTATGCTGCTTTTCAATGCTGAACTTAAACCAATGTCTTTTTAATACGGTGGTTTTTACGGTATCTATAGTAATGCTATCCTTAGCCTGGTAATACCCCAGGTGATGCATAGAGCCAATCATGTTTCTGGCACTCAGGTAAGAGTTCGCGGTATCATAGACCGGAGGATTATCGATATAATGTATTAAAAACAAGAAATCATGCCCCAGAACTTTAGCGCTATCATCAAGTTGTGCAGATAAGCGCAGTTTGGCCATGTTTCTTTCATCGGGCGTAAACTTGCCACCCTTAAGATCAATACTTGTTTTAAAAAGAAAGGGTTTATTTTGCGGATTATTTCTGGTTAAAGTACAGGACGATAGCAGGAGCGATAAGAAAAATATATTTTTCGAACCTTTGTAGAATTTAATTATTTCAACCACACTAAACAATATATAATTTTAAGAATCGATGTTAAGCAAAGCACATACCAAATATATTCAAAGTTTACACCATAAAAAATTTCGGGATGCTGAAAAAGTATTTATTGCCGAAGGTAGTAAAGTAGTAATGGATTTATTAAAATCTGCTGCTTTTCACTGCGTAGAAATAATTGGACTGGAAGAATGTCTGCATAAAAACGAGGTCTTTATCCGCAAATATTATAGCGGTTCAATGCAGGTGGTAGAAGGTTTCGAACTCGAAAAAATATCGGCCCTCCAAACGCCCAATCAAATGCTGGCAATATTTAAACAGGCGACAATACCAACAATAAACCCTAAAAATAAAATTACCCTACTGCTCGACACCATTCAGGATCCTGGCAATTTGGGAACTATCATCCGAATTGCAGATTGGTTTGGAATTGAAGCCATTATTTGTACGGACGATTGTGTAGATAAGTATAACCCAAAAGTGGTGCAAAGTACCATGGGAAGTCTTGGAAATGTACAAATTTTGTACACAGACCCAATTGTGTGGTTAAAGGAAAATAAAAATATTAAAGCTTTTGCTGCAGCGCTGGAAGGTGAAAATGTATCAACGTTAAAGGGACTTTCTGAAGGGATAATAGTTATTGGAAATGAGGCCAAAGGCATTAGTAAAGCCGTTATGGATTTGTGTTCCGAAAGAATTACCATAACAAAAGTTGGGAATGCAGAATCATTGAATGCAGCGGTAGCGACGGGTATCATTCTGTCTCATTTATAAGGATAGATTTTAATAAAATTAATTTTCCATTCCGCAAAGGTCTTTTAAACTCTTTTTCCTGCAATAAGGTGAACTTTTTAGATAAAATAATTTGGAAATGTGGCTGCGCTATTTCAAAATTCAATTACCGCCGGTATTCATGGCTTTACGGGATGAATTTATGCGTAGTTTATTTTTTTCTCCGCAAAACTTTTATGGTATTTTTTTTATTTAATGATTAAAAACAGCATTGATAAATAAATTTTTTGGATTAGGTAGATAATGTGCAAAAGCA
>JAYTHI010000257.1:0-29111 GCA_043732685.1 Ferruginibacter sp. | reverse complement strand
GTAATGCACCTATATTTTTTAGCGCATTATTTAATAGATTTAATTGTGCAACGTTGAGTGGTAATGCATGTTCATCCGGCTGAAAGGTAGTACCGGTGGCATAATCTTTGCCAGATGCGGTACTCATTTCTATGTGGTTGCCTAAAATATAACTTATCTTATGGTTGGCGGTAAAATCAACCAGCCGCTGAATACTTAATTGATAAGCAATCCAATCTCTGATGTACAATCTGCCGGGGTAAAAACTATCTCCCGATAACAAAATTTTTGTCTTGTGATCGTACACGGCTATCGAAGCTTTTTCGTGACCGGGAATGGGAATAATTTCAATAACCCTGTTGCCCAAATCGATCTGATTATTTTGCAGCGGCCAGTTATCTATTTTAAAATATGCAGCCACCTTATCAGCTTCTAAACCAACAATTGTAGTATGCGGCCTGTTTTTAAATTGAATATCCCCCGTGGTATGGTCGTCATGATTATGTGTATGCGCAACAATCAATTCCAATTGATGGTGCGTGGTATTTTCCCAATCCGCTATAATTTTACTCACGGTTTTTTGCAGCGGAAACTTACTTTCCTCTTCCGTAGCACCGGTATCCATTAACAAGGCTTTTTTATCTCCTAAAAAAAGAAACATAAACGGCGCCTCGTAATTAATACATTTATTTTGCCGTAAAATATAGGTATCGTAATTGTACTGTACAACCTGAATTGCAGGATCGGTATTTTTTTCACAATCGATTGAACCCTTAATCCAGTTAACCTTATTTAAATTAGCTGTAGATTTTTGCATTACGTTACAGGAAATAAAAGTAAGGACTAAGAAAACTAAAAAAATATTTTTCATTTAATTTATTTGAGATTATTAATGTTATACCAGTTCAATTTAGCACGAAATCATCCACTATCCGCCTGATACTTTTAAAGAATTATGTAAAGGGAGTAAAATTATTTTTGCACCAGCTTATTTGTTGAGGTACAAACATACTTAATGTTACCTTGATTTTTTCCCCGATCCCGCGGTCGGCGGTCAAATCTAAATTTTATGCTCATTTATACTACCCTTACCTCAATTGTATTTTTAAAGTACCAAATAAAAATTAGGAAAATTAAAACCATTTTATGTGCTGCATTACTTCTTGTTATCGGTATGTTTAGTTTTTGCCAAAAACATCATACAGCAGGCTTATCAAAAAAGTCGACTGTGAATGTAGAACAAAAAATGCCACTCAATAAGAAGTTGCCTCCATATTTCTAATACCTAAAGCAAACTTAGTAGGATTACAACAGGTAACTGCAGAAGATTTTTATCCACGGCTATCCCGGCGTAAGGTACTGTTACTTATCAAAATTCCTATTTTTTCTTATGATGATGGTGGAAAGTATTAGTGGTCCGCAGTTTCAGCCGCTAAAGCTTTGATGAAAATTACCTTAACGGATTTACAAGAGCAGCCGGAGTTTTTGGTCCGCCAGGTAATAAAATGGGACATATGTAAGGCAAGTATTTTATTTGTTTTAAGGCAGTTGGTGCAAAGAGAAATGGTACTGCAGTAATGGTTTGACCGAGTTCAAATGTTTTCCCGTGGTCGGTGTCCTCAACATAGTCGTTAACCTAAGTTTTTTTACTATTAACTTTTATTGATTCATAATGTGTTGTTTTATTTTTTGGTAGCGCACATAAGCAGTCCTTAATTAACGGTAAATAGGTTTTCTTTAGTTCCAGGGATTATTGATGTTTGTTTTAATAATACCAATCTGAATGTTACTGCATATTTTGTATACCTTTTACAGAAAATAAGAACGCTTACACCTTGTTCCTTATCCTGGTTTCGAACATGTTTATTGCAGCTGTGAAATAATTCCCATTTGATCAGTATCCATAGCAACTTAGCCAGCAGCTGGCATTCCAGCCTTTCCTTCTTAACTTTTTTTATTCCTCCAGCCTTTAGCACAAGCAGCAGGGCTTGCCGCAAATGAGCAGATACTGTATCAATATTAGCTATTAGTTAATCTGTAACGCAATACAAGCTATCGTGATTAATTCCGGTGCCAGTTTCAAAATTTTGACGATAAATAAATTGGACAGGCAAACGTTCCTTTCCGCACAGCCGCATGACTTTATCCGCGGCTTTTATATTTTCCTCCAATAATAAATTGTGCAAATAATTATTAAATGCAGTTACTTTTTTAATACTTTCTTAGTATTTGAAAGAGCAGTGATGTTGGTATATTAAGTTTTAGGTATCATCCCCTGATCCATCTTTTTAATTATTATAAAAGGAAGCACAAAAAAAATAAATTAATCTTAACCATCATTTGGGCATATCCATTTCATTATTTGCCCTATCCATATCAGGCAACAGGTTTTCAGGATCCAGAATTACTTTATTTATCTTACCGGTTGATGCATATTTATAAATCCAAGTTCCGCCACGCTGCCATATTTCCACCGGAAGCTGAACAGTTTGTGAATGCCCATCCTGCATTATAATTTTTATAATGACGGGTAAAATCATTTTACCTTTATTTTCAATGGTTATTAATGCACCTTCTGCGGGGTTATTGTTTACATATTTTACAGCAGTAACTGCCTGGTCAAGTTTCCAGGTGGTAAAAAACCATTCCTTCCAAAACCAATTCAGGTCTTCGCCGGCGGCGTTGTTAATACAATGAAAAAAGTCGTAGGGGGTAGGGTGCTTATATGCCCAGGCTTCGGTGTATTTTCTAAAGGCATAATCAAACCTTTCTTTGCCAACAACTACGGTACGCAATAAATTTAAGCCGTAAGCTGTTTTACCATAAAACTGATAATGTTGTTTGGTATCCATTGCGTCCGAGACGGTCATTAATGGGTCGCGGTAATTCATAAAAGTTAAATAGTCGCGGGATGCAAAAAAATCTTTATCAAAAAATGCTGCGTCATTTATGTACTCTCCTTTATTAAAGCTATCTGTTGCATAATAGTTAATATAGGTGTTGAAGCCTTCATCCTGCCACATATACTTTCTTTCATTAGATCCAACGATCATGGGATACCAGTTGTGTCCTATTTCATGCGCAATCAAAAACCATAAACGTGACCTGCTTTCTTTGGCGTCGTTAAAAATTATTCCGGGATATTCCATTCCGGCAGTGAGGCCACCATTGCTGATAGCTACATTCCAGGGGTATTCAAAATAGTTTTTTGAGTAAATTTCTATGCTTGCTTTTAGGTATTCGGTTGATCTTGTCCATGCAGTATCCCCCACACTTTCAACCGGGTAACATGACATGGCCATTGCTTTACGGCCTGATGTCAGATTTATTTTTGCCGCATCCCATATCATTCCTTTACCGGCTGCCCAGCCAACATCCCTTGTATTTTTCATAGCAAAATGCCAGGTAAGAGTTGGTTTACCCGCAGGCCTTGTAAAAGTTTTACCTGCTTCTTCGGCACCGATAATCACAACTGTTTTATCACTGACCGCCGCCATGGCCAACCTTTTTATTTCTGTTTTGGTTAATACTTCAGGAGCATTTTGCAAATCGCCGGAGCCATACACCACCATTGATGCCGGCACAGTAATAAAATAATCGTAATTACCATAATCACAATAAAATTCGCCAAGCCCCATGTAGGGAAGTGTGTTCCATCCTTCCACATCATCATACACACACATACGCGGATACCATTGCCCTATTTGATATACGACGCCATTTTTAGTATTTTCCCGTCCAAAGCGGCCTGCTCCGTTAGCCGGAATAATAAAGCTGAAATTTACTTTTATAGCTACTTTATCTCCCTTTGGCTTAATCGGTGTAGTTAATCGAATTTGCATTCTGGTATCCGTTATAATCGGTTTTACGGTATATGTTTTTCCACCATAGCTAACAGATATGGCTCCAATTTTGTATCCGCCTTTTACGTTACCCAATACGCCAAAATAATCGCCGGGGTAGGGTGTTGCTGCTACAGACCTTGATGCAGCATCGAAAATATTTTGATCCAATTGAAGCCAAACATACTCCAATTGATCGGGGCTGTTATTGGTGTAGTTGATGGTAACATCGCCGGTAATTGAAGTATCTTTTTCGCTTAGCGTGGCGTGAATTAAATAACTGGCGCTGTTTTGCCAATAATCATGTCCGGGAGTTCCTTTTGCCGATCGGATATCGCTGCCAGCAGGGATAGCAAAATTTTGCGTAAAAAGATCATGCGAATTATAGGTCTTTACCGTATCATCAATTACGCCCTGGGCAAAGCAAAAGCCAATACACATTAATTGAAAGCAGCACAATAGTAATTTTTTCATGAACCTTTTTTAGATTTTGATTTATTTTGTGTGGAAGGGAGGTTTATTACTATTTGATATGTAGGTTGGTTACCTGTGTACAGCCTTGCTTCCTCCCCCTAATTATTGCAATAGAATAATTTTATTTAATTTATTTTATTTGAATAAATACTAAATGTATGCAGGTTTTTAACTTTTCCATTTTCATCCCTTTCAAATGTTAATTCCTCTCCAGGTGTTTCGTCATCTGATCGAACTTTTCTGAATGTATCCTTTTTTATGTATTTGTATTCGCTTATGTCACTTGTTGGTGTGTCTGTGGGTAATCCTAACATTACTAGCTTACCTTTCATTGGAGCTATTACTATTTCACCAGACCAGGCATAACTATCATATCTTCCCTGATAAGCATTAAGGTCAATATTTTTAGTAGTGGTATCTTCAGTAATGTTTTTATTCAATAAACTAAAAATCTGGTCATTGTATTTAAAAATATTAACCCCTTGAGCATTAATCATTAATGTAACGCCAATTTTTTCCTTTGGTTCAATCATAACAATACTAACATAACCCGGGCAGGATCCATCGTGTCCAAATGTTACCGTGCCTTTAGCATCGTAGGCTATATGGAAGCCAAGCCCCCACGTTAATTGTTTATCGGTACTTGTCCATTGTATGCGTTGCATTTCTTTTAAAGTGGAAGTTTTTAATACCTCTGGTTTGGTACCGGATAATAATCTTAATTGCCAGGAAGCAAACTTAGCCAGGTCAATAACATTTGAGGCGTAACCAGCGGCCGGGGTTATTGCATTTGTCTTAAAAAAAGGCAGCATTTTTCTCTCCCCTTGTCTATTTAACGCGCCATAACCTGCAGCCAGTTGCCCTCTCCACAATTTTTCCGGTAAAAAAGGATGCGTACTATTTAATTGTAAAGGCTTTAAAATATTATTTTCTACATAGTCGTTATATTTTAAACCAGCTTTATTAGCTACAATTTCACCTAAAAGGCTCATTGCAAGGTTAGAATATTGAAAATAGGTTGAGGATGGGTATAAAGTTTCTTTTTTTGTTAAAGATTTTTTTAATTCATCTGTTGTTAGAAAATAAAAATTTGGCGCATTCCAGGAGGAATCAGCATCTCTTGTAATACCGGAAGAATGCGTTAACATTGAACGAACTGTGATAGGAATAGATTCCGGATATTTTTGTTTTATTGTAAATCCGGGAAGCAATGCAGCCAGGGAATCGTCCAGTCTTATTTTGCCTTGTTCCCACAATTGCATTACTGCGATAGAAGTAAATAATTTAGAAATTGAACATATTGAAAAGACAGTTTCTGGTCTCATCGGAATTTTCTTTTCCAGGTCTGCATATCCATAGCCTTTTTTAAAAATAATTTCCTGGTCTTTAACAATGGCAACAGAAATTCCGGGTAATTTATCGAAATCTCTTTGTGCGTCTAACCACAAATCAATGAGGATAAGCATTTCCGAATAATCTGTCTTTTTGATTTGTCCAAAACTTTTAAAACACAATAGAAATAGTAGGCAAAAAATTATTATTCTTTTCATTAAATTAATATTTTATTTAGAGGTTGCATTTAACGCTTCTGTTATCAAATTATTAAAAGGGTGTATTTATTTTTAATTTGATCAGATTATTTTGGTACAAAGTATAACCACAACCCGTTCCGGTTTAATCATGAGAAATAGCTGTTTTATTTATCTAAGTACCGTTTGTATATTCAAAAAAAATATTACCAACAGCTTCGAAAGTATCCATACAAGATTTATCGAAAAAAGCAGTTTGTGCGGTGTCGCTATTTATATTTCCTGCATTACATGAAAATAAAAAGCTACTTGAATAAACATTTATTAGACAATAAAATGAACGCATAATAAATATAATCTTCTTTAATTCGTAAATTACGGCAAATAAAAACACAAAAATAAAATCTTTATTAAAGAACCTTAGCCGGTTGATCAATGGTTATGTAATAGTATTTATAAGAATCTTATGGAAATTATACCTTGTATAGTTTTATATTTTTTAAAATGATTGGTCAGGAAAAACCTCGGAAATTTTTCGGAATCATTTAATAGTAGTTTCACATTTAGGCTTGTGCAATGCGGATCAGCTTTTAAGAAGTTGGTATATAGTAGCTTTAACCAATAAGTATTTCATGTTTTTAAGACTGGTAATATCTTTTGGTTTGCCAATTTACTTTTCTGCCGGAAAAAATGCTTTATATTTTTAATTGTACCACAAAACTGCAACCATTACCCGGTGTAGAAAATACTTTGATAGAACCTCCGTGTTGCTGAATAATTTGCCTGGATAAACTTAATCCAATGCCGGAACCATTTTCTTTGGTGGTAAAAAAGGGTATAAAAATATCTTCCAATGCCTCCGGTTCTATTCCCGGACCATTATCAATTACTTCAATAAAAACAGCTTTATTCTCCACAGAACTTTTAATAATTATTATTGGATTAATGCGGTTTTCCAAAGCTTCTTTAGCATTTTTCACCAGGTTTATCAATACCATGGAAAGCTGTTCCGGATCAGCATGCAGCAGTAATCCCTTTGTTTTATTTTCAATACTAAAACGTATTGCTGCTGCTATCATTTCGGGTTGTAATAAGTTAGCCATTCTTTGTAAAAGTTGTTCCATATCAACTTCAGTAAAAGTAGGTGGTGGAATACTGGTAAAGCTTCGGTATCCATCCACAAAATTGATCATGCCAATGCCCCTGCTTTCCAATGTCTGCAAGGCTTCCTGCAAATCGGCCCTGGCTCCATTGTCGTTGGAAGTTGTTGGTAATTCATTGTCAACAATATGCTTCATGGTGCCAATTAATGATAAGATCGGTGTTAGCGAATTCATGATCTCATGTCTTAATACGCGGGTTAAATTTTGCCAGGCTTCCACCTCTTTTTGCTGCAATTCCGGTTGAATATTTTGCAGGGATACCAGGTTTTTTATTTGACCTTTTAATCTGATACCTACAATATTTACAGCAACTTGCAGTCCATTGGCAGACTGGTATAAAAACTTTTTTTCACTGGCAGATAATAACTTTTCAGCCAGTTCAGGATAATTTGATTTTAGCTCCGTTATATTTTTTAACCGGTAAAACCCAAGTAGTTTACAGGCCGAAGCATTGCTTAATTCAATCCTTCCAAATTGATCGTACAACAATAAACCGGTCTGAACATTTTGTAAGATGGAGTTTACTAAATGTAAACTTGCTTCATTTTCTGCCCGTACTTTTCTAAATGAATCCAATACTTTATTAAATTGATGGTTCAGTGCCTGAAAACTTTTGCCATAAGTATTATCAGCCGAAAACTTTATGCTGAAATCGTCATATTGAATGGCATCAAAAAACCGGGTTAACTTTCGGTTGGTAGCGTTGGCATATTGAAAAAGAGCAATACCCCTGTAAATAATTATTACAAGCAATACCATACTGCTTAACCAATAGCCCGTATTTTCTTTAGATTGGTAAATTTGAAGTACACTAAAAACAAAAGCTGCTGATACAAAGATGATCAGGAGAATGCGCCAAATTAATCCAATTGAAAAACGTTTAAAGATCATATTAAATGGGCTGCCGGCTATTCTTCGGAGAAGTTTTAATTTCTACTATTAAATGGGGCAATTTTAATTTGGTGATAAAATATTTTTCTACTGGTTCGGTTTATAGAGCGTTGTGTTAAATGATTAATGAACACTTAAATTCCATATTTTTCTATTCGCCGATATAAGGAGGCTCTTGTTAAACCAAGTTCCCTTGCGGTTTCGGTGATATTGCCATTGAATTTATACAAGGCTTTCTTTATTAACAATATCTCCATATCCTCCAGTTGCAAAGTTTCAATTGTAGCAGCTGCCTCAGTATTCAACCTCAACCCCTTAAAATCTTCCGGTTGCAACGTATCGCTTTGCGAAAGTATTACCGCCCTTTCAATGGCATGTTGTAATTCTCTTACATTACCGGGCCACGCGTGTTTTTGAATTTGTTTAAGCACCGTATTATTTAAAGAAGATACCGATCGGTTGTATTTTTTGGCATACAGTTGAACAAAATAATCAGCCAGCAAGGGAATATCTTCTTTGCGGTCTCTAAGTGCCGGTAATTGTATTTCAATGGTATTGATGCGGTACAACAGATCTTGCCGGAATTGATTTTCTGCTACCATTTTATATACCGCTTTATTGGTAGCGCATATGAGCCTTACATCAATAGGTTGTGGCCTGTTACTACCCACTTTAGTGATGGTACGGTTTTGCAAAACTGTCAATAATTTAGCTTGCATGGACAGGGAGATATTGCCGATCTCATCTAAAAAAAGGGTGCCGCCAGCTGCTTCTTCCAATTTACCAATGCGGTCTTCTTTTGCATCTGTAAAGGATCCTTTTACATGGCCAAATAATTCACTTTCAAATAATGTTTCCGATATGGCGCCAAGATCAACAACAACAAAAGGTTTGTCGTTTCGAAGTGATTGCCGGTGAATATTTTTTGCCACCAGATCTTTACCGGTACCATTTTCGCCAAGCAATAAAATATTTGCATCGGTGGTAGCAACTCTTTCAATAGTATTTAATATTTGAAGTATGGGTTCGCTATTTCCTATAAACGGATGCTCGGAAAGTGGGGTACTATTTTTCTTTACCTTACCTTCCGGAATTTTTACAATTGCTGCCTTTTTTTCTACAGCAATTTCCAATGCATTCTTTAAGGTAGCTACTAATTTTTCATTTATCCAGGGTTTTAAAACAAAATCTTTCGCACCTAATTTTATAGCACGAACGGCCATTTCAATATCGCCGTAGGCAGTAAATAAAACTACAGAAATACTGGGGTCGAGGTCTAATATTTTATCCAGCCATTCAAAGCCTTCCTTGCCGCTATTAATGTCGCGGGTAAAATTCATATCCAGTAATATCACGTCATAGCCACCATTGTTAACCCAATACGGTATTCGCAATGGATTTTTTTCTGTATCCACCTGTTTAAAATGACGTTTTAATAATAGGTTGGCGGCACTTAATACACCGGCATCATCATCTACAATTAAAATTTTACCTTCCATGTGTTTGATTATTCTGCTAAAATAAATATTATTCTCTTTAGATGAAAAGCTGAAAGGATTGAATTGCTTTTCATTTTTAATAATTACCAATGGCGATAAGTTGCAAGCCTTAAAAATAAGACATTGTTCCCTTATCAGCAATCCTTTTAATAATCCACACTACAGGTAATGAAGTATAAATTCTAACGGTTTATATAAACTTTTATTTTAAAATTAATACTATATGGTTGTTGGTGCAACTAATTATTTTTTACTGTTCGTTATTGAACAATCCGGTGTTCGATATCGTACACTTTATACACCTTTTAAACAGGAAACCTATGCTGGGTGTGGGTTTTGGTATTGGCACATCTATTGGCTTAACCCTTACAGCAATTAACCAACTTATAAATGGACAAAAAAATAAATAAAAAATTCTGGACTGTTAAACGTATCCTCGGGATAGGCGCAGGTATTTTAGCGGGCAGTTTGCTGGTATATCAATTGGCTTTTGCAGATAAAAGGACTAAGCTTAATGTTGATAAAGAAAAGATAACGGTATCAACAGTAACGCAAGGGATTTTTGACGAATTTATTGTGGTAAGCGGCGTGGTGCAACCCATTAAAACTTACCGCATTGATGCCATTGAAGGGGGCTATGTAAAAGAAAAGGTTATTGATGGCGGCAATACCGTTAAAGCAGGCGAGGTAATTTTAAAATTAGAAAACAACAGGCTGCAAATGGAATTTGTACAACAGGAAACAGAAATTAACCGCTTGATAAATGACTTACAAAATACCAGACTGAAATTAAAAACGGATAAATTTGGATTGCGTAGAACCCTTAATGACGTTGACTATCAATTTTCGCAGGCAAAAGATAACAATGACCGCAACGAAAAATTGTTTAGAGACAAAGTGATTAGCGAACAGGAATACCTTAAGACAAAAAGGGAATACGAAAAATTAAACAATCAAAAAGGTATTGAAATTGAATCGCAGGCTTACCAGAATGACAATTCAAAATTACAGGTTCAGCAACTGGAAAGTACCCTGCAACATTCGCAAAAAAACCTGCAGCTGATGCGGGAAAATTTAAGCAACCTGGTAGTAAAAGCGCCTGTTGGAGGATTGTTATCCAGTATTGAAACGGAAGTAGGAAGCAGCATTGTTGCCGGGCAGAATATTGGGCAGATAGATGACCTCAATGGTTTTAAAATGCGTGCCGGTGTAGATGAACATTATATCAACAGAATTTTTGTTGGCTTAAAAGGTACGATGGAATTTAACAATGAAAACTTCGACCTGCTGATTGCCAAAGTTTACCCGGAAGTTAAATCCGGCAGGTTTGAAGTTGATATGACTTTTTCTGCAAAAACACCCGATGGCATCAGGCGGGGTCAGTCGGCTTCTATAAGAATGGAGTTGGGCAAATCTTCCAAAGCAATATTAATTCCGGTTGGGGGTTTCTTTTCAGAAACCGGTGGTAACTGGATATATGTAATGGATGCTTCAGGTAAAAAGGCAAGCAAACGTAACATAACCCTTGGGCGTCGCAACCCTGAATTTTTTGAAGTGCTGGATGGATTAAAACCCGGTGAAAAAGTAATTACAAGTTCCTATGATAATTTCGGGAAAAATGAAGTGTTGGAATTTTAGCCGATGACTGCGTATCATCTTAAAGTTCTAAAATATTTTACAAAATTAAACGGCAGAAAAAATGGCTAACCAAAAATATTTTCTCTTCACTACTTTACTACTTTTAATTTTTGTAAGTGCCTCCATTAAATACCTTCCTCCTGATACAAATTTAAAAGGGGTTGTTGATAAAATTTCATTAGAGAATGCAGTTGATTATCAAAATTATAAGCTTATTTCAATAAAATATTTTAATTACTAAACGACAATTAAACACCATCGTTACAACCAGCAACTATGATTAAGATAAGAGAATTACAAAAATTATTTGCAACCGAAGAAGTGGAAACCACTGCTTTAAACGGCATCAACCTTGAAATAAAGGAAGGTGAATTTGTTGCCATCATGGGTCCGAGTGGCTGCGGAAAATCTACCTTGCTAAACATAGTTGGCCTGCTGGATAACCCCTCCGCTGGCGAGTATAATTTCTTTGGAACTGAAGTAGCAAAAATGACCGAACGCAAAAGAGCGCAATTGCGCAAAGGCAATATCGGCTTCGTATTTCAGAGTTTTAACCTGATTGATGAATTAACTGTTTTTGAAAATGTAGAGCTGCCATTGATCTACATGGATATGCCTGCCAAAGAGCGTAAAATAAAGGTAGAGACCGTGCTGGAGCGGATGAATATTATGCATCGCCGCAATCACTTTCCACAACAATTGAGCGGCGGTCAGCAACAGCGAGTCGCCATTGCGAGGGCCGTAGTAGCCAAACCAAAATTAATTTTGGCGGATGAACCTACAGGTAACCTGGATAGTAAAAATGGTGAAGAAGTAATGAAATTATTGCAGGAGCTAAACGAAGAAGGTACCACCATTATTATGGTAACACATAGTCCCTATGATGCTGGTTTTTCTCACCGAATTGTAAATTTATTTGATGGGAGGGTGGTTACAGAAAATTTTCATGTGTAGATAGATTTTAAATTATAATTGAAAATTTAAAAGTTATTATTTAAAAAAATGCGTAGTAACCTCATCTGTATTTAATCGATTACTAGTCAAACTATGATAAAAAATTATTTTAAAACTGCCTGGAGAAACATACTTAAAAACAAAGTTTTTTCTATCATCAATCTTCTCGGTTTGTCTATCGGTATTTCAGTATGTTTTGTTATACTGCTTTTTGTTCAGGATGAGCTGAGCTATGATCGGTTTAATGTAAAAGCGGATAGGATTGTAAGGGTACTTTTTCAAGCAAATATGAATGGGGGTAAAATTAATGAAGCTACGGTAATGCCGCCCACCGCACAGGCCTTAAAAAATGATTACCCTGAAGTGGAAGAAGCCACAAGGCTGCATGTAGGTGGCAGACCAAAAATAACTTACGGCGATAAAAAATTTAAAGATGGTGAATTTGCCTTTGTTGATCCCAATTTTTTTAAGGTATTTACCCTTCACTTTTTAAAAGGCGATCCGGCAACGGCATTATTGCAGCCCAATACTTTAGTAATTACAAAAGATTTTGCTGAAAAGTATTTTGGTAGCGAAGATCCCATTGGTAAAATACTGGATTTTAATAATAAGGATGCCTTGTATAAAGTAACCGGGGTAATTGATAAAATACCTGCCAATGCCCATTTTCATTTTGATATGTTTGGCTCCATGGAAGGTTATAGCAACTCAAAATCAGATAGCTGGATGACCTCAGATTATTTTACTTACCTGGTATTAAAGGAAGGGTTTGATTATAAAAAATTAGCAGCGAAACTGCCCAATATGGTCGAGAAATATATGGGACCGCAGATATTGAAGGCAATGGGTATGAGCCTCGCACAATTCAGGACAAAAGGAAATTCACTCGGGTTTGCACTGCAGCCCTTAACGGATATTCACCTTCATGCCAACAGCAGCTATGAAATGGAACCTGCCGGCGATATAAAGTATGTGTATATTTTTAGTGCAATAGCCATTTTTATGTTATTGATTGCCTGCATAAATTTTATCAACCTCTCCACCGCAAGTGCTTCTAAAAGGGCAAAGGAAGTAGGCATAAGAAAAGTAATGGGTTCCCGCAAATTTGAATTGGTAAAACAATTTTTAACGGAATCGGTACTCTTAACTTTCATAGCTTTATTACTTTCATTTGGATTGGTTCAATTGGCATTACCGGTGTTTAATGAGTTGTCAGGAAAAAATTTACACATCGGGTTTAGCCTGCAGCCATTACTGCAATTGGTTGCACTTGGTTTGTTGGTTGGCTTATTGGCGGGCATTTATCCGGCGTTTTTTCTTTCATCATTTAATCCGATCGCAACGCTCAAAGGCAGGTTAAGTGCCAGTACAAAAACGTTGGGTTTACGAAGTGGACTGGTGGTGTTTCAATTTTTTATTTCCATCAGTTTAATTGTTGGTACCATCGTTATTTACCAGCAAATGAAATACATCCAAAATAAAAAATTAGGGTATAATAAAGAGCAACTATTGGTATTGCCCAACTCCTGGGCATTAGGTAAAAATGAGAAATTTTTTAAAGAGGAGTTATTGAAAGATACCCGCGTTGTAAACGTAACTACATCAGGCTATAAACCTGTAGGGCCTACAAATAATAACAACTCGATGGTTTATCCGGAAGGAAAGGAGAACCAGGTAATGAATACCCTTCGCTATGATATTGATGAACAATATATCCCTACATTGGGTATAGAAATGGCGGCAGGCAGAAATTTTTCACCCACTTTTACTACAGATTCTTCTGCTGTTATTATTAATGAAGCTGCTGCCAAAGCTTTTGTGCTGGCGGATAATGGAGTAGGGGCTAATTTAATATGGATGCAGGGAAACGATGGTACTAAAGTTAACTACCATGTAATTGGCGTTGTAAAAGATTTTCATTTCCGATCCCTGCATGAAGCGATCACGCCTTTACTAATGGTACTGAAACCGGAATGGGGACTGATTGTAAAAACAAAAACGGCTGATGTATCCGGCTTGCTATCTTCTATGAAACAGCAATGGCAAAAGTTAAACGCAAATGAGCCATTAGAATATGCTTTTATGGATGAGCTGTACAATAAAACATATATAACAGAACAAAAAACTGGGCGCATACTCAGCATATTTGCCGTGCTCACCATACTTGTAGCCTGCCTTGGTTTATTTGGTTTGGCAACCTACACAGCAGAACAGCGTACCAAAGAAATTGGCATTCGTAAAGTGCTGGGTGCAACGGTAACGCAGGTTACCAATATGTTGTCGAAAGAGTTTTTAAAATTGGTATTAATTGCCTGTATCATCGCATTTCCGCTGGCCTGGTGGGGTATGAATAAATGGCTCCAAAGTTTTGCTTATCGAATTGCTATTAGCTGGTGGGTTTTTGTTCTTGCAGCATTTGCCGCAATTTTACTCACTTTATTTACGGTAAGTTTTCAGGCAATAAAAGCTGCGCTGATGAACCCTGTGAAGAGTTTGAAAAGTGAATAAGAATGGATATTTTTAATTGATGCGGCGTATTAATATTTATACCGGGTAAAAGGTTCTTGTAGCAAAGGCAGATAAATAAATTTATGATGATTCAAAATTATTTTAAAATAGCGTGGCGAAGTTTATGGAAAAATAAAACTTTTTCTATTATCAATATATTGGGGCTGGCATTGGGGATGGCCTGTAGTTTATTGATAGTGCTTTGGGTAAAAGATGAGTATAGTGTGGATGCTTTTCATGCTAATAAAAATCAGCTATTTAGAATTTACGAAAGGCAATTTTTTGATGGTAAAAAACAAGGTGTTATCTGGACGCAGGGGCCTTTGGCAGCAGCGCTTAAAAAGACCATTCCTGAAATTGAACTGGCAACGGCCTATAGCTGGACGAGCAGCGAGGCTTTTACCGTTGGTGATAAAACAGTTAAGCAAAATGCCAATGCAGCAGGCCCGGATTTTTTTAAAATGTTTAGCTTTAAATTGTTACAAGGTACAGCCGATGCGGCTTTGAAAGATATTAACAGCCTGGCAATTTCAAGAAAAACGGCAGAGATATTTTTCGGTAGTCCTGAAAATGCCATTGGTAAAATAATGCGGTACGCTAATCAAAATAATTTAATAGTGACTGCTGTTTTTGAAAATATTCCTGTTAACAGCACTTTGAAATTTGATTGTCTCCGTAATTGGGATGCCTATTTAGCAGAAAATCCATGGGCTAAAGCCTGGGATAATAATGATCCACTAACGTTTTTTATGGTGAGGCCGGATGCCAATATAGCCACGCTGGAAGCAAAATTATTACACTTTACAGACATATATTTAAAGCCTCCGGCGAATAAAAAATTGAATACCGAATTGGCGTTGCAACCTTTTCAGGAATACTATATGCACAATAATTTTAAGGATGCCCATGTAGCAGGAGGACGCATTGAATATGTACGTTTATTTAGCCTGGTAGCCATTTTTATACTATTGATAGCCTGCATAAATTTTATGAACCTGGCAACTGCCCGTTCCTCAAAAAGGGCGAAAGAAGTGGGCGTGCGCAAAGTAGTGGGTGCCATGCGTTCGTCACTGATGGTACAATTTATCAGCGAAGCCTTATTGCTCACTTTTTTTTCTATTATTATTTCGTTGCTTCTGGTTGCGTTGTTATTACCGTTTTTTAACCAGCTAACTGGTAAACAAATGAACCTGCCTTTCAACGAGTTTTCTTTTTGGGGAATGCTTGGCGTACTCTTGATTATTACCGGTTTAATGGCCGGTAGTTATCCTGCTTTTTTTCTTTCTTCGCTTGCACCAATACGTGTTTTAAAAGGCGCATTAAAGTTTGAAAGTAGCGCTGTATGGCTGCGCAAAGGGCTTGTTGTTTTTCAATTTTCCTTATCTATTATTTTGATCGTTGGCATGCTGGTTATTTACCGGCAGGTTAATTATGTTCAAAATATAAGTTTAGGGTATCAGCCTGCGCACCTTGTTTATTTTCCATTGGAAGGAAAATTTATAAACAATTTTAATTTATTGAAAGATAATATTGCTACCATTCAGGGTGTTCAAAATGTATCCTACATGACGGATAGCCCTACTGATAATAGTTCCGGCGCAGATGGCATTACCTGGTCAACGGATGGCACAGATACGAAAGTTAGGTTTACAGCAATTGGAGTGGGTTACGATTTTGCTAAAACAATGGATATAAAATTTGTAAAGGGCCGTGATTTTTCAAAAGATTTCGCCACAGATTCTGCTGGTTTCTTGATCAATGAAACAGCGCTTAAAACGATTGGTTATAAAGATCCGGTCGGGCATTATATAAACTGGGGTAATGATAAAGGAAAGATAATCGGCGTGATGAAAGACTTTCATTACCAATCGATGCACTCGGAAATTCGTCCGGTTATTGTTTACCTGCGCGCTAAAGGAATGGATGGAAATGTGCTGGTACGTATTAATGGTAATAAGACAAAAGATGTGCTTGCAAAATTACAAACGGTCTGCAAACAATTAAATCCTGGTTTTCCGCTAGTGACTGTTTTTGCAGATGATGAATATGCCAAACTCTACAAAGGCGAACAGGTAATCAGTAAACTTGCTAATTATTTTGCTTTCATCGCTATTTTTATTTCTTGTTTGGGCTTATTGGGTCTCGCCATTTTTACGGCAGAGCAACGCAAAAAAGAGATCGGGATCAGAAAAGTGTTAGGCGCAACAGTAGCAGGTATTACGGCATTGCTATCACGCGATTTTGTAAGTTTAGTGGTAGTGGCAATAGGGATAGCCACGCCCATTGCATGGTACATCATGCACTTATGGTTACAGGATTTCGCTTACCGCGTAAATATAAGTTGGTGGATATTTTTATTGGCGGGAATACTGGCCTTATTCATCGCATTGTTAACCGTAAGCTTTCAGGCAATAAAAGCTGCGCTGATGAATCCGATAAAAAGTTTAAAAAGTGAATAAATTCTAACCATGATACAAAACTATTTCAAAACTGCCTGGAGAAATCTACTCAAACATCGCTTCTATTCAATTGTAAATATAGTGGGTCTTTTTGCAGGCATTACATTTACCATGTTAATCGGTGCTTATGTTTGGGGTGAATTGCAGGTGAATAAAAAATTACGAAATGTCCAGAATCAATATATTTTAACAAGCGAGTGGAAAGACCCTAATATGGGGTATGATATTGCTGCACTGGGCCCATTGGCCAAAAGATTAAAGGAGGATTATCCCAACATTGTAAAGAATTATTATCGTTTTGATGGCATTACTTCTGCAATATCCAAAGGTGATAAATATTTTAGAGAAAGTATTCAATTGGGTGATTGCACTCTGTTAAATATGTATGGATTTACTTTGTTATTTGGTGACGTTAAAACAGCATTTGATAATCCCAATGCTGTTATTTTATCAAAAGATATGGCATTAAAATATTTTGGTAAAACGGATATTATTGGAGAAACAATCACCATCGAAAGTTTTGCTGGTGGTAAAAAAGATTTTGTTGTAACTGGGGTATTAAATGATATCGCCGAAAATTCAGTCACCCAATTAAATTCAGCTAATATCAATACTTTCTTTGTACCTATTAATGCATTTACATATTTTGGAAGAAATGATCTGGATGCCTGGAGAAACAACCAGATAATCTCTTATGTTGAGTTGCAGGATGGCGTATCAGCAAAAAAACTTGAGCAGCCAATTCGACAATTGCTGGCTCAGCATACATCCGGTATTATTCAGGAAAATTTAACGGTGCATCCCGTTTTGCTTACAGATTATTACCTTTCTAAAAACAATGGACTTGTAAAAAGAATGCTTTATACCCTTTCTTTTGTAGCCTTTTTTATCCTGCTGATGGCCATTGTAAATTTTATAAATATGGCCATCAGCAGTTCTTCCGCACGGGTTAGGGAGATAGGAGTACGCAAAGTAATGGGTGGGGAAAGAAAACAAATTATCTTTCAGTTTCTGATAGAGTCCACCGTATTGGTATTTATTGCAACCGTATTGAGTTTGCTCGCTTACCCATTATTAAGACCTTTATTTGCAGGTTTAATTGGAAAACCAATTTTATCGCTGTATTCTTTTCCGGTATATTTTGTGTTAATACCTGTTGCAATTATAGTAGTAGTAGGTTTATTGGCTGGATTGTATCCTGCATTTATATTATCGTCCATTAAATCAGCCGATGCTGTAAAAGGGAAATTAAAATCAGTTAAAGAAAGCATTTTGCTGCGTAAATCATTGGTAGGTTTTCAGTTTAGTATTGCAATGCTGGTAATGATCGCAGCATATATTATTACGCAGCAACTGGATCATTTTTTTAATGGACAACTCGGCTATAACAAAGAATTTATTTTAACTGCACAGGTGCCCAGAGATTGGACCAACGCGGGTGTTCAAAAAATGGAAACTGTCAGAAATGAATTTGCTGCGCTTCCTCAAATCAACAGTGTAACATTATCTTATGAAATACCCAATGGTAATAATGGCGGTAATCCACCAGTTTATAAAATGGGGGAAGATTCTACCAGGGCTACGCCGATGCAATTATTGATAACAGATCAGCATTACTTAAATACTTACCAGATACCTATAAAAGCAGGTAATTTTTTTAGTGATTTAGGAAACGATTCTGGGAAAATAGTTGTAAATGAAAAGGCGGTTGAAGTATTGGGCTTTAAAAATGCAGCAGCTGCAATAGGCGGTCAGGTAAAGGTTCCCGGTGATCCAACAATTTTTACCATAAAGGGGGTAACCAACAATTTCCATTTTGGTTCTATGCAGCAGGCTATTGCGCCGGTACTGTTTTTTAATGTTCAGTTTGCACCTAATTACCGGTATCTTTCTTTTAAAATAAAACCGGGTAATATTCCTGCCAGTATAGCGGCTATTCAAAAAAAATGGTCGCAGTTATTACCGGCTAGTTCTTTCGAATACAGTTTTATGGAGGAGACTTTAAAGAATTTATACGCAACCGAAATTCAACTAAAAAAAGCAGCCTTTACCGCAACAATACTCTCCTTAATAATTGTTTTACTGGGGGTGCTGGGTTTAGTTTCATTAACTATACATAAACGGATAAAAGAGATCAGTATCCGAAAAGTGCTTGGCGCATCTGTACCGAATATTACATCATTATTTATTAAAGATTTTATGCTCGTTGTTCTCATTGCTGCAGTAGTGGCTTGTCCGTTGGCATACTATATTATGACGAACTGGCTAAACAATTATGCCTATCGCATCAATTTAACAGCACAACCCTTTTTATGGCCAATTATTTTATTGGCCCTGGTTACACTTTTATTAATTGGCCTTCAAACATTAAAAGCTGCGCTGGCTAATCCGATTAAAAATTTAAAAAGTGAATAAATTAAACTTTCTAAAAATATTTTTTACGTTAAATCTATTTATCGCAAATAAAGTTATAAATGATTTAAAAATAAAAAAAATATCTACACGACTTAACGGCAAAAATAAATATGAAATAACTTGAAAATACTTTAAAAATATTACGATGTTTAAAAAATACAAATACGTCTGAATGCCTTAACGGCAAAATATAAAAACGACTTACCGCCTTACCGGCAAAATAAAATTATGATACAACTTAAAAACGTTTACAAATACTACAACAGCGGTTCAAGAAAAGCCTATGTATTAAGCGATATAAGTCTTGATATAGCCCAAGGTGAATTTGTTTCCATTATGGGGCCATCGGGTTCCGGAAAATCTACCTTATTGCATATTATGGGTTTGCTGGAAGAACCAAACGACGGCGAATATTTGTTACTCGGCGAAAATGTTTCCCGCTTAACAGAAAAGAAAAGAACAGAATTGCACCGCAATCAAATAGGCTTCGTTTTTCAGGCCTATCATTTAATTGATGAACTAACGGTGTACGAAAATATTGAAACACCTTTATTATACCAGGGCCTTTCCTCCTCCGACAGAAAGAGCAGGGTAGCAGAGTTACTGGATAAATTTAATATAGTGGGTCGAAAAGATTTATTTCCTGCCCAACTCTCCGGCGGACAACAGCAGTTGGTAGGTATTGCCAGAGCAATTGCGGGTAACCCTAAAGTTATTTTTGCAGATGAACCAACCGGCAATTTGCACAGCGATCAGGCAAAAGAAATTATGGAACTTTTTAAGAAATTAAACGTGCAGGAAAATATAACCATTGTACAGGTAACGCATAGCGAACACAATGCTACTTATGGTAACCGCATTATTCGTTTAAAGGATGGATTGATTGTACGTTAAAAAAGGTATGGAATGGGATCAATCATTTAATCCCTTTCCAGCTAAAATTTTAGGGATATATTTTTCAATTCTCGATAACCTTGTTTTAGATTGTTTTGATGCCGCAAAATAAAGAAGATAAGCCCTTTGCCGCCCAGGCGTTAATGATATAAAAGCTGTTTTTAATGCAGGCGTATTGGAGAATATAATTTGCAACTCATTCGGGATGGTAAATGCGGTATTTTTTTTAAAAGCTACTTTTAAACCTGACTTCTCTACTTCGACGGCTTCGATGACATATGCTTTTATGATAGGTTCCCGCTTAATTATATTCTGCGTATTTGTAAATCTTATTTGTCTGGCTGATTGAACATTTTCTGTTTGCTGAATTAATATATTATCGGTATCCATTAACAATGAGCCTTTAAAAAATAATATGGCACAGTATTCTTTAAATGAATGAATTAATATAACATTTCTTTTATGTAGGGTGTAACAAGGTACGCCCCATTTTAATTCTTCAGTTAAACCACAAGCCATAAGAATAATTCTTAACAGATTTAATTCTTCCTGCCACTTTTTAGATTTGATAAAAAAGAAATCAACTTTTGAATTCATAGCATTTCTTTAAATGTGCCGGATTATAAATAAATTATTTGTAAGGAATTTCATTGCAACAATTAATGAAAAATCTTTTCACAACAAATTTGTATTTGTTTATCAGGGGGTATACAAGGTTGAATTTATACACCTTCTTGATAAATTTAATGTTACTTTTTACATTAAAACAGATTCCAATGATAAATTTATAGCATCAAAATCTGTTCCATTTATACTTTAAAAAGAGTATTCAAAATAAACACAATTGTGAAGTTTGAACTGTTCTCTTCAAAGTATTTAACCTTTTAAAATTGCCAATGATAGCCTGGCACAATCAATTTTACTTGTAATAAAATTTTTCCGGCGATTTGAAGGTAAAATAAAGAAAACCCACACAATTAGTATAAAGGTTGCATCCTTAATACTTATTCTTTTGCTAATTATAATGTTGTTTGTTAAGCCTTAGTAAATACTTTTCTTTATTTCTTGGCAACGAACAAACTGTCAATAATTTGCCGGTCAAAATGATCATTTAAATTACCGGAGATATTGTGGTAAACGGAACTATCAAAATTTGTTTGAGCCGCACTAAATACTGCTAAGAGTAAAACCGACACCAAAACACCAAGTATTATTCCTGCTAAGATGGTAATTTTAATTTCTTCACAAAAACTGAAATCGATACTAAAAAGTATTGAGCGATTTAATAGGCATTATGTTGACATTGGTGTATCAAATTCTGCAAGCTATTTTTAAAAACTGAAACAAATAGTAAAAATAGCGCCCGTTTAAAATCGGTAATAATTTTATTTTTTTACCTGGTCCTGAACCTAATTATTTTATTAAAATCAAGCATAATACCTTTACTAATCATTAGTAATTGTTAATTTAAAATAAAAATCTTAATAGAATCATTATAAAATTTATAAAGAGTTATTAACACTAATTAAGTGAAAGCGCCGAAATTAAAGTAATGAAAATAATAGATTTAGGATATTTAACTTATGTAAATAGCTAATATTCAGTAGTTTTAATCCAAAATATTTTTCTTAAGATTTATATATTATTAATAATTTAAATATAATTTTACTAATTAAATTTTAAATACTGTTTTGTTAATTGGTAGTAAACGTTTTGTTAAAGATATTTAACTAGTTTTAATCTTAACTAAACCTACCATTATGAGAATAATCGCAATTATTATTGCAGTCTTAATTACTGCGCCTGTATTTGCCCAAACCCTTGTTAAAGGCAAAATAACAGATTCAAAAAATGGCCTGCCCATAATTGGCGCCACTTTAAAAGTCAGCGGCGATAAAAATACAATCCTTTCCAAACAAGATGGTTCCTTTGAACTTAACCTTAAGTCGGGTAAAATTCTTGACGTTACCGCAGTAGGTTATTCAGATGTAAAAATAATTTATTCCGGACAAGGACAACTCAACCTTACCATGGATCAGGAATCAAAAGGACTTTCCGAAGTGGTTGTTGTAGGTTATGGTACGCAAAAAAGAAAAGACGTTACCGGAAACCTTGCAACAGTAAAAGGAAGTGTAATTGCTGATAAGCCCGTTCAAACCTTTGACCAGGCTTTGGCCGGTCGTGCTGCGGGTGTACAAATTACGGTGCCAAGCGGCGTGTTAAATGCTCCGCCCGTTTTCAGAATCCGCGGTACAAATTCTATTTCTCTTAGCTCTTATCCTTTAATAGTGGTAGATGGTGTTCCGTCCTTTACTGAAAATTTTAGTTCTACAAGTGCTGCGGGTAATGCATTGGCTAGTATAAATCCAAATGATATTGAAAGTATTGATATTGCCAAAGACGCAGCAGCTACGGCAATTTACGGTAGCCGTGCCGCTAATGGTGTTGTTTTTGTAACAACCAAAAAAGGTAAATCCGGTAAGGCAAAAGTTAATTATAACGCCTGGGTAAGTTATACCAACCCATATCGTTTACCACAAACTTTAAATGCCGATGAGTATATTAAATTTAAGACTTCAGCGGTGGCTAATAATCCAGGTGCAGCAGCCATAACTTATTCTTCCATTAAAGATGCTGCCGGTGTCCCAATAAATACCAAATGGTCTGATTATATTTATCGCCAGGGCGTTTCAAACAGTCATAATTTAAATGTATCTGGAGGCAATGATAATACCAGCTATTATTTTTCAACCGGCTATACAAAGCAGGAGGGTATCATCAAAAAGAACAATTTTAATAGAATAAATGTATTATTTAATGTAGATAGCAGGGTTAACAAAGTAGTGACCATTGGTGGTAAAATTTCCTTCTCCAACGAAAGAAATCTTGCTGCTACTTCCTCAGGCTCTTTAAGTGGAGAAGCTTTTAACACCGGAGGTTTAGGTCGTTTAAATTTTGTATTGCCTCCAATAATTTCCCCTTACAATAATAATGGAAGCTATAATATTAATGGTGCCGCAGTTGGTAGTGCCAATATTACAGGCTTGTCATCACTTTCTTATTATAATCCAGTAGTAAGTTTAAATTTAAACCGTTCCAACAGCGAAAATAACCGGATACAATCTAATGCCTATTTACAGGTAAAACCTTTTGAATGGCTAACCTTAAAAACTGTTTTTGGTATAGATTATTTATTGGTTGACAACGATATCTTTCAAACTCCTGTTGCCGGCGATGGCTGGAGCAATAAAGGTTATGCATGGGCAGGGGCTGAAAAATACAAAACTTCGCTTTGGACCAACACAGCACAGTTTGAACATAGTTTCGGCAAAAAGCACCATGTAAATTTGTTGGTAGGTAATGAACAACAAACACGCAAATCTTCCGGTTACGGTATTCAAAGACAAGGTTTATCTGATTTGGCTTATACCGTTGTTCAGGCAGGATATACAACAAATAATCCGGCAGATCTTTTTTTAAGCGAAAACTATTTGCTATCAGGTTTTAGCAGGTTAAATTATAATTTTGATGGTAAATATTATTTAAGCGGAAATATTCGCCAGGATGAATACTCTGCTTTAGGAATTAAAAAAGGCGTTTTTTATGGTGTTTCTGCAGGATGGGAAATAACCAAAGAAAATTTCTGGGAAAAAGCAGGTTTAAATAAAATATTTTCGAGTTTACGTTTCAGAGGTAGTTATGGTAAAGTAGGTAATATCGGAGGAATCGGCGATTATTCACCTTACTCCACCTTTAAATCTGGTTTATATGGCGGAGCAAGCACCCTTGGATTTTCTGCTGTAGGCAACCCCTTATTAAAATGGGAAACCAGTAAAAAGTCTGATGTTGGATTTTCATTTGGATTACTTAATAACAGAATTTCCGGAGAACTTGCTTATTATAAAAATACCATCGATGGGTTAATTTTATATGTACCACAATCTCCCTCTGCAGGTCTTCCAACTAACCCACCACAAAATGTAGGTTCTATGTATAATAAAGGATTGGAAGTAACTTTAAATGCTACTCCGGTGCAAGTAAAAGATTTTAGCTGGTCTACTTCTTACAATATAACCTCCAATAAAAATTTGGTAACCGCTTTGGCTCCCGGTCTTACAAATATTCAAACAGCAACCGCCGGTTTGGAAACCGTTAATCAAACCATGGCAGGTAATTCTTTGGGCTATTTATTTGTGATAAGAACAAATGGAGTTGATGCCGCTACAGGAAAACGAATTTTTGTAAACTCTGCCGGTACAAATGTATACTATCAATATTATGCAGCACCGGGTACCTTTAATTATTCTACGCAGGCCGATGGTACGGTAAAATATATTAACCCGAAGGGCGGCGCCTCTATAACACAAGCTTCTGATGGTGTGATGTACAGAAATACCCAGCCTAATATTTATGGTGGTTTCGACAACACTTTTCATTATAAAAATTTCGATTTAAATGTATTGTTTACCTATCAATATGGCGGATACCTTTATTATGGCAGTAACGCAGGTTTGCACGACCAACGCTGGTGGAACAATGCTAAAGATGTTTTAACCTCAGCATGGGCAACAAAAGGCGATCAAAATAAATTATATGCCAAACCGGTGTATGGCGATAACGTTTCGAACGGATCCTCTATGCCATTAGATATTAATGTATTTAAAAGCGACTTTGTAAAATTTAAGAACCTATCTATTGGCTATTCATTGCCAAAAACATTGTTGGATAAATTGAAACTTAGCAATTTCAGGTTTTATGTAAGCGGACAAAACCTAGCAGTATTTACAAAATATCCTGGTCCTGATCCGGAAGTTTCTTCTAACGGAGGCAGCACCACATCGCAAGGGGTTGATAGAAATACATCTGCAAACGCAAGAACAATTTTATTTGGCATTAATGTAGGATTCTAGAATTATTTTATTACCAAAAAATCAAAAAATGAAACTCAATTATAAATATTTATTTGCAGCAGCAATAGCTACAACAACGTTTTCTTCCTGTAAAAGAGAACTATTAACACCCATTCCGCAAACCACTATTGCAGATGTTTCTGCATTTAGTACCATTCCCCGAATACAGGGACAATTGCTATCACTATACGGCGCAATGAAAAGCGGTACTTTTTATGGTGGCAGGTACATCATTTATGGCGATATAAAAGGGGAAGATTTTATTAATGAAACTTCCAATTTAGTAACCGGTTCAGATGTATGGAATCTAAATCCTACCAATACGGCCTCATCAGTAGTAAATTTATGGTCGCAGGCTTACTTTACCATTAATGTATGTAATATTTTTTTGGAAGGAATGGCTTCTGCCGGAACAGCTGTTGTTGGTTCAGCATTGGCCGGTAATTATATGGCTGAGGCGAAATTAATCAGGGCCCTTTCTTATTATTCCTTACTGCAATATTATGCACGTCCTTTTGCAGATGGGATGGGAGCTAAACCCGGTGTTCCACTAAGACTTACCGGTATTAAAAGTAGCGGACAAAGTAGTAAAGCCCGTAATACGGTGGCAGAAGTGTACACACAAATAATAAAGGATTTAAATGAGGCAGAAGCTGGTTTGCCCCTGACTTACACCGGTAGCGACAATACTACCCGTGCCCATCGAAACACCGCTATTGCACTAAAAACAAGGGTGTATTTAACCATGCAACAGTATGGCAATGTAATAACAGAAGCCAATAAAATTGTTTCGGCTACTGCACCTTTTACAGCTACAACCGGTGTTGCGCATGCTTTACAAGCGAATATCGCTACTGTGTTTACCAATTATACTACAACTGAGTCTATCTTTTCAATGCCGATGACCAGTACGGATGGCGATAATCCCGGTACCCAAAATCAGTTAGGTTATTATTTTTCTAAATCCACCGGAAATGCGGAGTTTTCTTTAAACCCCAACGGTATTATTGCAGATACAAAATGGTTGCCTTCCGATAAAAGAAGGTCTTTCATAGCTGCTTTTGCAGGCAAATCTTTTTTAAATACCAAGTATCCGACAGGTGCTCCGTTTACTGATTATGCTCCGGTTATCCGGTATGCAGAAGTGCTGTTAAATTTGGCAGAAGCAAAGGTTCGCTTGTCTCCTCCAAGTACCATTGACAACCAATCAGTAGCTTTATTAAATGCTGTTAGAAACCGTTCTGATGCGACCACTACCTTTACGGCAGCAAATTTTGTGACCACTACCGATTTAATCAATGCTATCCTAAACGAAAGAAGGATTGAATTTTTAGGTGAAGGGCAAAGAAACAATGATATCATGCGGCTTTTGCAAACCATTCCCGCTAAAGGAAGTGCACAAAGTAAATTACCGACTGATGTGGGTTATATCTGGCCAATATCTGCTACAGAATTATCATTAAATATTTTATGTACAGATAATTAATTGTTATTAAAAATTTATAAAAAAGGGCTGTCTGTATAGGCAGTCTTTTTTATTTCCAATAATTTTTTATATAGCCTTGTTTTTAGGGTATTGTCAAAATAATCTCTCAGGTATGTAGTTTTTATTTACCTTATTTTTTTAAAATTTTATAAACGCTTATCAAGGCGCGCTTCAAATTATATCGGGTGTCCTAATTATTTTGTAGAGAAATAAAATACTATAATCTAAAAGTATGCGTATTTAAATACTCGATGTGCAGTTTGCCTGATACAAAATAAAAGCCTTTAAGTTAAACGTTGGTGAATGAATAAACCCTTCAACATTCCTGCTATTTAAATATCCTCCCCATAATTGATTGGCTTTGCTAAACAAGATGTAATCAAAATGTAATTATATCCTCCTTAGAAGAAGCAAATAATAATTGGCATGTTTTTCCTTGCTATATTTATGATGATACCATCGTGATATCTATAAAACTTTAAAATGATTTTAATGGACGATAAACAACCTCTTCCGCTTTTAAAAGGAGCGAGTCGCAGGGATTTTCTAAAACAAGCTACCGCAATTGGTGCAGGAGTAACGCTGCTTACTGCTGCCAATGCAAATGGATTGCCGGTAGATAAAATGGGACTTCCCGCGGCAGGAAATCTTATTGTAAAACTTTCCATAAATGGCAAAATAAAATCGCTGGAATTGGATAGCCGGGTTACCCTGCTTGATGCGCTGAGAGAACACCTCAATTTACCCGGTACTAAAAAAGGTTGCGACCGGGGACAGTGCGGTGCCTGTACAGTTTTGGTAAATGGTAAAAGAATGAATTCCTGCTTAATGCTCGCCGGTATGTGCGAAGGAAAAAAAATTACCACCATTGAAGGTCTGGGTACACCGGAAAATCTTCATCCCATGCAGCTGGCTTTTTTAAAACATGATGCATTTCAATGTGGTTATTGCACACCCGGACAAATCTGTTCGGCGGTAGCATTAATTAAAGAAGGACATGCAAAAACGGATGTGCAGATAAGGGAACTAATGAGTGGCAATCTTTGCCGTTGCGGGGCATACCAAAATATTCTTGATGCCATTAAAGAAGTGCAGCAGGCTGTTTAAATAATATTTTAATTATTTTGATCAATACATTATTATGTATCCATTTACCATTTCAAAGGCAAAAAATACAGAGGAGGCAATAAAAGCCGTAACTGACACTTCTCATTTTATAGGAGGAGGTACAAATATCATCGATCTGATGAAAATGAATGTTGAAAAACCAACCTTGTTAATAGATATTACAGCAATTGGGCTGAATAAAATTGAAATGCTGCCCAACGGGAATATTATGATTGGGGCATTGGTGAGCAATAGTGATCTTGCCTATGACAATATTATTGTTAAAAATTATCCACTGTTGTCTCAGGCTTTGCTTTCAGGCGCCTCACCACAATTAAGAAATATGGCCTCCGTTGGTGGAAATCTTTTGCAAAGAACCAGGTGCCCCTATTTTTTTGATACGGCAACACCCTGCAATAAAAGGGTGCCTGATTCCGGCTGCGCTGCCATTAATGGCTACAACAGAATGAATGCGATTTTAGGTACCAGTTCTCAATGTATTGCTACACATCCATCCGATATGTGTGTAGCACTTTCTGCCCTGAATGCAATTATACATGTGCAGGGAATTCAAGCAAAAAGAATTATTGATTTTGCCGCTTTTTACACCTTACCAGGTAATAACCCTTCCATTGAAAATACGCTTCAGCACGGTGAGTTAATTACTCATGTTGAAATACCTGCCTTGCCTTTTGCATCTAATTCCTGTTATGTAAAAGTGCGTGACAGGCATTCCTATGAATTTGCGGTAGTTTCTGCCGCTATTGCTTTAGATAAAAGAGAAGAAATTATAAAGCAGGTCCGCATTGCATTGGGCGGTGTGGGTACAAAACCCTGGCGTGCTACCGGGGCCGAACAATTTCTTACCGGTAAAAATTACTCAAAACAAATAATCAGCGAGGCTGCCGAAATTGCTTTGCAGGATGCGGTAACATTTACTTACAACGCATTTAAACCGGCGCTTGCAAAAAGAACTATCATTAAAGCATTTCAAAACATAGGAGGATAATATGGCAGATAATATTGTAGGAAAGCCCATCGACCGAAAAGATGGTCCGCTTAAAGTAACGGGTACTGCAACGTATGCAGGTGAATTTAAGTTGAAAAATATGGCCTACGGAGTTACCGTTCAAAGCACGATATCTAAGGGAACCATTCAAAATATTGATACCAGTGCAGCCGAAACGCTGAAAGGAGTTATTGCGGTAATGACCTACAAAAATGCAGTAAAACTTCAACCTTTTATCAGCGGTAAACCTATCAGTGGAAAATTTGCAGAAAGGGAATTATTACCTCTGCAAACTGAAAAAATATTTTATAACGGACAGCATATCGCTGTGGTAATTGCAGAGACGTTCGAAAT
>JAYTHI010000256.1:0-11476 GCA_043732685.1 Ferruginibacter sp. | reverse complement strand
CATCCTCAACTTTAGCAAATACTACTATAACTCCTGGTATTTATGAGTTTAGCAGTCTGGGTAATATATCCGGCTCAATTGTTTTAGATGCTCAAGGTAATAATCAAAAGAAATTTATATTTATTTACGACAATGGATTAACTATTGCACCTGCTACAATCATGTCATTAGTAAATAACGCCTATGCAAATAATGTTTTTTGGATTATTAAAAGTGGAAATTTAATAATTGGAAACACAGTAACCATGTTAGGAAATGCTATTTCAGATGCAGGAAATATTACTATGGATGCAGGATCATTATCCGGAAGACTGGCTTCTATTACCGGAAGTATTTCTATTACCACCATAAAAGCATCTACTCCAATAGCAACGCCACTTCCGGTAAAATTTAGTTCCCTAACCGGTCAATGTGATAATAACCACATGGTATTAAGATTTTCAACTGAAAGCGAACAGGATAATAGCTATTTTACTGTACAACAAAGTTCAGATGCGGTAAACTGGACATCAAAAGGAAAGATTATGGGTGCCGGTAATTCCGCTACACTAAAAAATTATTCTTATACAGATTCTTCAGCCATGGCTGCAGTAAATTTTTATAGAATAATGCAAACAGATATCGACGGTACTTCATTATTTAGTAAAACAATATCTGTTGTTGCCTGCGGTAATGGCAATGTACTCAATGTTTATGCTTATCCGAACCCATCAACCGGTAGCTTTAAAGTTGTATTTGCCGGAGATAAAAACCAGGTATCAAAAACAATGGTGCTTGATTTAAATGGTAAAAAGGTATATGAAGCAGCTGCATTAAAATCAGTTATTGATTTAACCAATCAGCCGGTGGGTATGTATCTATTGCAAGTTATTGCTAACGGTACTATTTACACTACTAAAATAATGGTTCAAAAATAAGTTTGCATTACCTCTGCAACTACACACTACTGCAATAAAAAAAAGATGACAGCAATGTCATCTTTTTTTGTATAAGTTATTTTGTCTTCCTTTTTAATGAACAGATCCTTCCATACTTGAAATTCTTGTTTTAAGATCAACATTAAATACCGTTAAAATAAATCCTGAAAATGTATTTTGCCTGGAAGATAGCGATAGTAGAAGTTCAATTATTACCTGTTTAGTCATCACAAACCTTTCAATTAAAAAGCTTAAATTTTAACCGGCCATCAAGACTAGTTTTTTTGAGCGGTGTTCAATTATAGCAAGGGAAACAAGTAACAACAAGCCAATAATAAAAAAACCATCCAGTACCAGGGCCGAATTTCGCATTTCGTGCGTAACTGCCTCTACAAATCCAAAGGTAAATAAGCCTACCACGATGGAAAGTTTTTCGGTAACATCATAAAAGCTAAAATAAGAAGCGGTATCAGGAATATTTTGCGGAATATATTTTGAATAAGTGGAGCGGGATAAAGATTGCACACCGCCCATTACCAAACCAACCAATACTGCTGCCACATAAAATTGTTGGGCATTGGTTATAAAATATACTCCGGCACATATCAATGACCAGATAGCCACGATTGCAGAAAGTACTTTTACATTGCCAAACCTGGCAGAAAGTTTTGCCGTAAAAGAAGCTCCAATAATGGCTACCAATTGAATGATAAGAATAATACTGATCAAACTTTCTTCTGGCATGCGCAATTCCTTTGCGCCAAAATTTGCGGCTACCAACATGATCGTCTGCACCCCTACCGAATAGAAAAAAAATGCGGGTAAAAAGCGTTTCAGTAAGGGTAATTGCTGAACATTTTTCCAAACTTTTACCAACTCTTTAAAGCCCCCGGTTAATACATTGTATTTGTGTGAACCCGCGTTGGGTATGCCTTTTGGCAATAGGTAGAAGGCAATAAATGAAAACCCAATCCACCATATACCCACAATTAAAAAGGATATTCTTGCGGGAAGTGCATCATCAGTAATACCAAATGTTGAAGGAGATAAAACAAAAACAAAACAAATAACCTGCACCACAATACTACCTGCAAAACCATAAATAAAACCTTTGGCACTTACAGCATCCTGCTGATCGATAGTTGCAATTTGCGGCAGGTAACTATTATAAAAAACAAAACCCCCGCAATACCCAATTGAGGCCAAACCAAAGCAGATCATACTAAATTCGAAGGTTTGCATGGTAAAGAAAAATAGACAGGCACAAGCCAAACTACCCATCCAGGTAAATACCTGCATGTATAATTTTTTATGTCCGCGATAATCGGCAATAGAGGTTAATATGGGCAGCATCACCACAATGATCAAATAAGACAATGCTAATATATAATTTGATAAAACGGTATTTACATATTTATGTCCAAAAAAATTGACCATATCCCCATTTTGCTTATTGGCAGTAATGGCCACATAATACGCCGGAAAAATAGTGGACGTAATTACCATATTATAAGATTGGTTGGCCCAATCGAACATGGCCCAGGCCCAGATGGTTTTTTTATTATTTTTTAGTTCAGGCATCATTAAAAAACTAATTTATGCTTACTTAAAATTTTAATTTAAAATCCGTGCCGCCACAGATCAACTGACCAACTTAATTACAAATAAAATTTTCTTGAAAACACTGTAGTTTAACATTTAAAAAAACTTTTACAATTTAATTAATTGAAGGTCGTTTTGGTGGCGGAAAAAATTTATTTTTTGTAAGTAAATAATGCGCAACTTAAATGAAGAGGAGGCCGTTATAAAAAATGCGTTCTTTTCAGCAACACTTATTTTTTATTTTATTGTTTATTGATGTCACAAAAAAATAGCGGCTATCAATGATATGCGAATTATCTACCCAATCCAATTATTTATTTTATGCCGTAATGATCATTCATTAATTTTTCGAAAAGAAAACCGGGTAAAATTCTTTTAAGGGTTGGCACAATTGTCTGACCCAAGCCGCCAATAAGGTATCGGTGAGCTGGTTTAGAAGCACCTACTATTTGACACAGTTTTTTGGCAAGAGATTCCGGATGAGGGGCAATACTTTCATCTTTTTCAATGGCAGTAATTGCCGCATTGTACTCTCCTTCTAATTTTTTATTGTTAACCGTAAAATCAATTTTTTCCCGGTTCCGGCTAAAGGCTGTATTAAAATCACCGGGATTAATAACCACCACTTTAATACCTGTATTAATCAGTTCCATTCGCAAGCTTTGAGAATATCCTTCAATAGCATATTTAGAGGCGCTGTACATACTTTGATAAGGTAAACCAAATAAGCCTGCCAAAGAACCTATGTTTACAATTAAGCCATTTTGAGCATCTATCATTCCGGGAAGAACGGCGCTGCACATACGGACCACTCCAAAAAAGTTGACTTCAAATTGTTTTTTAGCAGCATCTACGGGCATAGCGTAAGCAGGTCCGGCTACACCATTTCCAGCATTATTTACCAGCACATCCAATTTGCCCTCGGCCTTTAAAATAAGGCTGATAGCGGCTTTAACAGAGGTATCATCAGTAACATCCAACTCCACCGGTTTAAAGGATACACCAGCGGTACGGGATAAATTTCTGGAAGAACCATATACTATATGTCCACTTGCAACCAATGCGTTTGCACAGGCTAAACCTATACCGGATGATGCTCCTGTTACTAGTACTACTTTTTTCATTTAAATTAATTATGTATTGTAAATGGGTTTAAAAATGAAATAATGCTAAGTTACTATTTATTGATAGCGATAACTTATACAGCATTTTTTAAAATTTTGTTTAAATATAAAAGGAAAGTTATTATTTAAGTTGTTTTTATTTAAATTAATAAAATGTAGCCCGGACTTTAATTAATAATAATTCCTTTTTGAAGATATATTATTTAAGTGTATGATTAGCAAATTATGGAGGGGCAACCTGAACCAATACAATTTTTGCAGTGGCTATAAAATTAAAAAAATACTAAATACAAAATAAATAAGCTTGAAGTGTATAATTTAAATGCCATGGACAATAATTTTTTACCAATGAATTTTATCTATAGCACCGCAGTTTTTATTAAGCATTACTTCCAGACAATCAAATTATAAGAAGTTCAGTTATTTGTATTAAAAAAGATTGTTGTGCAATATTTATTTTTTCCATTGCCATATCAATAGTAAACCAGGCCATTTTATCAATTTCGGGAAACAATTGATTTTTGCCCGATCTTGGCGGCCATTCCATTTCGAAAGTATTGCTTTTTAATTCCGGTAAACCTTCATAAAAGGCCATTGACCATGCGGAAATAATTTTTCCTGCTTTTTGGGTAACCGGTTTCAAAATTACAAATGGACCAGTGGCGATTATTCCTGTTTCTTCCTGCAGTTCTCTTTTTGCAGTTTCCAATCCATCCTCTGCTCCGGCAGTCTCCCCTTTTGGAATTGACCAAATACCCAGGTCCTTTTTGGCCCAAAATGGTCCACCGGGATGTACCAACAAAACTTCAATAACATTATTTTGAAAACGATACAATAAAATACCGGCACTTTTTTTAGGCATATGGGTTCAATAGTATAAAAAAAACAATAAGATAGTTCCTTTTATTATCTAAAAGAAATGGCACCTCAATTAACTAATAAAAGGAATAATTAATTAAAAAAGTTTTTCCGCTTTTAATATAATTTTATCCAGGTCAATACCTTTGCCCAATACTCCTTTAAAAAGATCACCGACAACTTTAAGCCGGTCCATTGCATTAAAAATAGTAAAGTCTTTCATCTTCAAGCCGGGTTTAACTTCATCCCAATGCAGTGGCATCGAGACAGTGGCACCCTTTTTTGGTCTTAATGAATACGGACCTGCAATGGTAGCACCGGGCCGGTTTTGCAAAAAATCAAGGTACATCTTACCCTTTCTATTGACTATCGTACGCTCAACACTTGTAAATTCAGGCAAGCGGTTGTGTACATTATTTACAATGATACGGGCAAACAACTGCGCTTGATCGTAGCTATATTTTGCTCCTAACGGAATATAGATATGCATGCCTGTTGAGCCGGAAGTTTTACAAAAAGAAGGTACTTTTAAGGCATCCAGTACCTTCTTTGTTTCCAGCGCTGCTGCTATTACCTGGTTAAATGTATTCTTATCCGGATCAAGGTCTATAACACAATAGTCGGGCATATCCGGAGATTGTATCCTGCTAAACCAGGGGTTCATTTCTATGCAACCAAGGCTCACCATCCATAATAGTACAGCTTCGTCTGCACCTACTAAATACTCTTTTTTTATACCATCACCTGTAGTGTACGGAAAGGTTTTTTTAATCCAGTCAGGTGCTTTACCCTTAATATCTTTTTGATAAAATCCCGGACCGGTAATACCGCCCGGAAAACGGTTTAAAGACAGTGGTCTATCTTTTAAATAAGGTAAAATATATTCAGCTACCTGAAAGTAATAGTTAAACATATCCCTTTTAGTAACCTTAACATCGGGCCAATATATTTTACTTAAATGGGTAAATTTTAATTCCTGTCCGCAAATTATTCGGACCTGTGTTTCATCCGTGGGATTTAATAATGTTTTTCGTTCGGAAGATAAGCGGGGCTTTATAATTTTACCGGTAACTAAATTTTCGGTCGGAGCTTTGCCTTTTTTTGCGGGAGCAATTGTTTTTACACCGGCCATTTGCTTTTTATTGTTGCTTCTTTTTTTTATTGGTTTTTCCACACTATTTTTAGTTTTTCCCTTTATATTTTCTTGCTCCCCAGCATCATTAACCACATCATCTGTTAAGGCTGAAAATTCGCGTGTAACATCGATTGCTTTCTTATCAATCCGCAAACCTTGAAAAGAAGGATGACGAAAAACCCCGTCACTGGTTATTTCAGCAAAGGCAATCTCACAAACCAATTCAGGCTTTAACCAGGTAGCTTTGGCATTTGGCGGATGGGATTGAAAACGGGATGGTTTATTTATATCCGGTAAATTTTTAAAAGGAATTTTATGGCTGATCAAGGGTTTAAATTGCTTCATCATATCTTTTTGTACTTTATTCGAAAAACCAGTACCTACTTTACCGGCGTATTGTAAATTGCCACCTTCATATACACCCAATAAAAGCGAACTGAATTGTTTTGATGTGTCTGCATTTTTAGTATACCCGCCAATAACAACCTCCTGTCGTTTGTGTACCTTTATTTTTAACCACTCTTTACTGCGCGCACCGGCAGCGTATTTACTGTCGGCTTTTTTGGCAATTATTCCTTCAAGTCCAATTTTTGAAGCTTCCTTAAAAAATGCGGTGCCACTTGAATTAAAATCTTCACTTAACCTTATATTATCATTATCCAGTGGCAAGATATCTTTTAAAATTTCCCTTCTTTTTATAAGGGGTAGGTCCGTTAAATTTTTACCATTGTACCAAAGCAGATCAAATATATAATACACCAAATCCCCATCGGCCTCACTACGCCAATTTTGAAGTTGTGCAAAATTGGAAATTCCTTGTTCATTGAGAACTACTATTTCTCCGTCAATTACAGTATCGAAATGCCATTTTTTTAAAGCTTCCTGTATCGGATCAAATTTTTTGTTGAAAGATTTATTGTTTCGGGAGAGCAGGTCTACTTTTCCTTTATGTACAAATGCTAATGAGCGGTATCCATCCCATTTAACCTCAAACATCCAATTTGCATCATCAAAAGGCGCATCGACAAGGGTCGCCAACATTGGTTTTATACCAATGGGTATTTTTTGTACAGTTCCTTTTTCAAGCAACTTTTTAATTGAAATAGAAGATTCAGGCAGTTTTTCCTTTGGAGGTGGAATTGCTGATTTTACTTTTTTTTTACCATTATCTACGGGCGCTTCAATTTTTTCTTCCTTACCATTTATCCAAACTTTATCACCATCTTTTTTTATTACAGCAATTGTTTTTCCGGAAATTACCGAGTGATCCTCTTTGGTAATGTCTTTACTTGAAGCAAAATCATCTTTATGTTTTATAAGCAGCCAGGCATTATCTCCGATTCCTTTTGTTTTAACCAGGGCAAACTCACCTTGTAACTTTTCACCATGCAATATTATTTTAACGGAACCTTTTTTCAATTCCTGCAACAGGTAAATTTCCTGTGCTTTTTTCCCTTTTAGCTTTTCGATAGGCTCATAGGTACCCCTGTCCCAAACAATCACCGTTCCGCCACCATATTGGCCTTTAGGAATACTTCCTTCAAAATTTTTATAGTCAAAAGGATGGTCTTCAACCATCATTGCAAGCCGCTTAATTTTAGGATCCGTTGATGGTCCTTTAGGTATGGCCCAACTTTTTAAAACGCCTTCCATTTCTAATCTAAAATCATAATGTAACCGGGAGGCATCATGCTTTTGAATAACGAAACTAAGTTTGCTTTTATTTATACTTTTTCCTGCTTTTGGTTCTTTCGTTATTTTAAAGTCACGTTTTTCATCATATTTTTTAAGGCTCATAAAAAAAAATTTATAAATTACTTCCTGTTATTTTAAAAGCTTGTTCAAAAAAAGGTAAGAATAATTTTTTTCAATAGCAACCTAATTAATTCAGATAAACCAATTGACATTACTATCTTAAGGGATAATTTACAAAGCCTATGCCGACATATTGTATAAAAAATTTAGTTTAAATAAGATTTAAATATTTATTTAAGGAAAGGAGACTTGCGCATAATTTAGATCATAAAAGTAAAATTTCACCTGCAATAAAAATATTATTAAAAATTCAGGAACGCTTATACTGTATGACCAATTTTGCTGAAATAAATTATACACAGTATTTATCCGATTGCTATAAGCATTTAAAGATTATTGAAATAAAACCTGTGTATTTTTATGCATACTTGTGGAGAAAATACCATCAAGAAAAATGGTTGACAAGTATTTATTTAATTAAAAAAGACCAGCATTTAAAAAATAAAATTAAATTTTAATTTCTGTCGGACATAAATTTCAATAAATGAAACGGACATCTCGGTGTGAAAATATAGCTAAAAGTATTTGGTAAAGTCATAATAATCCTACGGCAAAGGCTGACATAAATATTTAAAAATTTACTCGCCTAAGAAGGATACCTTCTTTAAGTAGGTGTAGTTGAATTGAAAACTCAACAAGAAACGAATTAATTAAATCTTTGGTAATTCGCTATTTCTGCCTTTACCTTCAAACACATTTATAGCGCTTGAAGATAGCGCAGTTGAAGTAACAGAAAATATCATTTCAACCGCTTTTGTTTGATCAAAAAATAATAAATATAGATCAACTTCACTCCGATCCGGCAAAAATTAACAACACCATATTTTATTTAAATTTCAAATTTAAACTGATGATATTGCTATTAAAATTTGTGCTCCTGATATAATGACCATATCTAATTTCCACCATGCTAAAATGTTCGTTACCTAAAATCCCTTTTGGTGGTGCAACCCTAAAACCCGTACCTAAAAAATGGCTGTTAAAATTAGACAGGTCGTAATTACTGGTATAGTAAGTATCCGATGTTGAGTGCGCCATAAAGGGTGCAAAATATTTAACGGCAGACTGGTGATAAAATCTATAAAAAGGAGCTACGGAGAAAAAAGGTGTTATTTTAATAGCTGTTTCAATGTCGGCTGTGTGTGCAGTTAAACCCCAATCATCCTTATAAAAACGATAAAATCCACGGAGAATTATTTTATCCCCTAAAAAATAATTTGCCCTTATACCGATCGGTATTTTAAATCTGTCTGAAGGCAAAGATTCCACCTTTAGGGAATTATCATTAAAATAGACGCGGTGAAATGGCAGCCCTAAATATCCTTTTTGATAGGCAAGATCAAGTAAAAATAATAATTGTAATTTTTGACTAACTACCTGCGTATAGGATAAGGAGGTGCTAAAGGAATTTCTTGGTGTACTTGCGTAATTTATATGTTCTCTGCCATATCCATTAACTGGTACGATGGCGGTTCTTAATTCTACCGGTCCTACTAATAAAACTTTGTCAAGATATGCTTGAACCTTCACGGTAAATTCCCGGTTATTATTTTTTGAACGTTTAGAAAAACTTGTACCAAAACCAAAAGATTTGTAATCAAATTCTGTAGAGGCAGAAGCATTCAATCCAAAACTGGTACCCTTTTTTTCATTGTCCATGGCCCAGGAAAGAGAAGGATAAATGCGTACATCATGCGATGATGCTGACGAATTGGCTTTAAGGTCAATCATATCCGAGGAAGCTGAGGTGTAGGTATCAACACCAAGTTCGGCAGTGATGGTATGTTTGCGGTATTGCTTATCGTATTTGGTAAATTTTACATCAATAATATTAGCGATATCTGTTAATTTTTCTGAACCAATCCCACCTGTTACTGCGGCATTATCTCCATCCTGGTGGTAGTAGCTGCTAACCAGGTTAACTTCTTCTAATTTTAAGCTACGATTTTTATATTGGGAAGAATCGGGACTTGTTGTAGTTTGTGCGAAGAGTGCAAAAAAGTTAAGGTAAACACCTAATGCAGCGAGGCATATTTTTTTCATGAAGCTGTTTTATAAAGGACTTAAAAAGAGTAATATTTAATGTTGAAGAAAGGCAGTTGAATTAGTTACACCCGCAACCACCGCCTGTTTTACCTCCATTTACACCGGATGCTCCTTCGCGATAAGATTGAAAACTCATTTCAGTTTTTTGAATCTTTCTGGGAGCCAACTCCATTTCAGCATCATTTATTTTTCCTTTCTGGTATTCTTTAACCGTAGTACAACTATTGAAAAAAAAACTTAGGAGAGCAGCTATCCCTAAGACACGATATACTTTTTTAATACTCATAAACTATTAATATTTTCAGATTTAAAAACATTGTTATTTTCATCAATAATAATACAGCCAATACCCTTTAATTGGTTGATCATGTTTAAGCCAACTTCAATACCCATGATCATAACCGGCGTAGCAAGTGCATCGGCAATTTCTGCATTGCTGCAAATAATAGTAACGCTTTTTATTCCATGGACAGGCATACCTGTATGCGGATCAATAGTATGAGCATATTTAACGTTATTAATCAGTACAAACTTTTCATAATTGCCTGAAGTGGCAACCGACATATTGCTGATATTCATCCAGGAAAAAATATCCCTTGTTTTATTTGGATCGGCAATACCAATGGTCCACGGATCTCCTTCGGGCTGATATCCCCAGGTAGTAAGGTCACCGGCAGCATTAACTATTCCTGCATCAACTCCATTTTGTTTTAAAATATATTTTGCTCTTTCTGCAGCATAACCTTTTCCTATACCGCCAAAACCAATGCGCATTCCCTTTTCTTTTAAAAATACCGTTTGAGCTGCTGAATCGACAATAATATTTTTATAGTTTATTAATTTTACCAAACGCCTGGCAGTAGCTACGGCAGGCAGGGCCGTCATGGTTTTATCGAAATTCCATAAACGTTTGTCAATAGAGCCATAACTTATATCAAAGGCACCCTGCGTTATTTGGGATATTTTTTGTGCCCTTTTAATAAGTTCAATGAGCTCTTTGTCAACTTTTACAGGTGCTTTGCCTGCATTAAGGTTAATTAAATTTGTCTGACTATCTTCATTAAAAGTGGTAAGCAATCTTTCAATTCTTTGTATCTCACCAATGGCTGTTTCAATACAATTATTAGCCCATACCTCTTCTTCAGCATCAGCTACAACGCTAATTTCAAAACGATTGCCCATCAATTTCAACACCCGTTTAAAAATGGCCGGAGAAATAGCAATAGCATTATTTGTTGCTGTCATGCAATATTTTTATTTCTTGTACAAATTGTTGAGGCGATGTGGTTGGTAATCCTTCCCATTCCTTTAAGACGATACCTTTTTCATTTAATAATAAACTGAGCGGAAATTTGCCCTTACTATTGTATTTATCAGCAAGCGCTTCATTTTCTTTCACCTGATCCTTACTCAATTTATTTTTATTGCTTCGGGGAAAATCTGCATTTACCAATACAAGATTAATATCAGCATATTCATTAAAAGTAGAACTTTGGAAAAATTCTTTTTTTAATCGGATACAAGGTCCGCACCAGTCTGATCCGGAAAAGTTTAATAGTATCAATTGATGTTTTTCAACAGCAATTTTTTCAGCATTTTTAAAATTAGTAAGCCAAACGGAGGATGGCAAAAGGATAAATGAAACAATCAGTATCAATAAAACTTTCATTAAATAGGTTTGATGCAAGGTAAATTTTATGAAATAATGAGTAGTTAATGACTATTCAATTAACGTTCTTTTAACCCCTTGCCCCGAACCATTGTGGTTTTATATTTTTAAGAAAATATTCTTAAAGTATTATTTGTTAAAGCAGTATTGTATTGTTTTAAAGGAGCTGTAGCCGGTCCGTTTGCGACTGCTCCTGTTGTAGTGAAACCAGCACCATGACTTGGACAATAAAATTGCTGTGTGTTTGCTACAAATTGAACCGATACACCCTGGTGCGTACATTCCTGAGAAACTGCTATAAAATTACCTG